>DASYKC010000124.1:0-20511 GCA_035995885.1 Caldimonas sp. | reverse complement strand
GTTGTAGACCTCGGTCGAGTTCATGTCGTTGTACTCGACCGAGATGCCGGCATAGAGCGCCTGGAAGTCCTTGATCAGGAAGTTGGCTGCCGCCGTGTCGGTCGTGCTGTAGACGACGACCTTGCCCTCCTTCTTGGCGGCATCGATGGTCGCGGCATATCCGGCCGGATAGCCCGCAGGGACCTGCGCAATGGCCGCGACGGCGGCAAGCGTCAGCGCGGAGCCGACGACGATCTGGCGAAGCTGTCTCATGTCTTTCTCACTCTTGTTCGGGGTGTCGGGAAGGGGCAGCGCTTGGCGCGGCTCGCGGAGCTGCCGACTATCACGTCGCCGGGCGCTTGTCGCAATCGGCCGAATCCCGACTTGCAATCGGCGCTCCCGCGATTCAGGGGAGTCTCAGGCCGCGGCGCCGGCGGCGAGCGCCCGGCGCCGCTGCGCCTCGAGCCCATCGGCCGCATCGGCAGCGGGCGGCGCGGTGTTCCATCCCTGGAGATGGCGGATGGCGATGTCGGCGAGCGCGGCGAGCCATTCATGCTGGTCGTTGAGGCAAGGCACGTAGCCGAACTGGCGGCCGCCCGCGGCGAGGAAGGCGGCGCGTGCCTCCTGGTCGATTTCCTCGAGCGTCTCGAGGCAATCGGACGTGAAGCCGGGGCAGAAAACGTCGACGCGGCCGACGCCGGCACGCGCCAGCGCGATCAGCGTCGGCTCGGTATAGGGCTGCAGCCATTCGGCCTTGCCGAAGCGGCTCTGGAAGGTGACGACGACGACATCGTCGCCCACCCCGAGCCGCTCGGCGACGAGCCGGCCTGTCTTCAGGCACTCGCAGTGATAGGGATCGCCGAGCGTGAGGGAGCGGCGCGGCAGGCCGTGGAAGCTGAGGACGAGCTTGTCGGGCCGGCCGTTGACGCGCCAGTGCTCGAGGACGCGCCGGGCGAGCGCGTCGATGTAGCCGGGGTCGTCGTGGTAGTGCTTGACGAGGCGGAGCTCGGGCAGGTTGCGGACGCGCCGCATCCACGCCGCGAGCGCGTCGCCGATGCTCGCCGTCGTCGATGCCGCGTATTGCGGGTAGAGCGGCAGGATGAGAACCTTGTCGGCGCCGGCCGCCTTGACGGCGTCGAGCACGCTCGCGATCGATGGCGTTCCGTAGCGCATCGCGTAGCGGACGACGACGCGGTGGCCGCGCTGGCCGAGATAGCCTTCGAGCAGGACCGCCTGCTTTTCGGTCCAGACCTTGAGCGGCGAGCCGGCCGGGGTCCAGATGCTCGCGTACTTGCGTGCCGAGCGCGCCGGCCGCACGCGCAGGACGACGCCGTGCAGTATCGGCCACCAGAGGAGGCGCGGAATCTCGACGACGCGCCGATCGCTCAGGAACTCGGCGAGGTAGCGGCGCACCGCTGCCGGCGTCGGCGCGTCGGGCGTGCCGAGGTTGCAGAGGACGACGGCGGTGGCGGGCGCGCTGCCGTGCGCGAATGCCGGCTCGGCGGCGACCGTCATCGCCTCAGGACTTGATGCCGAATTCGAACGGGGTTTGCCGCTGCGTGTCGGCGAACTTCATCACCTCGAAGCGGACGCACGGGCTGATCGGCTCGGACGGCGGTGCGCCGAGGCCGATCACGCCGCTGCCGTGCAGAGTGCAGGCGCCACGCCTGAGGCTGATGATCTCGGGGTCGTTGTCGAAGCGCACGTAGGTGCCGTTGTAGCTGAGGTCGACCAGCTGGAAGGTGCCGCCGTGCCAGTCGATCCGCGCGTGCGAGCGCGAGACCCGGGTGTCGTCGATGATGTAGGTCGCCTGCGGGCTGCGGCCGAGGATGACGGGCAGGCTCGTTCCGGCGTAGATCCGGTTGAGGTCGAGCCAGACGAGGCGGATGCCTTCCGGCTCGGCCACCGGAAGCATCATCTCGCCGTAGGCGGTGGCTGCCGTGTCGCCGAAGCGGCGCACCGCTTCCTGCAGGTGGACGTGAACCGGCTCGACGCGGCCGCGCAGCTGCATCCGGTCGAGGCTGCGAAAGCGCGACCGCTCCCAGTCGCCGAGCTCGTCGACGACGCTGGAGGTGGCAAGCGTCTCGTTGTCGCCGGCGTGATCGAGCAGGCGGGCGGCGACGTTGACCGCGTCGCCGAAGACGTCGCCCGACATCTCGACGACCTCGCCGTGGGCGAGCCCGACCTGGAGCTTGAGCGGGACAGGGGGCCGCGGCGGCAGGGTGGGCGCGCCGGCGTCGGCCGGGTCCGTGTCTTCGGCGCGCTCGTCGTTCGCCGCCTCAGCCTGCGCCTCCTCGGCCATGCTGATCCGGGCCAGCGAGTCGTGCATGTCGTCGGCGGCGGCAACGCTCTCGGCCGGCGTCTCGAACACCGCCATCAGGCCGTCGCCGAGCGTCTTGACGACCTGGCCGCGATGGGCGACGACGATCCGCGCGAGCAGGGCGACGCTGCGCGTGACGACGGCCGTGGCGTCGGCGTTGCCGAGCGTCTCGTACATCGAGGTGCTGCCGCGCAGGTCGGCGAACAGCACGGTGCGCTGCAGAACCTGGGTCATGCCGGTAAGGTCGAGCGGGCCATCGATCGCGAGTTTATCGCGGCAACGCCAAGCAAAAGGGGTTCCAGCCTCGCGGCGGGAACCCCTTGTTGCGTGCAGCGAACGTCAGAGCGTATCGAGGTAGGTGCGCAGCTTGTCCGAACGGCTCGGGTGCTTGAGCTTCCTGATCGCCTTGGCCTCGATCTGGCGGATCCGCTCGCGCGTGACGTCGAACTGCTTGCCGACCTCTTCCAGGGTGTGGTCGGTCGACATCTCGATGCCGAAGCGCATGCGCAGCACCTTGGCCTCGCGCGGCGTCAGCGAGTCGAGGATGTCCTTGACGACGTCGCGCAGTCCCGCCTGCATCGCCGCCTCGATCGGCGCGGTGTTGTTGGTGTCCTCGATGAAGTCGCCCAAGTGCGAGTCGTCGTCGTCGCCGATCGGCGTCTCCATGGAGATCGGCTCCTTGGCGATCTTCATGATCTTGCGAATCTTGTCCTCGGGGATCTCCATCTTCTCGGCCAGCGTCGGCGCGTCCGGCTCGAAGCCGAACTCCTGCAGATGCTGGCGGGAGAGCCGGTTCATCTTGTTGATCGTCTCGATCATGTGCACCGGGATGCGGATCGTGCGCGCCTGGTCGGCGATCGAGCGCGTGATCGCCTGGCGGATCCACCACGTCGCGTAGGTCGAGAACTTGTAGCCGCGCCGGTATTCGAACTTGTCGACCGCCTTCATCAGGCCGATGTTGCCTTCCTGGATCAGGTCGAGGAACTGCAGGCCGCGGTTGGTGTACTTCTTGGCGATCGAGATCACGAGGCGCAGGTTGGCCTCGATCATTTCCTTCTTCGCGTCGCGCGACGACCGCTCGCCTTCGTTCATGCGCTTGTTGATGCGCTTCAGGTCCTCGAGCGGCACGACGGCGCGCGCCTGCTGCTCGGTGAGCTTTTTCTGCAGCTCCTGCACCGGCGGCAGGTTGCGGGTCAGGATCACGCTGTACGGCTTGCCCGCCGCGACTTCCTTCTCGGCCCACTTGAGGTTGAGGATGTTGGGCGGGAAGTTCTTGATGAAGTATTCCTGCGGCATGCCGCACTTGTCGACCAGGATCTTGCGCAGCTCGCGCTCGTAGCGGCGCACGTCCTCGACCTGCGAGCGCAGGATCGCGCAGAGCTTCTCGATCGTCTTGACCGTGAAGCGGATCGTCATCAGCTCGCTGCTGATCGCCTGCTGGGCGCGGTTGTAGGCGGGCGACTGGTAGCCCTCCTTCTCGAACGCGCGCCGCATCTTCTCGAAGTTGATCCGCAGCGAGTCGAACTTGACGAGCGCCGCCGCCTTCAGCTCCTCGAGCTTCTTGGTCAGCGCCTTCGAGCCGCCGTTGCCGTCGTCGTCGTCTTCCTCGTCGAAGAAGTCGACGTCTTCCTCGGCGACGTAGTCGTCGGCCTCGCCTTCGGAGACGAAGCCGTCGACGGCCTCCGAGATTTTCATCTCGCCCGAAGCGATGCGGTCCGCGTAGACCAGGATCTCCGCGATCGTCGTCGGCGAGGCGCTGATCGCCAGCATCATCGCCTGCAGGCCGCCCTCGATCCGCTTGGCGATCTCGATCTCGCCTTCGCGCGTCAGCAGCTCGACCGTGCCCATCTCGCGCATGTACATGCGCACCGGGTCGGTCGTGCGGCCGAACTCGGAGTCGACGGTCGAGAGCGCGGCTTCGGCCGCTTCCTCGGCCTCTTCCTCGGTGGCGGTGGTCGCGCCGCCGCCGGCGATCAGCAGCGTCGCCGCGTCGGGCGCCTGCTCGTAGACGGCGATGCCCATGTCGTTGAGCATCGACACGATCGCCTCGAGGATCTCGTGGTCGACGAGCTTTTCGGGCAGGTGGTCGTTGATCTCCTGGTGGGTGAGGAAGCCGCGCGTCTTGCCCATCTTGATGAGCGTCTTCAGCTCCTGGCGGCGCTTGGCGACCTCTTCCTCGGTGAGCTGGGTCTCGTCGAGGCCGAATTCGCGCATCAGCGCGCGCTCCTTGGCGCGGCTGACCTTCATGCGCAGCGGCTTGGCCTTGGCGACGTCGGCCTCGGCGACGATGACCGGTTCGCCTTCGAGGTCGGCTTCGAGGTCCGACAGGTCGACGTCAGACGCTTCGGGCTTGGCGGCCTTGTCGTCGCCCTTGCCCTTCTTTGCCGCGACGCCCTTGCTCGCGACGATGCCTTTCCCCTTGGCCACGGGCTCGGCGGCCTTCGCTGCCGGCGCCGCCTTCTTCTTCGGCTCGACGGCGACGGGCTTGGCTTTGGCAGCCGGGCTGGCGGCTTTCGACGGGATGGGCTTTTTGGCGGTCATGCGGTTCCTCGAATGGTCACGGGCTGCCGCGCGCGGCGAGCCCAACTATCGAACTGCGCACTTTCGTGCGGAATTCAAGGTCGTATCGATGTCGGTGGACGCGAAGCGCGGCCCGCGCGACGCGACCCAAGGGTCGAACGCCGGGCGAGCCGGTGCGGGGTGACTGACGACGCAACCTCGAGGGGCTCGACCGTCCGATGCTGCAGCCCTTGCGGAGAAGGTGGCCTTTGGGGATGACCCTTTGTCGAAAGGGTGGCCGGGGCCGGAGGTGCTGCCGTCACGTTGCCGCGATCGCGAAAGCCTTCAATTATACAACGAAGGCGTTGCCTCGCGGGTCAAATCTGGCCGAGAACACGCATGGCGCCCTGCCGCTCGGGCGCGGCGCGGAGCTGGTCGAGCGAGAGCGGCAGCTCCTCGGCGCGGGGCTCGATCGCCGGATCCTCGGCGTCGACGAGGGCCAGCGCCGACGCGGCCCACGGCTCGCCGGCGAGACGCTCGCGCAAGGCCGCCCAGGGCTGGCCGCCGTGCTCGGTCGCCTGCCGATCGAGAAAGCGGAACAGCTCGCCATGCCAGCCGGGCAGGGCGCAGAGCGTCGCGTGATCGGCGCCGTTCAGGGTCTCCCACCAGCCGCTCTCAAGCAGCAGCATCCAGGCGATCCGGTCGGCGGGCTCGCGCATCAGCGGGCGGGCGCCGCGGCGCTGCGGCCGCGGCCGCGTCGGGATCGGCGATCGTGGCCGCGATCCGCCGATTGGGCCGCCTGGCCCGGTGGCCCGCCAGGCCGCGGCGAGCTCGTCGACCGGCAGCGTGCCACGCGCCGCGAACTCGCCGAGCAGCTGGCGCTTGAGCATGCCGTCGGGCATCGCCGACCAGAGCGGGCGGCCGTTGGCGAGGAACCGAGCCCGCCCTTCGGCGGTGGCGAGGTCGACGTCCTCGGCGGCACGGGCGACGATCTGGCGCGATAACGGCACCGCCGCCGCGATCGCCTGCTCGAACGCCTCGGCGCCGCGCTCGCGGACGAAGCTGTCGGGGTCGTGCTCTTCGGGCAGGAAAAGAAAGCGGAAGGTGCGCGTGTCGACGGCGTGCGCCAAGCTCGCCTCGAGGGCGCGGCCGGCGGCGCGTCGGCCGGCGCTGTCGCCGTCGAAGCTGAAGACGACCGAGTCGGTGAACCGCACCAGCTTTTGCACGTGCTCGGCCGTGCACGCGGTGCCGAGCGTCGCCACCGCGTTCTCGAAGCCGGCCTGGGCGAGCGCGACGACGTCCATGTAGCCCTCGACGACCAGGGCGTGGCCGCGTTGGCGGATGGCGGTGCGCGCCTCGAACAGGCCGTAGAGCTCGCGGCCCTTGCTGAAGACCGGCGTCTCGGGCGAGTTGAGGTACTTGGGCTCGCCGCGGTCGAGGACGCGGCCGCCGAAGCCGATCACCGATCCTTGCACCGAGCGGATCGGAAACATGATCCGGTCGCGGAAGCGGTCGTAACGCTTCTTGGTCGCCCCCTCGTCGCCCTCGCCCGATGGCGCGTCGCCCTCGTGAGCGATGACCAACCCGCTTTCCTCGAGCAGCGGATCCTCGTAGCTCGGGAAGACGCTCGCCAGGCCGCGCCAGCCCTCGCTCGCGTAGCCGAGGCCGAAGCGGGCCGCGACCTCGCCGCTCAGCCCGCGTCCCTTGAGGTACGCGATGGCGCGATCGCTCGCCTTCAGCTGGCGCCGATAGCCCTCGGCGGCGCGGGCGAGCACGTCGCTCAGCGTGAGCTGCTTCTGCTTCTGCCGCGCCGCCTCCTCGCGGTCGCCCGGCTGTCCGGCTTCTTCGGGAACGCTGAGCCCGGCTTGCTGGGCGAGGTCGCGGACGGCTTCGACGAAGCCCATGCCGTGCTGCTCCATCAGGAAGCCGACCGCGTTGCCGTGGACGCCGCAGCCGAAGCAGTGGTAGGTCTGGCGCGACGGCGTGACGGTGAAGCTCGGCGACTTCTCGCCGTGGAAAGGGCAGAGGCCCTTCCACGTCGACCCGGCGCGCTTCAGCTCGACCGAGCGGCCGACGATCTCGACGATATCGACGCGGGTGAGGAGTTCGTGGATGAAGGCGGGCGGGATCATGGAATCGAGGGGTGCCGGCGCGCGGCGCGCGTGAGCCGAATCCGGATTCGAAGGCGACTCGCCATTCTCGCTCGCTCACGCGAGCCCGCCGCCGCGCCCGAGAGGGCGCCGGTTCGCGTCAGATCACGAAGTCGCTGATCTTGCGACCGCTCGCCAGCGCCGCCTTCAGCCAGCGCGGCTGCAGCCCGCGCCCGCTCCATGATTCCCCGGTCGAGGCGTTTCGATACTTGGCGGCGACCTTGTTGCCGCTCGCCTTGGTTTTCTTGGCCTTGCCGCCGCCCGCCCGATTGCCGAGATCGGCAACCGTCAGGCCATATTCGGCCATCAGGGCACGGACCTTCTCGATCGCGTCGCCGCGCTCCTGTTTCTTGGTTTGCTCGATCTGCCGTTCGAGCGTTTCTCGCTGCGCCATCAGTTCCTGCAGTGTCGCCACGGCGAATCCTTTGTTCGAGTTTCGGACCGAATCCCGGCGGCGATTGTAGAAGAGATTCAGGAGGTCGGCGGCACGTATCCGCTCGGCTGCTCGGCGCCGCCGCCGAAGAAGAAATTCTCCATCTGGCGCGCGAGGTATTGACGCGCCCGCTGGTCGGCGAGATTGAGGCGATTCTCGTTGACCAGCATGGTCTGGTGTTTCATCCACGCCGCCCACGCCTCCTTGCTCACCGAGGCGTAGATACGCTTGCCCAGCTCGCCCGGATAAGGCGCGAAATCGAGCCCCTCGGCCTCGCGCTTCAGATATACGCACTGCACGGTTCTTGCCATTTCCGTCTCCGGGCGCTGAACACCCTCTTTTACGATTGAATATCCGGCTCAGGCGAGTTTCTTGACGAATACCTGCGAGCGCCGATCCCAGTTGTATTTGCGCTTGCGCGCCTCCGGGAGCCAGTCGGCATCGACCTGGACGAAACCGCGCTTGATGAACCAGTGCATCGTCCGGGTCGTCAGAACGAATATGCTTTCCAGGCCGAGCGCGCGCGCGCGCTGCTCGACCCGCTTCAATATCCGCTCGCCGTCGCCCTGGCCCTGGACCTGGGGCGAAACGGTGAACGCCGCCATTTCCCCGGTCTTGCCTTCCGGATACGGATAGAGCGCGGCGCAACCGAATATCACGCCGTCGTGCTCGATCACGGTGTAGTCGCTGATGTCGCGCTCGATCTCGGTCCGGTCGCGCTTGACCAGGGTGCCGTCGCGCTCGAACGGCTCGATCAGATGGAGCACGCCGCCGATGTCGTCGGCGCTCGCCTGGCGCAGGCTCTCGAGCTTCTCGTCGACGACCATCGTGCCGATGCCGTCGTGCGTGAAAACCTCCATCAGGAGCGATCCGTCGATCGCGAACGGCAGGATGTGCGAGCGCTCGACGCCGCCGCGACAGGCGCGAACGCAGTGGCGCAGGTAGAACGCGGTGTCGGTCGGAACGAGCGGCGGCGGCAGCGCGGCGAGCAGCTTCTCGGCGTCTGCCAGGGCCAGCTCGGTGTCGATCGGCGACTGCAGATCGGTCTGGTCCTCGCGGATCCCCGGCACCTCGGTGACGAAGAGGAGCTTGTCGGCCTGCAGGGCGATCGCCGTGCTCGTCGCGACGTCTTCCATCGTCAGGTTGAACGCCTCGCCGGTCGGCGAGAAGCCGAAGGGCGAGAGCAGGATCATCGCGCCGATGTCGATCGCGCGCCGGATCGCCGTCGCGTCGACCTTGCGGACGATGCCGCTGTGCATGAAGTCGACGCCGTCGACGACGCCGACCGGCTGCGCGGTGAGGAAGTTGCCCGAGACGACGCGGACGATCGCGTTGGCCATCGGCGTGTTCGGCAGGCCCTGCGAGAACGCCGCCTCGATCTCGAAGCGCAGCTGGCCGGCGGCCTCCTGGGCACTGTCGAGGGCGACCTCGTCGGTGATCCGCATGCCATTGCTGTGGCGCGCCGCGTGTCCCTTGGAGCGGAGCTGCTCGTCGACCTGCGGCCGAAAGCCGTGGACGAGGACGATCTTGATACCCATCGCCTGCAGGATCGCGAGGTCCTGTGCGAACGAGGCGAGCTTGCCGGCGGCGATCAGCTCGCCGGCGATGGCGACGACGAAGGTCTTGCCGTGATAGGCGTGGATGTGCGGCGCGACCGTGCGGAACCACGGCACGAACGTATGCGGAAAGACGAGGTTCAAGCGGTGACGGGCAGCGACGAAAAGGTCGCGAATTCTGGCATGCAAGGCCGGCACGCGCGGTGCGCGCACCGTCGCGATCTCAGTGCGAGCCGCCCAGGTACGCGGCCTTGACGGCCGGGTCGTCGCGCAGCCGGGCCGCCGGCCCGTGCACCGAGATGCGGCCGTTCTCGAGCACGTAGCCGTAGTCGGCGACGGCGAGGGCGGCGGCGGCGAACTGCTCGACCAGGAGCATCGTCACGCCTTGCTCCTTGAGCCGGCCGATGATCTTGAAGACCTCGTTGACGAGGATCGGCGCCAGCCCCATCGACGGCTCGTCGAGGAGGACGACGTTGGGGTTGAGCATGGTCGCGCGCGCCATCGCCAGCATCTGCTGCTCGCCGCCCGAGAGCGTGCCGGCGAGCTGGGCGCGCCGTTCCTTGAGGCGCGGGAACAGATCCATCGCCCGCTCGAGGTCGCCATCGACGTCGCCGCGCGGCCGGCTGCCCGAGAGGCGCGGGAAAGCGCCGAGGCGCAGGTTGTCGGTGACCGACATCGTCGCGAAGACGCGCCGGCCCTCGGGCGAGTGCGCCAGGCCGCGCTTGGCGATGTCGTACGACTCCTTGCCGTCGATGCGCTCGCCGTTGAGCGTGATCTCGCCCGAGGTCGGCATGATCATCCCCGAGACGGCCCGCATCGTCGTCGTCTTGCCCGCGCCGTTCGAGCCGATCAGGGTGACGATCTGGCCCTTGGCGACCTCGATCGAGATGCCGTGCAGCACCTGCACCTTGCCGTAGCCGGCGACGAGATTCGAGATCGTCAGCATGGCCGCGTCGACGCGCTCATGCCGCCTGCGCCTCGGCGACGTCGCCGCCGAGGTAGGCCTCGATCACCTTCGGGTGGGCCTGGACCTCGGCCGGCGTTCCTTCGGCGATCTTCTGGCCGAAATCGAGCACCGAGACGGTGTCGCACATGCTCATGACGACGTCCATGTGGTGCTCGATCAGGATGACGGTGACGCCGTGCTCACGGATCTTGCGGATGAAGCCGATCAGCTCCTTGATGTCGGGAGCGGTCAGGCCGGCGGCAGGCTCGTCGAGGAGGAGCAGCTCGGGGTCGAGGGCGAGGGCGCGTGCGATCTCGAGCAGGCGCTGCTTGCCGTACGGAAGGTTTCTCGCCTCCTCGGTCGCGAAGGCGCCGAGGCCGACGAACTCGAGCAGGCCGAGGGCGCGCGCCTCGGCGCCGGCGCGCTCGCGCCGGTAGCGCGGCAGCGTCAGCGCGACGCCGAAGAGGGTGCTGCGGAAGGTGTGGTGCAGGCCGACGAGGACGTTCTGCAGGGCGGTCATCTCGCCGAACAGCTGCACGTTCTGGAACGTGCGCGCGATTCCCGACAGGGCGATGTCCGAGGAGGTCCGGCCGACCAGCGACTTGCCGGCGAAGACGATCGTTCCCTCGGTCGGCAGGTAGATGCCGGTCAGCACGTTCATCATCGTGCTCTTGCCCGATCCGTTCGGGCCGATCAGGCCGTGGATCGCGCCGCGCTTGACGACGAGGTCGACGTCGTTGAGCGCTCGCAGGCCGCCGAACTGCATCAGGACCTTCTTGGCCTCGAGGATCTCGCCGTCGGCGCCGCGGCTGGCGGTCGTCGCCACCGCGTCGGCGGGTGGCGCGGCGCCCTCGGCGAGCGGCGTGGCGACCGGGCGCTTGAGGTTGAGGGCGATGCGGGCGAAGCCGACGATGCCGTCCTGCAGGTAGTAGACGACGAAGAGCGTGATCATCCCGAAGATCGAGAGGCGCCAGTCGGTCATCGTCTGGAGCACGAACGAGAGCGCCGCAAGGGCGAGGCTGCCGACGACGGGAATGATCATCTGCTGCGGCGTCCGCTTGCCGCGCCGCACCGCCGCGACGGCGACCACGGCGACGATGATCGCCAGGCCGACCGAGACGTAGCGGAACAGCTCGAGGTCGTCGAGCAGCTTGGGCAGGAGGACGATGATCGTCGCGCCGAGCATGGCGCCGATGCGGGTCTTGCGGCCGCCCATGATGACGGCGAGCAGGAACAGCACGGTCAGCTCGAAGTTGTAGGTGTTGGGCGAGATGTACTGCTCGGAGAACGAGTAGAGCGCACCGGCGAGGCCGGCCAGGCCGGCGCTGATCACGAAGGCGTAGACCTTGTAGCGATAGACCGAGACGCCCATGCAGTCCGCCGCGACCGGGCTGCCGCGCAGCGCTTCGAAGGCGCGGCCGAGGTGCGAGCGCAGCACGTTGTGGACGAACACCAGCGACAGCACCAGGAGCGCCGCGACGAGCCAGAAGAACTGCTGCTCGTCGAGGCGCAGGCCGAGCAGCGACGGCTTGGTCAGCTTGATGCCGAGCGGGCCTTCGGTGAGAAAGGTCATCTCGTTGATCAGGATCTGGATGATGGTGCCGAAGGCGAGCGTCACCATCGCCAGATAGGGACCGGTGACGCGCAGCGCCGGCAGGGCGAGCACGGCGCCGAAGAGGGCCGTGACGCCGATCGCGCCGATCAGCGTCACCAGGAGCGGCGTGCCGAGCTTGGTGACCATCACGCCCGCCGCATACGCGCCGATGCCGAACAGCCCGGCGTGCCCGAGCGAGACCTGCCCCGTGTAGCCGACGACGATGTCGAGCCCGAAGAGCAGGATCGCGTAGATCATGATCGTCTCGAGCAGGTGGATGTAGTACGGGTTCGCGATCGCGACCGGAAAGAGGGCGAGCGCGGCGATGCCGAGCAGCATCGCGCCGATGCGCAGCAGGCGGTTCGACCTCATACCTTCTTGATCGCCGTCTTGCCGAACAGGCCGGCCGGTCGGATGGCCAGCACGATCAGCAGCAGGACGAGGCCGGGCACGTCCTTGTAGCCGGTCGAGAGATAAAAGCCGGTCGTCGTCTCAGCGATGCCGAGGATGATGCCGCCGAGGATGATCCCCATGCCGCTGGTCAGGCCGCCGATGATCGCCACCGCGAACGCCTTCAGGCCGAGCACCGCGCCCATGGTCGCGCCGGTGAGCGTCAGCGGCGCGATCAGCACGCCGGCGAAGGCCGCGCTCAGCGACGACAGCGCGTACGAGAAGGTGATGACCAGGCCGGTGTTGATGCCCATCAGCTTGGCGGCGTCGCGGTCGTTGAAGGTGGCGACGACCGCCTTGCCGTAGATCGAGCGCCGGTTGAACAGCTCGACCGCGAGCATCATCGCGACCGCGCCGACGACGACCAGGATCTCCATCGGCAGGACGTTGGCGCCGAGGAACTTGATCGGCGACTCGGGCAGCGGCGACGGAAACTTGAGGTCGTCGCGGCCCCAGACGTTCTCGGCGACGTTCTTGAAGATGATGCCGAGCGCGATCGTCGACATGATCCAGCCGAACTCCGACTTGATCTTGAGCGCCGGCCGCACGCCGATGCGCTCGACGAAGGCGCCCTGGACCGCGCCGAAGATGCAGACCAGCGGGATCATCAGCCAGTAGTTGACGCCGAGGCCGACGAGCGTCAGGCCGACGAGCGCGCCGAGCATGAGGGCGTCGCCCTGGCCGAAGTTGAGGGTGTCCGAAGTCTGGAAGGTGAGCTGGTAGCCGAAGGCGATGACCGCGTAGATCATGCCCAGCGCGATGCCGCTGAAGACGAGCTGAGTCAGGATTTCCATGGCGGCAGACGCAAAACGAAAAGCGCGGCGCCGGGCGATCCCGGGCCGCGCCAGGATCTGTTCAGGCTAGGGGCTGGGCTTCTTGACGGCCAGCGCGCCCTTGGCATTGACGTCCTTCAGGCGCACTTCCGATGCCTTCTTCTGATCGTCGGGGTAGGCATAGACGACGCGCTGGCCCTTGACCTCGCCGAACACCGGGATGTTGGCGGTGATCGCGTCGTGGTCGCCCTTCGAGAACGGCTTGTTGTAGGTCGTGACAACGCCGTCGATCGGCGTCGACAGGTTCTCGAGCGCGGCCTTGACCTTCGGCCCGTCGGTCGAGCCGGCCTGCTTGATCGCCGCGGCGAGCAGGTAGACCGAGTCGTAGCCCTGCGCCGCCGAGACCGGCGAGTCGATCCGGCTGTTCTTCGGATTGAAGGTCTTCAGGTAAGCGACGATGAACGACTGGCGCTTCGGCGTCGTCGGCTCCTGGATGAAGGTCTGCGGCATGCGCGCGCCTTCGCCACCCGGGCCGGCGTTGTCGATGTAGTTGGCCATCGACAGCGTCCAAGAGCCGATCATCGGCACCTTCCAGCCGAGCTTGGTCATGCCGTTGGCGATCTGCGCCAGCTCGGGGCCGATGCCGTAGGTGAGGACGACGTCGGCGCCGGCCTCCTTGGCCTTCAGCAGCTGCGCCGTCATGTCGACGTCCTTGATGTTGAACTTCTCGACCGCGACCGGCTTGACGCCTTTCAGCGAGAGCGCCTTCTCGAGGTCTTCTCTGCCGAGCTGGCCGTAGTTGGTCGAGTCGGCGAGGATCGCCGGCTTCTTGAAGCCGCGTCGGGTGATCGCCTCTTCGACGATCATCGGCGCCTGGATGCTGTCGTGCGCGGCGTTCCTGAAGATGTAGTTCTCGGGCTGGTCGTCGAACTGGTGGGTGATGACCGATCCGGTGGCGACGTTGTTCATCACCGGGATCTTGGCTTCCTGGAAGAAGCGCTGCGACGCGAGCGCGACGCCGGTGTTGATATAGCCGACGACCGCCGCCACCTTCTCCTTGTTGATGAGCTCCTGGGCGATCTGCACGCCGCGCTCGTTCTTCGACTCGTCGTCGCGCTCGACGAGCGCGAGCGGCCGGCCGAGGACGCCGCCGGACTTGTTGATCTCGTCGACGGCGAGGCGAACGCCGTCGCGCATGCTGACGCCCATCGACGACGAGCCGCCGGTGAAGGGGCCGTCGACGCCGATCTTGATCGGGTCGGCGGCGAAGGCGAGCCCGGCGGAAGCGGCGAGCGCGAGGGCGGCCGCGAAGCGGGTCAATTGGTTCATGGATGTCTCCGGAACAGGAAGGGGAAGGCCGAACAAACCCGATGAATCTAGCATTCGCGCCCATTCCCCTGCATCGGTGAATGCCTGAGCCGCAACGTGGTGCATGGCCCGGCCGGGATAATCCCGCCGTGCTCCCGCCCATCGAGTTTCCCGAGGCCCTGCCGGTCTCGGCGCGGCGCGACGAGATCGCCGCCGCGATCCGGGCTCACCCGGTGGTCATCGTCTGCGGCGAGACCGGCTCGGGCAAGACGACCCAGCTGCCGAAGATCGCCCTCGGCCTCGGCCGCGGCCGCGCCCAGGGCGGCGGCCTGATCGGCCACACGCAGCCGCGCCGGATCGCCGCCTCGAGCGTCGCCAGGCGGATCGCCGAGGAGTTGAAGACGCCCCTCGGCGAGGTCGTCGGCTACAAGGTGCGCTTCCAGGACCGGCTCTCGCCCGGCGCCAGCGTCAAGCTGATGACCGACGGCATCCTGCTCGCCGAGACGCAGAGCGACCCGCTCCTGCGCGCCTACGACACGATCATCGTCGACGAGGCCCACGAGCGCAGCCTCAACATCGACTTCCTGCTCGGCCACCTGCGCCAGATCCTGCCGCGCCGGCCCGACCTGCGCGTCATCGTCACCTCGGCGACCATCGACGCCGACCGCTTCGCCCGTCATTTCGCCGGGCCGGACGGGCCGGCGCCGGTGATCCAGGTCTCCGGCCGCCTCTATCCGGTCGAGGTCCGCTGGCGTCCCTTCGTCGAGAGCCGCGACCACGACCTCGGCGATGCCATCTGCGATGCCGTCGACGAGCTCTGGCGCGGCCCGGGTGCCGCGGGCTCGGGCGACGTCCTCGTCTTCCTGCCCGGCGAGCGCGAGATCCGTGACGCCGCCGAGCGCCTCAGAAAGCACCATCCGCCCGGCGTCGAGGTGCTGCCGCTGTTCGCGCGACTGTCGCAGGAGCAGCAGGACGAGGTCTTCGCGCCGCACAGCGCGCGCCGCATCGTCCTCGCGACCAACGTTGCCGAGACCTCGCTGACGGTGCCTGGCATCCGCTTCGTCATCGATGCCGGCACGGCGCGGATCAAGCGCTACAGCTTTCGCAGCAAGGTCGAGCAGCTGCCGATCGAGCCGATCAGCCAGGCCGCGGCGAACCAGCGCGCCGGCCGCTGCGGCCGCGTCGCCGACGGCATCTGCATCCGCCTCTACGACGAGGCCGACTTCGCCGCGCGGCCGAAATTTACCGACCCCGAGATCGTCCGCTCGTCGCTCGCCGGCGTCATCCTGCGCATGCAGTCGCTCAACCTCGGCAGCGTCGAGGACTTCCCGTTCCTCGAGGCGCCGCCGAAGCGCGCCATCGCCGACGGCTACCAGCTCCTCGCCGAGCTCGGCGCGACCGACGGCCAGAACGCGCTGACGACGATCGGCCGCGAGCTCGCGCGCCTGCCGCTCGACCCGCGCGTCGGCCGGATGATCCTCGAGGCGCGCGGTCGCGAGGCCTTGCGCGAGGTGCTGATCGTCGCCAGCGCGCTGAGCGTCCAGGACGTGCGCGATCGCCCGCCCGAGCAGCAGCAGGCCGCCGACCAGGCGCACGCGAAGTTCGACGACGAGAAGTCCGAGTTCCTCGGCACGCTCAAGCTCTGGTCCTGGCTCGAGCAGTCGCGCGGCGGCCACGGCGATCATCGCCTGTCGAGCCGCAAGCACGAGCTGCTGCTGCGCGACAACTTCATCTCGCCGCGGCGCGTGCGCGAGTGGCGCGACATTCATTCGCAACTGCAGTCGGTCGTCACGGAGCACGGCTGGCGCGTCAATTCGATCGAGCCGACCTACGAGCAGCTGCACCAGTCGATGCTCGCCGGCCTGCTCGGCAACATCGGCGTCAAGAGCGACGAGGACGAGTCCTACCTCGGCGCGCGCGGCATCCGCTTCTGGCGCCATCCGGGCGCGCGCCTCTCGAAGAAGCCGGGCAAGTGGATCGTCTCCGCCGAGCTGGTCGAGACGACGCGGCTCTACGCGCGCGACATCGCCGCCATCGATCCGCGCTGGCTGCCGCAGCTCGCCGGCCACCTCATCAAGACGCAGCTGCTCGAGCCGCACTGGGAGAAGAAGGCGGCCCAGGTGACGGCGCTCGAGCGGGCGACGCTCTACGGCATCGTCGTCTACGCCAACCGGCGCGTCGACTTCGGCACCGTCGATCCGGCGGCGGCGCGCGAGATCTTCATCCGCGAGGCGCTCGTCGCCGGCGAGTGGGAAACCAGGCTGCCGTTCGCCGCCGCCAATCGCAAGCTGATCGCTCAGGTCGAGGAGCTCGAGCACAAGTCGCGCCGCCAGGATGTCCTCGTCGACGACGACCTTATCTTCGCGTTCTACGACCAGCAGGTGCCGGCCAATGTCCACAGCGGCCAGACCTTCGAGCGCTGGTACCGCGACGAGGTCAGGCGTCAGCCGAAGCTCCTCATGCTGACGCGCGACGAGCTGATGCGCCACGAGGCCGCCGGCATCACGACGGCGGCGTTCCCGAAGACGATCCGCCTCGGCGGCGTCGACTGCGCCGCCAACTACCTGCACGAGCCGAGCAACCCGCGCGACGGCGTCACCGTGACGGTGCCGATCTTCGCCCTCAATCCGGCGAGCGAGGAGCAGTGCGAGTGGCTCGTGCCCGGGATGCTCAAGGACAAGATCGTCGCGCTCGCCAAGACCTTGCCGCAGCGGCCGCGCTCGCGCCTCGTGCCGCTGCCGGAGTATGCGCAGTCGTTCATCGACGAGGTCGGCTTCGGTGCAGGCAGCCTGGTCGACGCGCTCGCCGCGCATGCGGCCAAGCGCACCGGCCTGCCGCTCAGGCGCGAGGACTTCAAGCACGAGCAGCTCGCGCCGCATCTGCTCATGAACCTGCGCGTCGTCGACGAGCACGGCCGCCAGCTCGGCGAGTCGCGCCGGCTCGCCGAGCTCAAGGCGGCGCTCGGGGCGCAGGCGCGCTCGGCGTTCCAGGCGCTCGCCGCGCTGCGCCTGCCGACGCAGGCCGCGCCTGCAGGCGCCGTCGCCTTACCGGCGCTCTCCGCCGCCGTCGCGACGGAGCATTCCGTCGCGAGGGAGCGCACGAAGCCGCTGCACGACGCGGCGACCTCGGTCGTCGCGCCGGCCGAGCCGTCGCGCGCCACCTACACCGCCTGGACCTTCGGCGAGCTGCCCGAGCTCATGGAGCTCTCGAAAGGCGGCCAGACGCTGGTCGGCTACCCGGCGCTGATCGACAAGGGCGCGCACGTCGAGATCGAGGTCTTCGACGAGCCCGAGATCGCCGCCGCGAAGCACCGTGCCGGCCTGCGCCGCCTGGTCGCGCTGCACATCCGCGACGCCCTCAAGTACCTCGAGAAGAACCTGCCCGACCTGCAGAAGATGGCGATCGCCTACCTGCCGCTCGGCAGCGCCGACGATCTGCGCGCGCAGATCGTCGAGGTCGCGCTCGACCGCGCCTTCCTCGCCGAGCCGCTGCCCGCCGACGCGGCCGCCTTCGCCCGCCGCGTCGACGAAGGCCGCGGCCGCCTGACGCTGATCGCCCACGAGGTCGCCCGGCTGGCCGGCGCCGTCCTCGCCGACCATCACGCCGTGCTGCGCAAGGCGAAGGACACGCGGCCGCCCAAGGAGATCGCCGACGACGTCGCCCAGCAGCTCGAGCGGCTGGTGCCGAAGCGCTTCGTCGCCGACACGCCGTGGGAGCGTCTGCAGCATCTGCCGCGCTACCTGAAGGCGATCGCGGCGCGCCTCGACAAGCTGCGCGCCGACCCGGCGCGCGACAGCGCCCGCCTCGCCGAGCTGCGCCCGCTCGAGCAGCGCTACCTGAGAAAGCTCGCCGAGCGGCGCGGCGCGCGCGACGTGCGCCTCGACGAGTTCCGCTGGTGGCTCGAGGAGCTTCGCGTCGGCCTGTTCGCGCAGGAGCTGAAGACCCCGCAGCCGGTGAGCGTCAAGCGGCTCGACAGAATCTGGGCCCAGGCCTTCGCCTGACCAACGAGCAAGGAACGCGATGGCGACTTCTGCGATGGGCAAGCTCTTCCGCCGGCGCGAGCCGCCCGCCGAGTGGGCGGTCGTCCCGGCGACGACGCGCGAGATCGACGCCGTCGTCCGCCACTGCCGCCGCGTCGTCAGCCGGCGTGCCCTGCTCGCCGCCGGCGTCTCGATCGTTCCCCTGCCGGGGATCGACTGGGTCACCGACATCGCCGTCCTGATGCGCCTGATTCCCGACATCAATCACGCGTTCGGCCTGACGCCGGCGCAGATCGAGCGCCTCGCCCCGGATCGCCAGGTCGTCGTCTACAAGGCGATCTCGGCCGGCGGCGGCATGCTCATCGGCAAGCTCGTCACGCGCGATCTCGTCGTGCGCGTGCTGCGCCTCGTCGGCGTCCGGCTGACGGCGCAGCAGGCCGCCAAGTACGTGCCGATCGCCGGTCAGGCCGTCTCGGCCGCGCTCACCTACTCGTCGCTGCGCTACGTCTGCGAGCAGCACATCCAGCAGTGCGTCGCGATCTCGCGCCAGCTCATGTTGCCGGCGCCGACGACGGCCGACGAATCGCGCTGAGAGCCGGCGCGCACGGCCGCCTACAATCGCGCCCGTTCGGGGCGTAGCGCAGCCTGGTAGCGCAACTGGTTTGGGACCAGTAGGTCGCGAGTTCGAATCCCGCCGCCCCGACCACACGTTGCAAGGCTCGCTGCCCGTAGCTCAACTGGATAGAGCACCAGCCTTCTAAGCTGGGGGTCGGGGGTTCGAGTCCCTCCGGGCAGGCCAGAATAGCGTCCAAGGACGTTCGCTAACGTCCACCCGATCGATGCTTTTCATAGGTAAAACCGCGATTTCTCGTCCAGAGGCGTCCGCGGAAATCCATGCCCAGCCATCGATCTAAAGGGGAACAGGAGGGGGGAAGATCCGGCAAATTCACCCCCTTTTCGGCAGCTGTTCCCCTAAAATCAATTTCTTGAGCCGCCCTTTTCGGTCTCACAAGCCAGTTATCCACAGTGCGCTGGATCGATGTAGGGGAACAACGGTATTCATAGGGGAACAGCGCCGCTCCTGCCCATGGCACTTACAGACATCGTTTGCCGCAACGCCGCGTGTCCTCCAGGCAAGAAAAGAGCTCGCCTGACCGATAGCCGCGGTCTCTATCTGGAGGTGTCCCCTCAGGGGTCGAAGCGCTGGTTCTGGAAGTACTACTTCAATGGCAAGGAGAAGCGGCTGTCCCTGGGCAGCTACTCGGAGGCCGCATCCAGGAAAGTGGTGGTGAGCTTGGCGAAGGCACGAGACGCCCGTGACCGAGCCCGACTGGAGCATCGGACCGGGGTCGACCCGGTGCAGCGGCGTCGCGCGGACAAGCTCGCAAAGGGCGTCGTTGCCGAAACAACGTTCGAAGCCGTTGCGCGCGAGCTCCACACGGTCAAGCGCATTGGTTGGAGCGAGCAATACGCGGATCGCTGGATCGAGCGCATGGAAAAGGACCTGTTTCCTTGGATTGGTGGACTACCAATCAGGGAAATCACGGCGCCCCTCCTCCTTCAAACCCTGCGTCGAATCGAAGGTCGAGGCGCGCTTGAGACCGCACACACGTTGCGGCAAACCGCCGGACAAGTGTTTCGGTATGCCGTGGCAACCGGGCGATGTGATCGAAACCCCGCGCCCGATCTGCACGGGGCATTGCAGCCGATCATCGTCAAGCATATGTCGGCGGTTCTTGAGCCAGCCGCCGCGGCATCGCTACTGCGTGCCATCTGGGCCTACGAAGGCCAGACGTTGACGCGCGCCGCCTTGAAGTTGTCTGCGCTGACCTTCCAACGTCCGGGGAACATCAGACAAATGGAATGGCGCGAGATCGATTTCGATTCGGCGCGATGGACGATTCCTGCGTCAAAAATGAAGCGAACCGTCCAGGGCAAGGCGAGCGGTCGACCGCACTTGGTGCCGCTCGCTCCTCAGGCGCTCGCGATCCTGCGCGAGTTGCACCCCCTTACCGGGCACGGCCGGTACGTCTTCCCAAGCCTGCTCAGTGGCGAGCGACCCATGAGCGAGAACACGCTGCGCGGAGCACTACGCAGAATGGGATACAGCAATGACGATATGACGCCCCATGGCTTTCGAGCGATGGCGCGGACGATCATGGTCGAGGAGATGAATGTGCATCCGGACGTGATCGAAGCTCAGCTTGCACACGGCAAGTCGGGTCCTTTGGGCGCCGCCTACGACCGGGCTGAGTTCGTGGCGCAGCGTCGGGTAATGATGAATGAATGGGCGAGCTATCTGGACACGTTGCGAGAGTCGCGGCCAAAGGGGCATTGATCTCTCATCGCAGCGATCTCGAGCGCGATCGCGAAAACGCGACTGGATCGGTCGTACGCTAAAACTGGCCTAAGCGGAAGTTCGGCGCCGATTTATAAGACCGCTTTGCAGCGGCTGCCGACGGTCACAGCTGCAGTATGAATGTCAGCTGTCGACCGCATAGCTGTCAGCCTGGCGCCGCCAGA
>DASYKC010000123.1:0-17318 GCA_035995885.1 Caldimonas sp. | reverse complement strand
GAAACGGCCGAGCGGCTTCAGGCCGCGCTGCTCGGCGAGCTTCTCGTTCATCACCACGACCGCGCCGGCGCCGTCGCTGAACTGGCTCGCGTTGCCGGCCGAGATCACGCCGCCCGGAATCGCCGGCTTGATGTCCTTGATGCCCTCGTACGTCGTTCCCGGGCGGATGCCTTCGTCGGCGCTGATCGTCACTTCCTTCGTGCGCAGCCCCATCACCGCGTCGGCGACGCCGGCCAGGGTCGTGACCGAGACGAGCTCGGCGTCGAAGCGGCCGGCGTCGCGCGCCGCCGTCGCCTTCTGCTGGCTTTCGGCGCCGTAGCGGTCCATGCGCTCGCGCTCGATCTTGTAGCGCTTGGCGACCTGCTCGGCCGTCTGCAGCATGTTCCAGTAGATCGTCGGCTTGTGCTCGACCAGCCAGGGGTCGGCGATCATGTGCTTGTTGGCCTCGTTCTGCACGCACGAGATCGACTCGACGCCGCCGGCGACGACGATGTCGTTCTCGCCGGCGATGACGCGCTGCGCCGCCATCGCGATCGTCTGCAGGCCGCTCGAGCAGAAGCGGTTCACGGTCATGCCGCTGGTCGTGATCGGCAAGCCGGCGCGCAGCGCGATCTGGCGCGCGATGTTGCTGCCGGTCGCGCCCTCGGGCGTGGCGCAGCCCATGATGACGTCGTCGACCTCGGCGCCGTCGATGCCGGCGCGCTCGACCGCCGCCTTGACGGCGTGGCCGCCGAGCGTCGCGCCGTGGGTCATGTTGAAGGCGCCCTTCCAGCTCTTGGCGAGCGGGGTGCGGGCGGTGGAAACGATGACGGCGCTGGTCATGGGAGGCTCCTGTCTTGGGAAGTGTCGGCCGACGCGTTGCCGATCAGCTGGTGATAGAACTGGATCATCTCGACATAGTTCGCCATCGAGATGCGCTCGTTGGTGCCGTGGAAGCGCTTCAGGTCCTCGGGGCGCGCGCGCACCGGCGAGAACTTGTAGACGTTGGCGGCGACGCCGTCGAAGTGGCGCGAATCGGTCGCGCCGATCATGAGCGCCGGCGCGACGACGACGTCGGGGCGGAGCTCGCTCACGGAGCGGGCGATCGCGCGATAGCCCGGCGCATCGGTCGCCGCCACCCGCGACGCTTCGGCGAACGGCGTCATGCGCTCGACATGGATCGCCGGGTTGGCGATCGTGCGCACGACGTGGTCGACGACCGCATCGCTCGTGTCGCCCGGCAGCAGGCGGAAGTTGACGAGCGCCGTCGCCCGGCCCGGGAGCACGTTCTCGGCCTGGCCGGCGTTGACGACGGTGAGCGCGGTCGTCGTCCGCAGCGACGCGTTGGCGCTCGGCATCTTCTCCAGCTGCGATTCGACGAGCGGGCGAAAGAGCCAGAGGTTCGAGAGCAGCACCCGGTTCAGGCCGTTCATCTCGGGGGCGAGCGTTTCGAACATCTCGCGCGCGACACCGCTGATCCCGGCCGGCATCTGCTCCTTCTCGAGACGCGCCAGCGCCTCGCTCAGCATGCCGATCGCCGACGTGCCGGCGACCACCGGCGGCATCGACGAATGACCCGGCGTCGCCGTGGCCACGAGCTGGACGGTCAGGACGCCCTTCTCGGCGACGCCGACGAGCGCGGCGGGCTTGTCGAGCCCCTTGATCGCGCCTTCGGTGATCAGCATGCCCTCGTCGAGGACGAATCGCAGGCGGATGCCGCGCTCCTTCAGCAGCCGGGCGATCTCCTTCGCGCCGCGCTCGCCGCCGAGCTCTTCGTCCTGGCCGAACGCGAGGTAGATCGTCTGGCGCGGCTGGAAGCCCGCGGCCGCGCGCAGCTCGACCGCCTCCATGATCGACATCAGGTTGCCCTTGTCGTCCCAGGCGCCGCGGCCCCAGACGAAGCCGTCCTTCTGCGTGCCGGAGAACGGCGCGACCTCCCAGTCGCGCTCGGTGCCGGGCGCGATCGGCACGACGTCCTGGTGCGCCATCAGCGCGATCGGCGCCGCCTGCGCGTCGCTGCCGGCCCAGGTGTAGAGCAGGCCGTACTTGCCGATCACCTCGCGCTTCAGCGCCGCGTGCGCCTTCGGGAAGCTCGCCTGCAGATGCGCCTGCAGGGCGAGGAACTCGGCCGCGTTGGCATCGACGTCGGTCGCCGAGGCGATCGTCCTGAGGCGCACCGCCGCGGCGAGGCGATCGCTCGCCGCCGCGATGTCGACCGCGACCGGCTTGACCGGGCTCGCCGCGACCTGGCGCGACGTCGTCAGCATCGTCTTCGCGCCGACGACGAGCGCCAGCGCGAGGACGACGCCGCCGAGCAGCGCGAGCCACTTCTTCATGGTCGGGCGGATCGGCCGCTCAGCTGAACGACTTCCCTTCGGCGGCGAGCTTGGCGAGCAGCGGCGCCGGCTGCCAGAACTTGGGGTCGTCGTGCGGATTGGCGGCGAAGCGCTTCATCGACTGGACGACGTTGAATAGCCCCTGCTGGTCGGCGTAGTTCATCGGCCCGCCGCGGAAGAGCGGGAAGCCGTAGCCGGTGAGGTAGACCATGTCGACGTCGCTCGCGCGCATCGCGATGCCCTCGTCGACGATCTTCGCGCCCTCATTGACGAGCGCGTAGACGAGTCGCTGCACGATCTCCTCGTCGCCGATCTTCCGCGGCGTGATGCCGATCGCGGCGCGGTGCTTCTCGATCATGTCGGTGACGACCTTGCTCGGGATCGCGTCGCGCTTGCCCGGGACGTAGTCGTACCAGCCGGCGCCCGTCTTCTGGCCGAAGCGGCCCATCTCGCACAGCAGGTCGGCGGTCTTCGAGTAGCGGATCTCGGGCTTCTCGACGTAGCGGCGCTTCCTGATGTACCAGCCGACGTCGTTGCCGGCGAGGTCGCCCATGCGGAACGGCCCCATTGCCATGCCGAACTTCTCCATCGCCTTGTCGACCTGCTGCGGCGTCGCGCCCTCCTCCAGCAGGAAGCCGGCCTGGCGCGAGTACTGCTCGATCATGCGGTTGCCGATAAAGCCGTCGGTGACGCCCGAGACGACGGTCGTCTTCTTGATCTTCTTGCCGAGCTGCATCACCGTCGCGAGGACGTCCTTGGCGGTCTTCTCGCCGCGGACCACCTCGAGCAGCTTCATCACGTTGGCGGGGCTGAAGAAGTGCATGCCGATCACGTCCTCGGGCCGCTTCGTGAACGAGGCGATCCTGTTCAGGTCGAGGGTCGACGTGTTCGAGGCGAGGATCGCGCCCGGCTTCACCACCTCGTCGAGCGTCTTGAAGACCTGCTCCTTGACGGCCATGTCCTCGAACACCGCCTCGATGACGAGGTCGGCGTCCTTCAGGTCGTCGTACTTGAGCGTCGACGAGAGCAGCGCCATCCGCTCGTCGAGCTTGTCCTGCTTGAGCTTGCCCTTCTTGACCTGCGCCTCGTAGTTCTTGCGCATGATGCCGATGCCCTTGTCGAGCGCTTCCTGCTTCATCTCGAGGATGACGACCGGGATGCCGGCGTTGAGGAAGTTCATGGCGATGCCGCCGCCCATCGTGCCGGCGCCGTCCATCGCCACTTTCCTGATCGGCCGCGTCGGCGTGTCGGCCGGGACGTCGGGGATCTTGGTCGTCGCGCGCTCGGCCATGAAGGCGTGGCGCAGGGCCTTCGACTCGGGCGTGAGCATGAGCGCCATGAAGATCTCGCGCTCGAGCTTCATGCCGTCCTCGAACTTCATCTTCGTCGACGCGGCGACCGCGTCGACGCACTTGAGCGGCGCCGGGAAGTTCTTCGCCATCGCGCCGACCGTGTTGCGCGCGAACTGGAAGTAGGCGTCGGCGTTCGGGTACTCGACCTTGAGCTTGCTGACGATCGGCAGCGGCCGCGCGTCGGCCTTCTCGCGCGCGAACGCGACCGCCGCCTCGACGACGTCGCCTTCGACGATCTTGTCGAACAGCTTCTGCCCCGGCAGCCTGGCGAGCAGCTCGCTCTTCACCGGCTCGCCGCTGACGATCATGTTGAGCGCGGTCTCGACGCCGACGACGCGCGGCAGCCGCTGCGTTCCGCCGGCGCCCGGGATCAGGCCGATCTTCACTTCCGGCAGCGCGATCTGCGCGCCACTCGCGGCGACGCGGTAGTGGCAGCCGAGCGCGAGCTCGAGGCCGCCGCCCATCGCGACGCTGTGCACCGCCGCGACGATCGGCTTGGGGCTCGCCTCGAACGCGGCGATCAGCGACAGCAGGTTCGGCTCGGCGATCGCCTTGGGCGAGCCGAACTCGCGGATGTCGGCGCCGCCCGAGAACGCCTTGCCGGCGCCGGTGACGACGATCGCCTTGACCTTGTCGTCGGCGAGCGCCTTGTCGAGGCCGTCGACGATGCCGCGCCGGGTCTCGTAGCCGAGGCCGTTCACCGGCGGGTTGGCCATCGTGATGACGGCGACGTCGCCGCGCAGCTCGTAGTTCGCGCTCATGTCGGGATCCTCGTGAAGCGTCCGCCATCGGCTCGGCGGGACAAAAAAGAACGTTCGTTCGATTCTAGGCGTGCGTCTCGCCGCGACGCTGTCCCTGGGACGACAGCGGGGGCTTGCCCGGCGACGCAGGTGCGGCCCTCAGACCTCCAGCCACTCCTTGCGGATCTCGGCGTTGGCGAGCAGCGCCGCCGGCGTTCCTTCGAAGACGATCGAGCCGTGGCCCATGACGTAGCAGCGCTCCGAGATCTGCAGCGCGATCGTCAGCTTCTGCTCGACCAGGAGCACCGAGACGCCGCGGCTCTTCAAGGTGTTGAGGTACTCGGCGACGAGCTCGACGATCTTCGGCGCGAGGCCCTCGGTCGGCTCGTCGATCATGATCAGGTCGGGGTCGCCCATCAGCGTGCGGCAGAGCGTCAGCATCTGCTGCTCGCCGCCCGACAGGACGCCCGCCTCGGTGTGCTCGCGCTCCTTCAGGCGCGGGAACATCCGGTACATGTCGTCGAAACTCCAGCGCGGCGACTTCTTGCCGCGCTTCTCGCCGAGCTGCAGATTCTGGTGCACCGTGAGCTTGGGAAAGATGTCGCGGTTCTCGGGAACGTAGCCGATGCCGCGGTGGGCGATGTCGAAGGTCTTCGAGCCGAGGATCTCCTCGTCGCGAAGGCGGATCGAGCCCTCGCCGCGGACCAGTCCCATGATCGTGCGGATCGTCGTCGATCGGCCCGAGCCGTTCCGGCCGAGCAGGCTGACGATCTCGCCCGCGCCGACGCGCATGTCGACGCCGTGCAGGATGTGGCTCTTGCCGTAGTAGGCGTGCAGGCCGGCGAGCTCGAGCATGGTCGTCGTCCTCGCTTCAGGCGTGCTCGGCGACCGAGCCGAGATACGCCTCCTGAACGCGCGGGTTGGCGCGCACGGCCTCGGGCACGTCGAAGGCGATCACCTCGCCGTAGACGAGGACGGCGATCTTGTCGGCGAGGCCGAAGACGACGCCCATGTCGTGCTCGACCGTGAGCAGCGTCTTGCCGACCGTGACCTCGCGGATCAGCTCGACGAAGCGCGTCGTCTCGCTCTTGCTCATGCCGGCCGTCGGCTCGTCGAGGAGGATGACGCCGGCGCCGCCGGCGATCGTGATGCCGATCTCGAGCGCGCGCTGCTCCGCGTAGGTGAGGTTCATCGCCAGCGTGTCGCGCTTTCGCTCGAGGCGGATCATCGACAGCAGCTGCTCGGCGCGGTCGTTCGCGTCCTTCAGGTCGGCGAGGAATTTCCAGAACGCGTAGCGGTAGCCCATCGACCAGAGCAGGCCGCAGCGCAGGTTCTCGAACACCGACAGGCGACCGAAGATGTTGGTGATCTGGAAGCTCCGCGCCAGGCCGAGGCGGTTGATCTCGTACGGCTTCAGGCCGTCGATGCGCTTGCCGTTGAGCAGGATCTCGCCGCTGGTCGGACCGAAGCGGCCGCTGATGAGGTTGAAGAGCGTCGACTTGCCGGCGCCGTTCGGGCCGATGATCGCGACGCGCTCGCCCGGCGCGACGACGAGGTCGGTGCCGCGGATGATCTCGGTCTTGCCGAAGGACTTGCGCAGGTCCTTCAGCTCGACGGCCGGCGTCGCGTCGATCATGGCGCCCCCAGGACCGCGGCCCGCGCGGCGGCTGCGCCGCCCTCGGGGACCGGAGCGTCGGGCTCCTTGAACATCAGCGTCGCCTCGATCTCGCCCTGGATGCGTCCCCACTCGAGCGCGAAGCGGCGACGCACGAGCTCGAACGCGGCGAAGCCGACCGCTGCCACCGCGAGCGCGCCGAGCCAGCTCGCCCCGCCGTGGCTGTCGAGGGTCAAGCCGAGGTAGCGCAGCGTCGGCCCGCTGGTCGCGCCGAGCTGCAGGTGATAGACAAGCTCGATCAGCGCCGCGAGCCCGGCCAGCATGACGAGCGCGGTCGCGGTCAGCGCCGCGTACCAGCCCCAGAGCCGGTGCAGCTTCTTGTAGGCGGCGACGCGCACGTTCATCATGATCAGGCTGGCGATCCCGCCCGGCGCGTACATCACCATGAACAGGAAGATCAGGCCGAGATAGAGCTGCCACGCCTTGGTCAGCTCGGAGAAGAGCGCAATGCCAAGGATCATCAGCACGCCGCCGATGACCGGGCCGAAGAAGAAGGTAGCGCCGCCGAGAAAGGTGAACAGCAGGTAGGCGCCCGAGCGCCCCGCGCCGACGACCTCGGCCGTCGCAATCTCGAAATTGAGCGCGTACATGCCGCCGGCGATGCCGGCGAAAAAGCCGGCGATGATGAACGAGAGGTAGCGCACCCGCTGCATGCTGTAGCCGATGAACTCGACGCGCTCGGGGTTGTCGCGCACCGCGTTCAGCATCCGGCCGAGCGGCGTCCGCGTGAACGCGTACATCGCCGCGGTGCAGATCAGCGTGTAGACCGCGAGCAGGTAGTAGACCTGGATCTGCGGGCCGTAGGTGATCCCCATGAACGGCTTGCCGACCGTGCGATTGGCCGAGATGCCGCCCTCGCCGCCGAAGAACTCCGGGATCATCAGCGCCATCGCCGTCACCAGCTCGCCCAGGCCGAGGGTGATCATCGCGAACGGCGTCCCCGCCTTCTTGGTCGTGACGTAGCCGAGGATGACGGCGAAGAACATGCCGGCGATGCCGCCGACGAGCGGGATCAGGCTGACCGGGATCGGCAGGCTGCCGCTGCCGATGAGGAGCAGCGCGTGCACGGCGACGAAGGTGCCGAGGCCGGTGTAGACGGCGTGGCCGAAGCTGAGCATGCCGCCCTGGCCGAGCAGCATGTTGTACGAGAGGCAGGCGACGATCGCGATGCCGACCTGCGACAGCATCGAGATGCCGAGGCCGCTCGGGAAGATCAGCGGCGCGATCGCCAGGGCGAGCGCGAAGCCGCCCCAGACGACGAGGCGGCCGGTCGGCAGGCGGCGCAGGCGCGGCGCGGCGGCGACGGGAGCGAGGGTCGCGTCCACTGTCAGCCCTCGCGCGTGCCGAGCAGGCCCTTCGGCCGGAAGATCAGGATCAGCACCAGCAGCAGGTACGGCAGGATCGGCGCGACCTGCGAGATCGTCAGCTTGAGCAGCGAGTGGTCGGCCGCGCCCGGTCCGACGCCGATGCCGAGGCCCTTGACGAGGCTGAGCACCGAGTAGTCGAGCGCGACCGCGAAGGTCTGCAGGATGCCGATCAGGAGCGACGCGACGAAGGCGCCGGCGAGCGATCCCATGCCGCCGACGACGACGACGACGAAGATGACCGACCCCACCGTCGCCGCCATCGCCGGCTCGGTGACGAAGGTCGTTCCGCCAATCACGCCGGCCAACCCGGCGAGCGCGGCGCCGGCGCCGAAGACGAGCATGAAGACGCGCGGCACGTTGTGGCCGAGCGACTCGACCATCTCCGGGTGCGTCAGCGCGCTCTGGATGACGAGGCCGATGCGCGTCCGGGTCAGCAGCAGCCAGAGGGCGACGAGCATCGCCAGCGCGACCAGCATCATGAAGCCGCGCGTGGCAGGGAACGGCGAGCAGACGATGCGGACGGCGGCGTCGGCGCTCGTGCACATCGCCGCCGGCGCGGCGCCGGCGACCAGGTGCAGGCCGGTGACCGACGAGTTGATCAGCGTGAACGCCGGCCCGCGCAGCACCTCCGGCGGCGGGAACTCGACCGCCGTCCGGCCCCAGATCAGGAGCACGAGCTCGATGATCACGAACGACAGGCCGAACGTGATCAGCAGCTCGGGAACGTGGCCGAACTTGTGGACGCGGCGCAGGCAGAGCCGCTCGAACAGCGCGCCGATCGCGCCGACGACGATCGGCGCGATCACCAGCGCCGGCCAGAAGCCGGTGACCTTCGAGATCGAGTACGCGATGTACGCGCCGATCATGTAGAAGCTCGCGTGCGCGAAGTTGAGCACGCCCATCATGCTGAAGATGAGCGTGAGCCCCGAGCTCAGCATGAACAGCAAGAGCCCGTAGCTCAGGCCGTTCAGCATCGAGATGGTGAAGAACTCCATGCGCGATTATCCGGGGCTAGAAACCGAAAAGGCCCGACGCGCGCGCCGGGCCTTTGAGCGGTCAGGTGCGCGAGCTCAGGGGCCGGGCCGCTTCATCTGGCAGCTCGTCGGCGTGCTCGAGATGTAGTTCGCGTACTCGGCGACCGGTGCCATCGTCATGCCGGTGTTCTCGATGCTGTACTTGTTCTTCGCGTCGGTCTTCTGCCAGACCGCCATCCAAAGCGGCTGCTGCAGCTGGTGGTCGCTCTTTCGCATCTCGACGTCGCCGCCGTACATGCTCTTCCACTTCAGCCCCTCCATCGCCGTCGCGACCTTGACCGGATCCGTGGACTTCGACTGCGCCATCGCGATCGACAGCGCCTCGAGCATGCGAACGATCTGCACCGTGTAGAAGTCGTCGTTGAACTTCTGCTTGAACTCGTTGCCCCAGGTGTCGACCTGCCCGGGCAGGTTGGGATGGCCGATGCCGATCTGGAAGACGTTGCCGGCGCCGGTGGTGCCGAGCGCGGTCGGCGTGCCGGTCACCTGCGTGTAGTAGGTATAGAACTTGCCGTTGTAGCCCGCCTCGTTGGCGGCCTTGACGAGCAGCGTCAGGTCCGAGCCCCAGTTGCCGGTGATGACCGTGTCGGCGCCCGAGGCCTTGATCTTGGCGATGTAGGGCGCGAAGTCGCGCACCTGGGCGAGCGGATGCAGGTCCTCGCCGACGATCTCGATGTCGGGGCGCTTCCTCTTCAGGTATTCCTTGCCGAACTTCGCGACCTGCTGACCGTGCGAGTAGTTCTGGTTCAGCAGGTAGACCTTCTTGATGTCCTTCTGGTCCTTCATGAAGGTCGTCATCGCCTCCATCTTCATCGTCGTGTCGGCGTCGAAGCGGAAGTGCCAGAAGCTGCACTTGCTGTTGGTGAGGTCGGGGTCGACCGCGGCCTCGTTCAGGAAGATCACTTCCTTGCCGGGGTTGCGCTCGTTGTACTTGTTGATGGCGTCGACGAGGGCGAGCGCGACCGACGAGCCATTGCCCTGGATGATGTAGCGGATGCCCTGGTCGGTCGCCGACTTGAGGGCGTTGAGGCTTTCCGTCGGCGACAGCTTGTTGTCGATGCCGACCACTTCGAACTTCACGCCCGCGGGGTTGTTGGCGTTGAACTTGTCGATCAGGAACTGCCAGCTCTTCAGCTGGTTGTTGCCGACCGGCGCCATCAGCCCCGACAGCGGATCGATCCACGCCATCTTGACGACCTGCCCTTGCAGCGGCTTGGCGCCGGCCTTGGCCTGCGCCGCGACGGAGCCGGCCGACGCGGCGAGCGCGACGCCGATGCAGGCCGCGAGCGCGCTCCTGGCGAGCGAGGGGGTGGGGGTGTTCATGGGTTCTCCTGGCCGACAAAAGTAATCCGTGCGGAAGGTAACGGATGTGGCCGCCAGAGGGTTACAGGGACTTCCCCGAAAGCCGCGCGGCGACGCGAGCGCCGACCCGCGACGGCCGATATCCCTCGGCGCCGATCGGCGCCGCCGCCTCACTACACTGTCGCCCGACGCCGCGCCGCACCCTGCCCGCGGACGATAGACTCCGCACCGCCCGGCGCCAGCGCCGACCGCGCCGACGCGACCCAGGGCCTCAATGAAGCTGTTCCTCGACTTCCTCCCGATCATCCTGTTCTTCGGCGTCTTCAAGTTCGCCGATGTGAACGCCGAGGCGGCAGCCCGCTTCGCGACCGAGCACCTCGGCTTCGCCGTCTCCGGCGGCGTCGTCGGCGTCGACGAGGCGCCGGTGCTGCTCGCCACCGTGGTCGTCATCGTCGCGACGATGGTGCAGATCGGCATCCTGCTCGTCATGCGCCGCAAGGTCGACACGATGCTGTGGGTGACCTTCGGCCTGATCGCGGTCCTCGGCGGCGCGACGATCTGGTTCCACAACCCGACCTTCATCAAGTGGAAGCCGAGCGCGCTCGACTGGGCGATGGCGCTCGCGCTCTGGCTCAGCCAGGCGGTGTTCGGCAAGAACCTGCTGCAGGCGCTGGTCGGCGAACAGCTCGTCCTGCCGAAGGCCGTGTGGCAGCGGCTCAACCTCGCCTGGATCGCCTTCTTCATCGTGATGGGCGTCGCCAACCTCTACGTCGCCTACAACTTCTCGACCTCGGTCTGGGCGACCTTCAAGGTCTTCGGCCTGACCGGCCTGATGCTGCTCTTCATGCTCGCGCAGGGCTTCTACATCTCGCGCCACCTGAAGGAGGACGACGGTCCGGTCGAGCCGCCGCGCACCCTGCCCGCCGCCGGCCTCGGGCCGGATTCGCGATGAGCGTCTCGGCCGCCGAGATCGAGGCGACCCTGCGCGCCGCGCTCGCGCCGGAGGCGCTCGCCGTCGTCGACGACAGCCATCTGCACGCCGGCCATGCCGGCGCCAAAGAGGGGCGTCATTTCAGCGTCTCGATCACCAGCCCGCGCTTCGAAGGGCTGGGCCGGGTCGACCGGCATCGCCTCGTATATGATGCCCTGCTCACCCTGATGCCGCGCGGCATCCACGCCCTGGCGATCGACGCCCGCGCTCCGCAATCGCGCTGAGCGCGCACGGGCCGCCGAGCATCCCCGGGCTTTCACCCCTTTTCGTTCCTCAACATCGTCCCGCCGGAAAGGCACGTTCCACCATGAAGAAAACTTTCATTGCCGCGAGCCTCGTCCTCACCGCCGCAGCGCTCGCGCCGCTCGTCGCCGTCGCGCAGAACATCGCCGTCGTCAACGGCAAGCCGGTCCCCAAGGTGCGCGTCGACACGATCGTCAGCCAGGTCCAGAAGCAGGCCGCGGCGCGCAACCAGCAGGTTCCGCCCGACCTCGAGAAGCTGGTCCGCGACAAGGTCGTCACCGACGAGATCCTGAGCCAGGAAGCGGAGCGGCGCGGCCTCGGCGCGTCGCCCGAGTTCAAGGCGCAGATGGAGCTCGCGCGCCAGAGCATCCTGATCGGCCTGCTCTCGCAAGACCTCGACAAGAAGGCGACGGTCAGCGACGCCGACGTGCAGAAGGAATACGACAAGTTCAAGGCGCAGTCGAGCGGCACCGAGTACAAGGCGCGCCACATCCTGGTCGAGAAGGAAGACGAGGCGAAGGCGATCGTCGCCCAGCTCAAGGCCGGCGCCAAGTTCGAGGACCTCGCCAAGAAGAGCTCGAAGGACCCGGGCTCGGCGCCGAACGGCGGCGATCTCGATTTCGCCAGCCCGTCGTCGTACGTTCCCGAGTTCTCGCAGGCGATGACCGCGCTGAAGAAGGGCGAGTACACCGAGACGCCGGTGAAGACGCAATTCGGCTATCACATCATCAAGCTCGAGGACACGCGCGCCGCGCAGTTCCCGCCGCTGGCCGACGTCAAGCCGCAGATCCAGCAACGCCTCGCCCAGCAGAAGGCCGCCGCGTTCCGCGACGAGCTGCGCGCCAAGGCGAAGACCGACTACAAGTTCACCAACTAGAGCCCCGCTCCCTGCGGTCGCTGCCCCCGAGGGGGCGCGGCCGGGCTGGGGCGGCCCGGCGCCCGGCCGGGCTTTACTCGAGCGCCGCCGGCTCGGCGACGCTGACCCGCCCGGCCTCGATGCGCAGCTGCTGATCGCAGCGCGCCGCGAGCGCCGGATCGTGGGTGACGAGGACGAGCGTCGTCCCCGACTCGCGGTTGAGCTCGAGCATCAGCGCCATCACGGTTTCGCCGGTGGCGAAATCGAGGCTGCCGGTCGGCTCGTCGGCGAGCAGCAGCATCGGCCGGACGACGAAGGCGCGCGCCAGCGCGACGCGCTGCTGCTCGCCACCGGAGAGAACGCGCGGATAGTGGCGCAGCCGCTCGCTCAGGCCGACCCGGCGCAGCATCTCGGTCGCCAGCGGGCGCGCGTCGGCGCGGCCCTGGAGCTCGAGCGGCAGCATCACGTTCTCGAGCGCGTTCAGGTTGGCGAGCAGTTGGAAGCTCTGGAAGACGAAGCCGACCTTGGCGGCGCGAACCGCGGCGCGCTCGTCCTCGTCGATCGCGAACAGGTCGATGCCGTCGAGCCGGACTGTCCCCGTCGTCGGCGTGTCGAGGCCGGCGATGATCGACAGCAGCGTGCTCTTGCCCGACCCCGACGCGCCGACGATGGCGACCGAGCGCTGTCGCGGCAGGGTGAAATCGATCTCGTGGAGAATCGTCAGCGTGCCGGTGGAGTCCTGCACGCGCTTGGTGAGATGCTCGACGGCAATGATGGGTTCGGACATGAAGGGCAGCGTGTTTTCCGGGGCGGCGTCGACGCGCCGCCGCTGGGTCGCGCACTGTAGCGTGGCGCTCGCCGGCGCTGCCGTGCTCGCGGCGATGCCCTCATGGGCCGCTCTCGGCCACCGGCCGCTCCTCGTCGTCGGCGACAGCCTGTCGGCCGAGTACGGCCTGACGCGCGGCAGCGGCTGGGTCGCCTTGCTCGAGCAGCGACTCGCGCGCGAGCACATCGACGCGACCGTCGTCAACGCCAGCATCAGCGGCGACACGACCGCCGGCGGCCTGGCGCGCCTGCCGGCGCTGCTGCGCGATCGCAAGCCCGGCCTCGTCGTCATCGAGCTCGGCGCCAACGACGCGTTGCGCGGCCTGCCGCTCGAGACGACGCGCGCCAACCTGCAGGAGATGGCGCGCCTGGCCACGGCCGCCGGCGCGAAGGTTCTGATCGTCGGCATGCAGCTGCCGCCGAACTACGGCCGCGCCTACGGCGATCGCTTCGCGTCGATGTTCGCCGACGTCGCCCGCAACGAAGGCGCGGCGCTGGTGCCGTTCATGCTCAAGGGCGTCGCCGACGTCCCGCAGGCCGAATCGATGTTCCAGGCCGATCGCATCCACCCGCTGGCGAGCGCGCACCCGACGATCCTCGCCAACGTCTGGCCGGTGCTGGCGCCGCTGCTCAAGTAGCGAGCCGGCGGCGCCGCCCGCCCGGCGTCACTTCTGCTTCTCGGCCTTGTCGTCGCGACGCTCGTCGCCGCGGCCGCGCGGCGCTTCCGGACGATTCATCCGGCCCTCGTTCGGCGCACGCTGCGCTTCGGCAGGACGCACTTCGACAGGACGCGCTTCGGCCGGCCGCTGCACGACAGGCGGCGCCACCGCCGCCGGCGGCGCGACCGCAGCCGGACGCGGCACGACGACCGCGGCTTCGGGCGCGCGACCGATCGGCGGCGGTCGCGCCCCTTCGCTGCCGCGCGGCGCGTCGACGCCGCGCGGCGGGAAGCTCCGCGGCGGGATGACCCCTTGTGGAATCGTCCCTTGCGGGATCTGGCCCGGCGCGGCCTCGCGCACCGCCGCGTTCGGCGCCGGGCTCGCCCCGCGCTGCCGGCCGTATTCGCCCCGAACCTCGCCGGCGCCGTCGGCCGGCGCCCGCATGTCGCGGCCCGGAACGCCCGGACGAGCGACGCCTTCGGCGGGCTGGATGCTGCGCTGGATCGGCGCCGGCGGCGCGACGCGCTGCATCGCGCTGCCGTCGGCGGAATCGCGTTCCTGGCGCGGCGCGACGCGGCCCGGCCGATTGGTCGAGGGGTCGACGAGGCCGCCGCGTCCGCCGACCGGCGGGCCGGCATTCGGCGCGCCCCCGGTGGCAGGGGCAGCGCCGGCCAGCGGCGGCGCGACAGCTTGCGGCAACGCCTGCGTCGGGCCTTGCGGCGCCGCCTGCGTCACCGTCGGCGGGGCGCCGACCCGCGGTGCACCGACCGCCGGCAAGGTCGCCGGCCGCTCGCCGGGACGAACGAAGTCGGGCCTGCCGTCAGGACGACCGCCCTCGGGTCGAACGCCACCCGGCCGGGCGACCTCGGCACCGACGGCGCCGGGACGCGCAGCATCCGGCCGACCCGCGTCGGGACGCGCAGCGTCAGGCCGACCGGCGTCGGGACGCGCGCCATCGGGCCGGCCGGCATCGGGCCGCCCGGCATCGGGACGCGCACCGTCGGGCCGACCGGCGAAGCCAGCCGACGGGCGTCCTTCGAACGGCGGCCGCGGCGGTTGCCGGCCTTGCGTCGGGCGCGGCGCGACCGGCGGTGCGGTCACGGGCGCCATGGTCAGGACCGGCGCCGGATGCGTGTCGGCGACCAGGGCGCGCACCTGCGGGTCGTTGCGGAAGCGCGCCGCCGCCGGGCCGACCGGCTGGCGCCGCGTCATCACCTCGGCGGGAACGAAGGTGACCGCATGCGCGAATTTGCGGTTCGCGAAATCGCGACGATCGGCCTCGCCGTTGCGGTTGTTGACGATCGTCGTGATGTTGGTGACGTTGGTGACGTGCGTGTAGTTGACCTGCTGCACGTAGCGCGGGCTCGCGCGGTACGACGGCACGTAGACCTCGCGCGGCGCGAGCGGGAACCAGCCGACCGGCGCGCCGCCGCCGAGGGTGATCGAGACGTTGGCGCGCGAACCGCCGATCCACGCCACCAGCGCCGGCGCATAGACCGGGCGGGCGACATAAGTGCCCGGCGCCCAGCACCAGGCGTTGCGGTGATAGACCCAGCGGCCATAGTGGAACGGCGCGAAGCCCCAGGCCGCGTCGTCGACCCAGGTCCATCCCCACGGGCGGACCCAGGCCCAGTGGCCCGTGGTGTACGGCGCCCATTCGGCCGGCACCGAGCTCGGCACCCAGAGCGCGCCGTACTCGGGCGTCTGCTGCCACTGGCCGTAGCGGTCGAGGTCTTCGGCGCCGGTCATCTCGGGCGAGACGTAGCGCGTCGCCGTCGTCGCCGGCCGATCCTCGGCGCGATCGCGATCGTCGTTCCAGCTCGCGAAGGCATCGCGCAGCGGCTGCACGGTCGCGTACTGCGGCACGCCGGCGGAGTCGATCCAGAACTGCGCATGCTGGCCGGTGGTCACGGGAAGCGCGCTGTTGCGCGCTTCGTAGATCGCCTGGCCGTTGAAGACGGTGACGTCGCTGGTCTGCTCGAAGCGATCGAAGCGATAGCGGCCGACGGTCTGGACGCGGAAGCGCCCTTCGTCGGTGTTCATCTCGAACTCGCCGAGCGACTGCGGATTCCGCAGGCGTGCGGCGACGCTGCCGCCGCGCAGGCGAAGGCTGTAGCGGCTGTCGTCGAGGCGGGCGATCTCGAGCTCGGTGCCGGCGTCGAGGCGCAGCGTCGTCGTGCCGAGCGTGATCTCGGCGCGCGCGCCGTTGTCGGTGGCGATGCGATCGCCGGTCGTCAGCGGCTGGTTGCGCGCGACCGTGACCCATTCGTCGGAATCGGCGCCGTAGAGCCAGACCTGGCCGACGACTTCGCTGAGGCGTGCCGCGCGGCCCGGCGGATCGCCGGCCGACTGGGCCCGCGCCGACATCGCCGCGCCGAGCGCCAGCAGCGCCGTGACGACGATGAGCCAGAGACGGCCCGACGCGCGGACGGTCCGCGCCTGGAGCCCACGACCACGGTTCGATGAGTGCTGCATTCGAGTCTCCCTCGCTGTCGCTGCGCGCCCGGTCCCGCAGCGCGACGCTTCTTCAACGTCCGGACGGCGCCGCTGGCCGACCGGCACATCCCGCGACACTTTCCTTTACAAGCCGCGGACCGCGATCGGCCGCGCCGCCACGCCCGGTGTTGCCGAGGTTTCGGTCGTCGGCCTCAGTCGTCGTCCGCGGCGTCGAGCCCGGGAAAGAGGACGCTCGTGAAGCCGAAGCGGCTGAAGTCGCGCACCCGCATCGGGTAGAGCACGCCGACGAGGTGATCGCACTCGTGCTGGACGACGCGGGCGTGGAAGCCCTCGGCTTCGCGCTCGATCGGCCGGCCCTCGACGTCGAAGCCGCGATAGCGGATGCGCGCATGGCGCGGCACGACGCCGCGGAGGCCCGGCACCGACAGGCACCCTTCCCAGCCCTCCTCGACCGCGTCGCCGATCGGCTCGATGCTCGGGTTGAGGAGCACGGTCTCGGGAACCGCGGGCGCGTCGGGATAGCGCTCGTTGCCGCGGTCGAAGCCGAAGATGACGAGCTGCAGGTCGACGCCGATCTGCGGCGCGGCGAGGCCGGCGCCGTTGACCGAACGCATCGTCTCGAACATGTCGGCGACGAGCGCGTGCAGCTCGGGCGTCGCGAAGCGCTCGACCGGCGGCGCGACGCGCAGCAGGCGCGGATCGCCCATCTTCAGGATCGAATGGATCGTCATGGCGTGTCGTGGGCAGCCTGCCACGCCGCGATGATTTCCGCCGGCGCCTGGACGAGCTCGATGAGGACGCCGGCGCCGGCGATCGGGAACGCGTCGTTCGGGCGCGGGTGGATGAAGCAGATGTCGTGGCCGGCGGCGCCGACGCGGATGCCGCCCGGCGCCATGCGAACGCCGTTCGCCTCGAGCCAGGCGACGGCGGCGCGCAGGTCGTCGATCCAGAGGCCGACGTGGTTCAGCGCCGGCACGTGCACCGCCGGCTTGGCGTCGACGTCGATCGGCGTCATGAGGTCGACCTCGACCCGGGCGAGCCCGATGCCGACGGCGCAGATGTCCTCGTCGACGTTCTCGCGTGCCGACAGGAACGAGCCGACGACGGCGAGGCCGAGCCGGTCGACCCAGAGCGCGCGCAGCTCGGCCTTGTCGGTCGAGCCGAGGGCGATCTGCTGCACGCCGATGACGCTGAAGGGGCGCTCGCCGGTCGTGCTCATCGAACCCCCGCGCTGCGTGCTTCGGCATTCGCCTCGGCAGCGGCCCTCCGCCTCACGACGCGACCGCCGGCGTCGCGAACTCGAGGATCACCTCGTCGACGGCGACGCTGTCGCCGGACTTGGCGACGATGCGCTCGACGATGCCGTCCTGGGCGGCGATGACGACGTTCTCCATCTTCATCGCCTCGATCACGGCGAGGCGCTCGCCGGCGCGCACCGCCTGCCCGGCCGCGACCGCGATGTGGACCAGCAGGCCGGGCATCGGCGAGAGCAGGAAGCGCGA
>DASYKC010000122.1:0-17654 GCA_035995885.1 Caldimonas sp. | reverse complement strand
GCGACGTCAGCCCGAAGAACATCGTCGTCGGCCGCGACGGGCCGGTGCTGCTCGACGCCGAGTGCGCGTGGTGGGGCGATCCGGCGTTCGACCTCGCGTTCTGCCTCAACCACCTGCTGCTGAAGTGCCTGTGGACGCCGGCGGCGACGACGGCTTTCCTCGCCTCGTTCGATTCGCTCGCAGGCGCCTATCTCGACGCGGTCGACTGGGAGCCGCGCGCCGCGATCGAGCAACGCGCCGCCGCGCTGCTGCCGGGCTTGCTGCTTGCGCGCGTCGACGGCAAGTCGCCGGTCGAGTACATCGACGACGACGCCGATCGCGAGCGCGTCCGGCGCGTCGCCGGAGCGTTGCTGCGTCGGCCGGCGGCGCACCTGCGCGACGTCGCCGACGCCTGGCGCGAGACGTTGGCACAACGAGGCGGCCGATGAGCGCAAGCGACGAGCAGCGCGGGGCCGGCGCAGGCGCCGTGAACGCAAAGACCCACGCCAACGCCGACTGCCGCATCCGCAGCGTCCGCGCGCGCCGCGTCTGGGACAGCCGCGGCCGGCCGACCGTCGAGGCCGAGGTCGGGCTCGCCGGCGGCGCCGTCGGCCGCGCCATCGTCCCGGCCGGCGCCTCGAAGGGATCGCGCGAGGCGCACGAGCTGCGCGACGGCGGCGCGGCGTTCGGCGGCCTCGACGTGATGCGCGCGGTCGCGAACGTCGATGGCGAGATCGCGCGCGCGGTCACGGGCATGGCGGCGGACGAGCAGGCCGCGCTCGACGCGCGCCTGGTCGAGCTCGACGGCACGCCGACGAAATCGCGCCTCGGCGCCAACGCGACGCTGGCCGTCTCGATGGCCGCCGCGCACGCTGCCGCCGCGGCGCGGCGCGTGCCGCTGCACGAGTACCTCGGCGGCGCCGGTGCGACGATGCTGCCGCTGCCGCAGATCCAGATCTTCGGCGGCGGCGCGCACGCCGGCCGGCGCGTCGACATCCAGGACTTCATGGTCGTCTGCCCGGCGGCGACGAGCTTCGCCGAAGCGCTCGAGTGGACGGCCGAGGTCTACCGCCACGCCGGCCTGCTGATGCGCGATCGCGGCGCCGACCTCGGCGTCGCCGACGAAGGCGGCTGGTGGCCCGACTTCGCGAGCAACGAGCAGGCGCTGGCGACGCTCGTCGAGGCGATCGAGCGCGCCGGCTACGTGCCGGGCGAGCAGGTCGCGATCGCCCTCGACGTCGCCGCCTCCGAGCTCGGCCGCGCCGGCCGCTACATCCTCGGCCTCGACCGCAAGGTGCTCGACAGCGACGGCCTGATCGAGCTGCTGCTGCGCTGGGTCGACACCTACCCGATCGTCTCGATCGAGGACCCGCTCGGCGAGGACGACGGCGACGCCTTCGTCCGCTTCACGCGCGCCGCCGGCGACCGGCTGCAGATCGTCGGCGACGACTTCCTCGTCAGCGACGCCGCGCTCGTCGTTGCCGCCGCGCGCGTCGGCGCCGGCAACGCGGTGCTCCTCAAGCCGAACCAGCGCGGCACGCTCAGCGAGACGCGCGCGGCGTGGGACGCGGCGCAGGCGGCCGGCCATGCCGGCATCGTCTCGGCGCGATCGGGCGAGAGCGAGGACACGACGGTCGTCCACCTCGCCGTCGGCTGGGGCACGGGCCAGCTCAAGGTCGGCGCGTTCGCGCGCGGCGAGCGGATGGCGAAGTGGAACGAGGCGCTGCGCATCGAGGAGCGCCTGGCCACAAGGGCGACGCTGGCGCGGCCGCTGCCGCGACGCGCGGCGCCGGCGGGCGGGCGCTGAGCGCGCCGGCCTCGCTTCACATCCCGCGCGACTGGAGCCAGGCATCCACAGGCGCGAGCCTGTGCTTCGCCACCGCGGCGTGGAACTCGACCTGCGCCATCGCCGTCTCGGCGGCGCGCCGCGACGGCGCCGGCACGTTCGCCTCGGCGAAGCGCCTGACCTTGCCGACCATCGCCGGATCGGCCGACTTCGCCGCCAGACGCGGGTAGTAGCGGCTGCGCGCCGAGTCGTCGAGCAGGGCGTCCATGCGCTCGCGATGGGCGACCGCGAAATCGAAGGCGAGATCGGGGTGCTCGTCGGCGACCTCGCCGACCATGCTGGCGGCGTTGGTCGCGCCGGCCTCGTCGCTCAGGGCGAGGTCGAGGGCGCGCCGCGCGAGGGCCGGATCGCGCGCCGACGCGAGATAGCGATACAGCCGGTCCTTGACGACCGGGCTCGCCTCGGCGCGCGCGGCGGCGCGCATCGCCTCCCAGGTCGGCGCATCGGCGTGGAGCGCGACGACGGCGAGGATCGACTTGCGCAATCCCGGCGGGTAGCCGTCGGGCTCGCTCGCCCGCGCCGCATGGCGGCGGCGCGCCTCGGCGACCGTCGCCGCGTCGCCGAGATCGCCGAGGGTCTCGATCAGCGTCGTGCGCAGCACCGTCACCGGCGCCGGCTCGCCGGCGCGCTCGTGCCAGCCGATCCGCGCCAGCACCGGTGCAAGCCGGCCGACCGCGTAGGCGCGCCAGTGCGCCTGGCGCGCCGCATCGCCGCGATAGAACCGGTCGAGGCCCTGCAGGCGCTTGGCGATCTCGGCCCAGAGGGTGGCGTCGGCGTCGATCGGCAGGCGCGAGATCAGCTCGAGCGCGTCGCCGATCGGCGCGACGCCGGCGAGGCCGAGCGCCCACATGTCGTCGACGAGGCCGAGCTGGTCGATCGCGTCGAGGCCCACGAAGCCGTCGCGCAGCGCCGCCTGCTGCGCCGGCGCGTACCAGGTCCGGTAGTAGCCGGTCTGGCCGGCGTTGACGACGACCGCGCCGCAGCCCGGAACGACCAGGCTCGCCTTGCCGTCGACGACGAGCGTTCGCGCCGGCGCGTTGCCGGCGACGCGCGCGATCACCGGCAGGCGCCAGCGACGCGGCGCCTTGTCGGGCCGGTCGGCGCTGAACTCGGCCTGCGCGAGCGCCAGCGTCGTCTTGGCGCCGTCGCACGTGCTGCGCTCGACGCGCAGGAGCGGCACGCCGGGCTGGCGCGTGAAGTCGTGGGCGATCGCGCCGACCGGCTTGGCCGCGGCGAGCTCGATCGGGCGCCAGAGATCGTCGGTGACGGTGTTGCCGTAGGCGTTCGCCTTCATGTAGCGGCGCACGCCGTCGCGCCAGGCGTCGGCGCCGACGTAGGCCTCGATCATGCCGATCACCGCCTCGCCCTTGGAGTAGGTGATCGAGTCGAACGTCTGGCTCACCTGATCGACGGTGTCGACGCGCTGGACGACCGCGTGCGCGGTGTGGAAGGCGTCGAGGTCCATCGCCTCGTCGCGCCGGCGCAGCGCGCCGAGCGCAGTGTTCCATTCGGGGTGCAGCTTCTGCGTCGCTCGCGTGCTCATCCACGACGCGAAGCCCTCGTTGAGCCAGATGTCGTCCCACCAGCGCATGGTGACGAGGTTGCCGAACCACTGGTGCGCGATCTCGTGCGCGGCGATGCCGAACACGCGCTGCCGGTCGGACTCGGACGAGATCGACGGGTCGACGAGGAGGATGCGCTCGAAGCTGTAGATCGCGCCCCAGTTCTCCATCGCCGCGAAGAACTGGCTGCCGCCCGGCGAGGCGACGTTGTCGAGCTTGGGCAGCGGATAGGGCACGGCGAAGTAGTCGTTGTAATCGCGCAGGATGTCCTTCGAGGCGGCGAGCGCGAAGGCGGCCTGCGCGGCGGTGCCGGCGCGGCTGACGATGCCGACCTCGGTCGCGCCCTCGCGCGTCGTGACGCGCTCGAAGTCGCCGAGGGCGAAGAAGAGCAGGTAGGTCGACATCTTCGGCGACGTCGCGAAGCGGATCCTGCGCAGGCCGCCGTCGAGATCGGTCGTCGCGGCGGCCGGCATGTTGCTCACCGCCATCTGCGCCGCCGGCACGGTGGCCTCGAGCGTGAAGGTCGCCTTGTAGGCCGGCTCGTCCCACGACGGCACGACGCTGCGCGCGTGCGAGTGCTCGAACTGGGTGAAGAGCGCGCGCCGCGCGCCGGCGGCGCTGTCGTAGTCGATCGCGAACAGGCCGTTGGGCTGGCTGCCGATCGCGCCGCTGTAGCTGAGACGGAGCGCATAGCGGCCGGCGCGGATCGGCCGGGTGAAGACGAAGGTCGCGGTCTGCGCGGCGGCGTCGACGTCGATTCGCGCCGGTGCGATCTCGTTCTGCGGCACCGCGGCCGGGGCGAGGCGTGCCGTCGAGAAGGCGAGGCCGGAGGCGTTGAGCACGATGCTCCGGGTCGGCCGCTCGACCTCGATCGTCACCGCGACGCGGCCGGCGAAGCGCATCGCCGCGGCGTCGGGAACGAGGGCGACGTCGTAGTGCAGCGGCCGGATGCCGCGCGGCAGCTGGGTGGTGGCGAGCGCCGCGGCGGACGCGGCGTGCGGCGCGGCGAGCAGGACGGCGAGTGCGAGCGAGAAAACGATTCGGTATCGATGCATCGACGAGGAAGCGGTGGAGTCGGCGCCTCGCGTCAGCGAACGATCCGGTCGGCGCGCAGCAGGATCGCCGGCGGCACCGCCAGGCCGAGCGCCTGCGCGGCTGCCGGGTTGAAGGCGAGGCCGATCTTGCGGGGCTGCTCGATCGGCAGCTTGCCGGCGTCGGACCCTTTCAGGATCTTGTCGACGAACACGGCCAGCGTCCTGAAATTCTCGTTCAATCCCGGACCGTAGCTCGCCAGGCCGCCGGCTTCGGCGAACTCGGTCCAGCCGTACATGCTCGGGATGCGCGCCGCTGCCGCGAACTCGGCGATGTCGCGCCGGCGCGCGTAGGTGAAGGCGTCCGGGAAGACGATCATCGCGTCGGGACGGCTGGCGCGAATCGCGCCGAACGCGCTGGTCAGCTCGCTCGCCGAACGAACCAGGAAGCGCGACGTCGACGCGCCGAGCCGCGTCGCGGTGTCCTCGGTGACGCGGTACTCGCGCAGCTCGCCGGCATGCTCGGGATTCGAGAGCAGGGCGATGCTCGCGGCCTTCGGCACGAGCTCCTTCAGGACCTCGACCCGCTTGGCCGAGAGCTCCATCGCCATGAAGGTGATGCCGGTCATGTTGCGGCCGGGACGAGGCAGGCTGTCGGCGAAGCCGGCATCGACCGGGTCGCCGCTGTAGGCGAACACCACCGGCAGGCGCGTGCGCGCCGCCTTGGCGTGGTCGACCGACGGACCGCGCGCGACCAGCAGATCGAGCCGCTCGGCGAGGAGCTCTTCGACGAGCCTCGGCAGGCGCGAGAAGTCGTTGTCGGCGTAGCGGGGCACGATGACGTAGGACTTGCCCTCGACCTGGCCGAGGTCGCGCATGCCCTCGCGCAAGAGCTCGAGCGCGACGTCCGGCAGGCCGAGATAGGAGAGCCAGCCGACGCGGCGCGGCGCGCCGCTGCCCTGCGCCGGCGACGACTGCGGCCCGCCGGCGAGCAGCGCCGTCAGGGCCGCCAAGGTCTGGCGTCGCCCGAGGTTCAAGTGCCTTGCCCCATCGTCGGCGATTGTGCGCGTCGCTCGCACGCGTCTGCATCGCCTGGACGATGTCCGGTTCGCGCGCCGCGGCCGGCGGTCGCGCTCAGCCCGGCTCGCCCTTCGGCCCGCTTCCGTCGTCGTGCTCGCGCCCGCCGGCGCGCGAGCGCCGCTGCCGGTGCGCGCGGCGAGCGCGACGCCGCTCGCTCAGGCGATCGAACGGGAACAGGCCGCCGATCGCCCCGCCGATCGACGACAGGTTGCTCACGACGCGCGCCGCCTCGATCGCGAACTGCTGGACGACCGGCTGCTCGCTGACATGGCCGTCTTCGCGAACCCGCGACAGCGCATGCAGGACATAGAGGCCGGCCAGTGCCGAGAGGACGAACAGGAACTGCCAGTGCTCGAGCGAGAGGACGACGACCTCGTTGGCGCGCCCCGGCGCGAGCCAGCGCAGCACCATCTCGAGCTCGCGGTCGGCGAGCTGCTCGGCGATCGCGCCGGCGAGCAGCGGCGCGGTGCCGCCGGCCACCGCCGAGACGACGCCGACGACGGCCAGGTACGACGTGCCCTCGCCCTGCGGCGCGAGCTTCAGGCTCAGGTTGCCGGTCGCGAGCGCGATGCCCCCGGTCGCCGCGCCCATGAAGATGTGGAGCATGTAGAGCAGCGTCAGCCCGAGCCAGGGGTGCTCGGGCTGGTTGACCAGGATCAGGGCCCCGGTGCACACGAAATAGGTCGGCAGCGCGGTCGCCAGCACGCCTTTGTTCGAGACGCGTCCCGAGACCCGGCCCCAGAGGTAGAGCGCCGACGCGTTGGCGAGCTGGCTGGCGACGCCGAGCGCGGTCACCGTCGCCAGGCTGTAGCCGAGCTGGCGGATCAGGTAGACCGTGAGGAACGGCGCCGCGATGTTCGAGACCACCGCCCAGGAAGCGAGGAACTTGAGCAGGTGGCAGAAGTTGGGGTCGCGCAGCGGCCGGCGCAGCGCGTCGAGGAGCGAGACCGGCGGCCCCGCCGACACCATCTTCGGCTCGGGCGCACGCGCCAGGTAGTACGAGCTGACGAAGCTCGCGAGCGCAGCGCCGCCGAACACCCAGGCGAACGCATGGACATGATCCGGCGCGTGATCGATCCACTCGCCGGCGATCAAGGCGCCGGCGCCGCCGAGGAGCGTCCCCCACAGCAGACGGCGCGCGAAGAACGGACCGAGCCGCTCCGGCGGGATCAGCTGATGGAGCCATGAATTGATGGCGCACGCGCCGACCGAGCCGAGGACGGCAATCACGACCTGCGCGGCGACGAGCAGGGCGAGGGCGCGATGCCGATCGGTGACGAAGGGCACGACCACCATCGCCAGCAGCACGATTCGGGAAACGACGATCACGAGAAGGCCGAGGCGCTTTCTCTCGCGCATGCGCTCGATGACGGCGATCGCCGGCAGCTGCGCGACCTGGGCGACGATCGGAATCGCGGCGAAGAGGCCGATCAGCAGCGGCCCGGCGCCGAGCGCGATCGCGAAAGCCGCGAGCACGACGCCGCCGGACCAGGCACCGGCGAGGCTCGCCCAGGCCGCGTCGGCGACGAGCGCGCGCTCGGCCTCGGCGAGCTCGCGGGCGGAGATCGAAGCGACGGGACGAACCTGCATCTCTCGATAGGCGACGACGCTCGCTGCGTCCTCTCGAGTGGCACGTCGAAGTTGGCACATCGCGTGCCGTTCGTGCCGGCGCGCGCGCGTTGCCGCGTCGCCGAAGCGCTTGGGCATGGGACATGCCGAAGCGCTGCTCTCGTCCTTCGAAAGACAGGAATGAAAACGACTCTCCAGGACGCGCCGTCGCGTCGCTCGCCATGCGAATCGCGCTGATCAGCGAGCACGCCTCGCCGCTCGCCCGCCTCGGCGGCGTCGACGCCGGCGGCCAGAACGTCTACGTCGACAAGGTCGCGCGCATGATGGCGCGACGCGGCCATCGCGTCGACGTCGCGACGCGCCGCGACGACCCGGCCTTGCCGCCGATCGTCGAGCTCGACGCCGGCGTGCGCGTGATCCACGTCGATGCCGGGCCGGCACGCTTCGTCGCCAAGGAAGCGATGCTCGAGCACATGCCGGAGTTCGGCGCCGAGCTGATGCGCGGGATGCGCGGCCGGCGCGGCTACGACGTCGTCCATGCAAACTTTTTCATGTCCGGCCTCGTCGCGCTCGCACTGAAGCGTCGCTTCGGCATCCCGATGGTGATGACCTTCCATGCCCTCGGCGAAGTACGGCGCCGCCATCAGGGCGCGGCCGACGGCTTCCCGGCCGAGCGCGCCGCGATCGAGCGCCGCATCGTCGCGATCGCCGACCGCGTCATCGCCGAGTGCCCGCAGGACGAAGCCGATCTCGTCGGCCTCTACGGCGCCGACCCCGAGCGGATCGCGACGGTGCCGTGCGGCGTCGACCTCGACGAATTCGCGCCCGCCGACCAGGGCGCGGCGCGGCGCGCCCTCGGCCTCGACGAGCGCGAGTTCATCGTGCTTCAACTCGGTCGAATGGTCCCGCGCAAAGGCGTCGACAACGTCATCGAGGCGGTCGCGCGGCTGGCCCGCCGAAGCGCCGCGCGGCTGGTCGTCGTCGGCGGCGAAGCCGCGCCGACGGGTCGCGGAACCTGCGCCGAAATGCGCCGCCTTGTCGATCTTGCCGACAAGTGCGGCATCGCCGACCGGGTGACGTTCGCCGGCCACCGCCAGCGCGACGAGCTCGCCGCGTACTACGCGGCCTGCGACGTCTTCGTCACCACGCCGTGGTACGAGCCGTTCGGCATCACGCCGCTCGAGGCGATGGCGTCGGCGCGGCCGGTCGTCGGCAGCGCCGTCGGCGGCATCCAGCATTCCGTCGTCGACGGCGTCACCGGCTTTCTCGTCGCGCCGCGCGATCCGGCGGCGCTCGCCGATCGCCTCGACCACCTGCAGAGCGATCCGGCGCTGGCGCGGGCGATGGGCCGGGCCGGCGCACGGCGCGTGCGCGCGAACTTCACCTGGAGCCGAGTCGCCGAGGAGCTCGAGGCGGTCTACGAGTGCGTGCTCGCCGAGAGCGGCGCGGCGGCGTCGCGGCATTCGTCGTACCGCGACCTCGGCGCGCGCGGCAGCGCACGAGCGAGGCGCGCTGCGTGATGCCGTGAACGAGGTCGCATCGCTGCAGCGCGAGCCGGAGCTCGCCGCGGCGAGCCCGGCGCGCCGCGCCGTGTTCGTCGACAAGGACGGCACGCTCGTCGTCGACGTGCCCTACAACGTCGACCCGGGGCGGCTGCGCTTCACGCCCTCGGCGCTCGCCGGCCTGCGCGTCCTCGCCGACGCCGGCTTCGCGATCATCGTCGTCACCAATCAGCCGGGCCTGGCGAGCGGCCGCTTCACGCGGCGCGAGTTCGCCGCCCTCGAGCGCGCGCTGCGCCAGCGCGCACGCGACGAAGGCGGCGTCGAGATCGCCGCGATCTATTGCTGCCCGCACGCGCCCGGCGCCGACGGTCGGCTGCGCTGCCTGTGCAGGAAGCCGGCGCCCGGCCTGCTGCGCCAGGCGGCGCGATCGCACGGGCTCGACCTCGGCCGATGCTGGCTCGTCGGCGACATCCTCGACGACGTCGAGGCCGGTCATCGCGCCGGCTGCCGGTCGGTGCTGCTCGACGTCGGCAACGAGACCGAGTGGAGGCTCTCGCCGATCCGCACGCCCGACGGCCGCTGCGCCGATCTCGCCGAGGCGGCCGAATTCATCCTCGCTCGCCAGGCGCGCGAGGCGATGCCGTGAGCGCCGCCACGCTCGACGCCGACACCGCCGCGGCGCGTCGCGACGCCTGGCATCACGCCCGCAACGTCCTCGTCGTTCGACTCGACAACCTCGGCGACGTGCTGATGGCGACGCCGGCGATCGCCGCGCTGCGCGCCGGCCTGCCGGGCGACGCACGGCTGACCCTGCTCGCGTCTTCGTCGGGCGCCGCGGCGGTGCCGTTCCTCGACGACATCGACGAGGCCATCGTCTTCGCCGCGCCATGGGTCAAGGGCGATGGCGGCGACGCCGGCGCGCCGCTCGGCGCCGCCGAGTGCGACCTCGTCGCCCGCCTCGCCGCGGCGCGCTTCGACGCTGCCGTCGTGCTGACGACGTGCACCCAGAGCGCGCTGCCGGCAGCGCTCGTCTGCCGCCTCGCCGGCATCGCCTTGCGGCTCGCGCACTGTCGCGAGAATCCGTACGGCCTCCTCAGCGACTGGGTGAGCGAGCGCGACGTCGTCGCCGACGGCATGCGTCACGAGGTCGAGCGCCAGCTCGCGCTCGTCGCCAGCGTCGGCTTCGCCGCGGCCGACCGGCGCCTGCGCTTCGCCGTGCCGGCGGCGGCGCGCAGCGGCGTCGCGTCGCGCCTGGCGCGCGCCGGCGTCGATGCGCGCCGGCCTTACGTCGTCGTCCATCCCGGCGCGAGCGCGGAGTCGCGGCGCTACCCGGCGTCCGGCTTCGGCGCCGCCGCCGACCGGATCGAGCGCGCGACCGGTGCTGCCGTCGTCCTGAGCGGCGCGCTCGAGGACAGGCCGCTGATCGACGAGCTGCGCGCCGCCATGCGCTGTCCCGCGATCTCGCTCGCCGGCCAGCTCGACCTCGGCGAGCTCGCGGCGCTGATCGAGGGCGCCGCCGTCCTCGTCGCCAACAACAGCGGCCCGGCGCATCTCGCCGCCGCCCTCGGCACACCGGTCGTCGATCTCTATGCGCTCACCAATCCGCAGCACACGCCGTGGCTCGTGCCGGCGCGGGTGCTCAACCATCCGGTGCCGTGTCGCAACTGCCTGAAGAGCCGCTGCCCCGAGGGCCACCACGATTGCCTGCGCCGGGTCGAGCCGGAGACCGTCGCCGCCGCGGCGATCGAGCTGCTCGGCGCGGCGCCGCCGGCGCTCGCCCGCGGCACCGCGCTTGCCGAGCTGCCACGATGATCACCCTCGGCATCAACGCCGCGTTCCACGATTCGGCAGCGGCGCTCGTCGTCGACGGCGAGGTCGTCGCCGCGGCCGAGGAAGAGCGCTTCACGCGCATCAAGCACGGCAAGCGGCCGGTGCCGTTCACGGCCTGGGAGCTGCCCTTCAACGCGATCGACTACTGCCTCGGCGCAGCCGGCGTGACGCTCGCCGGAATCGACCACGTCGCCTACAGCTTCGATCCCGACGCGCTCGATGGCGGCGCCGGTGACGCCGACGGCGATGGCGCGACATCGATCGCGCTGCCGATCCGGCCGTCGCGCTCGCTGCCCTCGGCCGCGACGTCGTCGCAGAGCCCGTGGGACCCGCTCTTCCTCGCCTACCTGCGCAACGCGCCCGAGCAGCTGGTCGACGGCGCGCCGCATCACCTCGCGGCACGATTCGCGGGCATCGACGTGCGCCGGCCGCCCTATCGCTGGCACTTCGTCGGCCACCACCTCGCGCACCAGGCGAGCGCCTTCCTCGCCGCGCCGTTCGACGCCTGCGCAGTGATGACGATCGACGGCCGCGGCGAGCGCGCGACGACGAGCTATGGCGTCTGCGCGTCGCGCGACGGCACGCTCGTCTACCGCAGCCTCGGCGGCGTCGAGATGCCGAGCTCGCTCGGCCTGCTCTACGAAAAGATCACCTCGCACCTCGGCTTCCTGCACTCGAGCGACGAGTACAAGGTGATGGCGCTCGCCGCGCTCGGCACGCCGACGCTGAAGGCGGCGCTGCGCGACCACGTCCACGTCGGCGCCGGCGGGCAGTACGTCGTCGATCGGTTCGACAGCGAAGCGCTCTTCGGCGCGCCGCGACGGCGCGGCGCGCCGCTTGAGCAGCGCCATCTCGACCTCGCGGCGTCGCTGCAGGACGTGCTCGAGGAGACCGTCCTCGCCGTCGCCGCCTGGCTGCGCGAGGCGAGCGGCGAGCGCCGCCTGGCGATGGCCGGCGGCGTCGCCCTCAACTGCGTGATGAACTCGCGCCTGCGCGACAGCGGCCTGTTCGACGACGTCTGGGTCCAGCCCGCCGCCGGCGACGCCGGCACTGCGCTCGGCGCCGCGCTCTGGGTCGACTCGCGCAGCCGCGCGGTGTCGTTGCCTGCGTCCGCGTCCGCGTCTGCGTCTGCGTCCGCGACTGCGTCTGCGTCTGCGTCTGCGTCTTCGCCTTCGCCGGCGCCGGCGCGGTCACCGCCGCTTTCGCCCTCGCCGGCGCAGTCGCCGGCGGCGACGCCGCTCGCGCCGCGCCGCTGGACGATGGCCCACGCCTACCTCGGCCCCGGCTTCGACGACGACGCGATCGAGCGCACGCTCGCCTGGGCCAAGCTGACGTACCGGCGCTGCGCCGACGACGCCGAGCTCGTCGACGCGGTCGCCGCGCTGCTCGCCGCCGACCGCATCGTCGGCTGGTTCCAGGGCCGCATGGAATTCGGTCCGCGCGCGCTCGGCGCGCGCTCGATCCTCGCCTCGCCGATCGACCCGGCGATGCAGGTGCGCCTCAACGAGCTCAAGGATCGCGAGGACTTCCGCCCGGTCGCGCCGGCAGTCGCGCAGGAGGACATGGCGGCGTGGTTCGCACCGGCCGACGCCAACGGCGGCAGCTCGCCCTTCATGCTGTTCGTCTACGACGTCGCGGCCGAGCAGGCGGCGCGGATTCCTTCGGCGTGCCACACCGACCGCAGCGCTCGCGTGCAGACCGTCGACGCCGCGACGAATCCGCGCTTTCACGCCCTGCTGCGCGCGTTCGGGAAGAGGACCGGCGTGCCGGTGCTCGTCAACACCTCGTTCAACGTCCGCGGCGAGCCGATCGTCGGCACGCCCCGGGCCGCGGTCGAGGCGTTCTTCAGCACCCCGCTCGACGCCCTCGCGATCGGCAGCTTCATCGTGGAGAAGACGCGATGAGCTCGGTGCTGAGCGACACCGATGCGAGCCCGACGCAGCCGCTGCGCGCTTCGCCCGGCGCGGCTTGCCCCGGCGGCTGGCCGCGCCTCTCGATCGTGATTCCGACCTGCCGCCGGCCCGTCCTCATCGCCCGTTGCCTCCAGGCGATCGTGGCCCAGCGCTTCGATCCGGCGGCGTTCGAGGTCGTGGTCGTCGACGACGGCCGCAGCGCCGACACCGAGGCTGCGGTCGACGCCGTGGCGCGCGCTCATCCGGCGCACACGATCCGCTACCTGCGACCACCGCGCGGCCGCGGCCCGGCCGCGGCACGCAACGCCGGCTGGCGCGCCGCGCGCGCGCCGATCATCGCCTTCACCGACGACGACACGCTGCCCGATCGCGACTGGCTCGCGCACGGCGAGCGGGCGCTGGTCGACGACGTCGTCGCCGTCGCCGGGCGCGTCACCGTGCCGTCGCCGAACGCAGCGACCGACGGCGCGAACGCTCCGGCCGGCGGCGCGGCCGCGCCCACCGATCACGAGCTCATGACGCGCGGCCTCGAGCGGGCCGAGTTCGTCACCGCGAACGCGTTCGTGCGGCGCAACGCGCTGATCGGCATCGGCGGCTTCGACGAGCGCTTCGAGCGCCCCTGGCGCGAGGATTCCGACCTGCAGTTCGCGCTCGAGGAGAAGGGCCGCGTCGCCCGCTGCGCCGACGCCGTCGTCACCCACCCGGTGCGCGCGGAAGCGTGGGGCGTGAGCCTGCGCCAGCAGAAGAACGTCTTCTACGACGCGCTTCTCTACAAGAAATATCCGCGCCTCTATCGCCAGCGAATCCTGGCGGCGCCGCCGTGGAACTACTACGCCGTCGTCGCCCTCTCGCTCGCCGCCGCGTTCTTCATGGCGACCGGCGTGATCGGCTCGGCGGCTGCGAGCGCGGCGGTCGCGCTGGTCCTGATCGCCGACGTCGCGCGCCGGCGCCTGCGCCGCACCTCGCACGCGCCGGCGCACGTCCTCGAGATGATCGTGACGTCGGCGGCGATCCCGTACCTGTCGGTCTACTGGCGCCTGCGCGGCGCGATCCACTTCCGGGTCGGCTATCTCTAGCAATCGATCGTGCACCCGGTACTCAACGACGCGCCGATCGCGCGCATCGCGGTCTTCCGCGCCCTGATGCTCGGCGACATGCTGTGCGCCGTGCCGGCGCTGCGCGCCCTGCGCGGCGCGTTCCCCGACGCCTCGATCACCTGGATCGGCCTCGAGTCGACGCGGCCGATGGCGGCGCGCCTCGACCCCCTGATCGACGACTTCATCGCCCTGCCCGGCTATCCCGGACTGCCCGAAGTCGCGGTCGACGCGGCGGCGCTGCCCGGCTTCTTCGCCGCGGTGCGGGCGCATCGCTTCGACCTGGCGTTGCAGATGCACGGCAGCGGCGCGATCGTCAACCCGCTCGTCGCCGCCTTCGGCGCGCGCCACTGCGCCGGCTTCTTCGATGCCGCGGCGAGCGTGCCGCGCTGCGACCGCGCCCTGTTCGCGCCCTGGCCGACGACCGGCCACGAGATCGAGCGCCTGCTCGCCCTCACCGATCATCTCGGCCTGCCGCGCCGCGGCACGGCGCTCGAGTTCCCGGTCACCGGCGCCGACCGCGTCGCCCTCGCCGCAGCGTGGGCCGGCGCCGACGACGAGTCGCCCTACGTCTGCATCCACGCCGGCGCGCAATTGCCGTCGCGGCGCTGGCCGGTCGAGCGCTTCGCCGCCGTCGCCGACGCGATCGCGGCGACCGGTCGCTCGGTCGTGCTGACCGGCAGCACCTCCGAATCGGCCGCCGTCGACGCGCTGATGCGACGCATGCGCCGGCGCGCCGTCAGCCTGGCCGGCAAGACGACGCTCGGCGCGCTCGGCGCCCTGATCGCGGGCGCCGAGGCCATCGTCTGCAACGACACGAGCGTCTCGCACATCGCCGCCGCGCTCGGCTGCCCGAGCGTCGTGATCAGCTGCGGCGCGGACGTCGCGCGCTGGGCGCCGCTCGACCGCACGCGCCATCGCGTCCTCTGGCAGGCGCTGCCGTGCCGGCCGTGCGCGCACGTCGTCTGCCCGATCGGCCACGCCTGCGCCGAGGCGATCTCGGCCGACGACGTCGTCGCGGCGCTCGGCCTCGGCGCGCATCGCCGCTTCGCGGCCGTCGCCGCGCCGGCGGGGGCCGCGTCATGAAGCGGCGCCTGCGCATCCTCACCTGGCACGTGCACGGCAACTACCTGTACTACCTGACGCAGGTGCCGCACGAGTTCCATCTCGTCAACGACCCGGCCCGCGCCGAGCACCACAGCGGCCGCAGCGGCACCCTGCCGTGGGGACCGAACGTTCACGACCTGCCGGTCGAGCGGCTGCGCGAGAGCGAGTTCGACGTCGTCATCTTCCAGTCGCGGCGCGAGTGGGAGATCGTCCAGCACGAGATCCTGAGCGAGGCGCAGCGCCGCCTGCCGCGCATCTACATCGAGCACGATCCGCCGCAGCAGCACCCGACCGACAGCCGCCACTGGGTCGCCGACCCGAACGTTCTGCTCGTCCACGTCACCCACTTCAACGACCTGATGTGGGACTCCGGGCCGACGCCGACGCAGGTGATCGAGCACGGCGTGCTGCCGCTCTCGGACGCGCGCTACAGCGGCCACGTCGCGCGCGGCGCGGTCGTCGTCAACAACCTGCCGTCGCGCGGCCGCCGCCTCGGCCTCGACGTCTATCGCGACGTCGCCCGGCGCGTTCCGCTCTCGCTCTACGGCATGGACAGCCGCGCCGTCGGCGGCGAGGGCGAGATCGCCAACGCGCGCCTGCCCGACGTGCTCGCCGCGCACCGCTTCTTCTTCAACCCGATCCGCTACACGAGCCTCGGCCTGGCGATCGTCGAGGCGATGATGATCGGCCTGCCGATCGTCGGCCTGGCGACGACCGAGCTCGTCACCGTCATCCGCAACGGCGAGAACGGCTTCGTCGACACCGACGTCGACGCGCTCGTCGACTGCATGGGCGAGCTGCTCGCCGACGCCGGCCTGGCGCGCCGGCTCGGCGAGGGCGCCCGCGCGACGGCGCGCGAGCGCTTCGCGATCGACCGCTTCGTCGCCGACTGGCAGGACGCGCTCGATCGCGTCGCCGCCTGAACCAAGCGCCATGAAGCGACCGCCCCGCGAGCCTGTCATCCTCGTCACCGGCGGCGCCGGCTTCGTCGGCAGCCACCTGTGCGAGCGCCTGCTCGGCGCCGGCCATTCGGTGCTCGCCGTCGACGATCTCTCGACCGGCGATCCGTCGCACATCGCCCACCTGCTGAAGCAGCCGCGCTTTCGCACCGCGCGGCACGACATCGCGCGCGAGCTGCCGCTCGAGGCGAGGTCGGCGCTGCGCATCTTCAACCTGGCGTGTCCGGCGAGCCCGGCCTACTACCAGCGCCATCCGGTGCAGACGACGCTGACCAGCGTGCTCGGCATCTGGCGCCTGCTCGAGATCGCCGAGCGCAGCGGCGCTCGCCTGCTGCAGGCGTCGACGAGCGAGGTCTACGGCGACCCGCAGGTGCACCCGCAGACCGAGTCGTACCACGGCCACGTCAATCCGATCGGGCCGCGCTCGTGCTACGACGAGGGCAAGCGCTGCGCCGAGGCGCTGGCGTTCGCCTACCACCGCGAGCGCGGCCTGCCGATCCGCATCGTTCGCCTCTTCAACAGCTACGGCCCGCGCCTGACGCCGGGCGACGGCCGCGTGGTCAGCAACTTCATTGTCCAGGCGCTGCGCGGCGAGCCGCTCACCGTCTACGGCCGGGGCGAGCAGACGCGCAGCTTCTGCTACGTCGCCGACACCGTCGACGGCCTGGTGCGGATGATGGACAGCGACATCGAGGGCCCGGTCAACATCGGCAACCCCGAGGAGCACACGGTGCTCGAGCTCGCCGAGATCGTCCTGCGCCTCACGGACAGCGCCTCGCGCATCGTTCACCGGCCGCTGCCGGCCGACGACCCGCAGCGGCGCAAGCCCGACATCGCGCTCGCCCGCGCCGAGCTCGGCTGGCAGCCGCGCGTCGCGCTCGAGGACGGGCTGGCGCGGACCATCCACTATTTCCGCGCGCTGCTGCAGATCGGCACGCGGACGATGGTCGATCTCGCCGTGCCGAGCGGGTGACGGGCGCGCCGGCCTCGCCCGCGCCGCAGTCGCGCGTGCGGCATGGCCGTTGCCAGTTTCTCCGACGCAACCGGCACGCTCCGTGCCGCATCGAAAGGAGATCCACCATGGCCAGCCTCACATTGCAAGGCACCGACGTCGCCATCCTCGTCGAAGACGGATTCGAGCAGGTCGAGCTGCTCGAGCCGCGCCGGGCGCTCGACGAAGCAGGCGCACGAACCCGGGTCGTCTCGCCGAAGGACGACCGCGTGCGCGGCTGGAACATGACCGACTGGGGCGAGCAGGTGAAGGTCGACGTCAGGCTCGCCGACGCCAGGCCCGACGACTTCGCCGCGCTGCTCCTGCCCGGCGGCGTCATGAACCCGGACAAGCTGCGCATGAACCGGGACGCGGTCGCGTTCGTCAAGGCCTTCTTCGACGCCGGCAAGCCGGTCGCCTCGATCTGCCACGGTCCGTGGACCGTGCTCGAGACCGGCTACGCGAAGGGCTGCCGCATGACGAGCTGGCCGTCGCTGCGAACCGACCTGCGCAACGGCGGCGCCGAGTGGGTCGACGAGGAAGTCGTCGTCGACGGCAACCTCGTCACCAGCCGCAAGCCGGACGACATTCCCGCCTTCAACCGCGAGACGATCCGCCTGTTCGCAGGCGCCGGCAAGACGGCGCGCTGACCTGCGGCGCGTGCCGTCGAGAGTCGGCGGCCGCGCGCGCGTCAGCGCCGGTTCACGACGCCTTGGCGGCCGCCGCTTCGGCGAGGCGCTTCTTCTCGCGCAGCGCCGCCAGCTGCGCTTCCTCGCGCTCGCGCCGATCCTGCTGCGCCTGCTGCATCTTCTGGAAGTCGCGCTCCTCGAGGTCGGCGGGCTGGGTCATCGGGTTGAGCGAGAGGCCGCCGAAGTCGGTCGCCTGCGGCTCGCCGCGCTTGCTCTTCAGCTTGATGTTCAGGCGCAGCTCGTTGGCCGAGTCGGCGTTGCGGATCGCCTCTTCGAAGCTGATCGCGCCGGCGTCGTAGAGGTCGAACAGCGCCGCGTCGAAGGTGCACATGCCGAGCTCGCGCGACTTCGCCATCATTCCCTTGATCTCGTGGAACTCGCCCTGGAAGATGCGCTCGGCGATGGTCGGCGTGTTGAGCAGGATCTCGATCGCCGCCGAGCGGCCCTGGCCGTCCTCGCGCCGCACCAGCCGCTGCGAGACGATCGCGCGCAGGTTGGCCGA
>DASYKC010000121.1:0-31829 GCA_035995885.1 Caldimonas sp. | reverse complement strand
TGGTGGAGAGGGTGGGATTCGAACCCACGTTACGGTGAACCGTAAACCAGATTTCGAGTCTGGCGCATTCGACCACTCTGCCACCTCTCCGGTCGGGTGCTTCGGCGGGTCGCTGCCGAGGGCGCGATTCTAGGGCCTGTGATTCTCCTGCCCGTTCATGCGGTCGTGCGCAGCGTCATGGCAGCGAAGCGCGGATCGCTGAGGCGCGTCTGCCAGCGATGGCCGGCAACGAGCGGCGCGGCGTCGGTGATCGTTCCGGTCGTGACGATGTCGCCGGCGCCGATCGGCCAGCGCTCGGGCTGTGCCCCCATCGCATCGACCCAGAGACGCAGCGCGTCGAGCGGCCCGTCGAGGACGATGTCGGCGCGGCCCGTCTCGACCTCGCGACCGTCGCACGAGAGCGTCACCTGCAGCGCGGCGAGCTGCGCGGCGACGTCGCCGCCGCCAGCGGCGAAGCGATCGATCGGCACGCGCGGGCCGACGAAGAGGCGGCCGTGCAGGGCGAGATCGGCGACGGTGTCGGCGGCGGCGAAGCGCCAGTCGGCGAAGTGGCTGTGGACGATCTCGTAGCCGTGCGCGACCCAGTCGATGCAGCCGGCGAGCTCGGCCGTGCTCATGCCGGCGACCGGCGTGCGCGCGAAGCCGAACATGATCTCGGGCTCGAGCCGCGGCTCGGAAAAAGGCGCGAGCGCGACACTCGTCTCGGCGCTGTCGACGCGCTCGACCGTCGTGTCCCAGACCGGCCCCCAGATCGGCGCGAAGACGCCGTAGCGCGCCCAGATGCCGCGGTTGGTGAAGCCGATCTTGTAGCCGACCGGCACTTCGCCGCGGGCGATGCGCAAGCGCCGGACTTCGTCGGCGACGGCGAACGCCTGCGCCAGGTCGAACGACGGATCGGCGCTCGTGAAGGTCGTGAGCGTCGTCGCGCTGTCGAGCGCGGCGACCACCTGGCGCGCCCGCGCCGCGATCTGCGGCGTCGCGCCGTCGCTCACGGGCGCAGCGCGGCGAGGCCGCCGAGGTACGGCCGAAGCGGCGCCGGCACGGTCACCGAGCCGTCCTCGTTCTGGAAGTTCTCGAGCACGGCGACGAGCGCCCGGCCGACCGCGAGCCCCGAGCCGTTGAGGGTGTGGACGAACTCGTTCTTGCCTTGCGCGGTCTTGAAGCGCGTCTGCATGCGGCGCGCCTGGAACGCCTCGCAATTCGAGACCGAGCTGATCTCGCGATAGGCGTTCTGCGCCGGCACCCAGACCTCGAGGTCGAAGGTCTTCGCTGCGCCGAACCCCATGTCGCCGGTCGCGAGCAGGACGACGCGGTACGGCAGCTCGAGCTTCTGCAGGATCGCTTCGGCGTGGCCGACCATCTGCTCGAGCGCCGCGCCGCTCTGCGACGGATGCGTGATCTGCACCATCTCGACCTTGTCGAACTGGTGCTGGCGGATCATGCCGCGCGTGTCGCGGCCGGCGCTGCCCGCTTCGGAGCGAAAGCACGGCGTGTGCGCGGTCAGCCGGATCGGCAGGCTCGCCTCGGCGAGCAGCTCGCCGCGAACGCTGTTGGTGAGCGAGATCTCGGAGGTCGAGATCAGGTATTGCTCGCGCCCGGCCGTCGCGTCGGCTTCGTCGACGTCGGCGCCGCGATGGACCCAGAACATGTCGTTCCTGAACTTGGGCAGCTGGCCGGTGCCCTCGAGGACTTCGCGGTTGACGATGTACGGCGTGTAGCACTCGGTGTAGCCGTGCTCTTCGGTCTGCACGTCGACCATGAACTGGGCGAGGGCGCGGTGCAGGCGCGCGACCGGGCCGCGCAGGAACGAGAAGCGCGCGCCCGAGAGCTTCACGCCGGTCTCGAGGTCGAGGCCGAGCGGCGTGCCGACGTCGACGTGATCGCGCGGCGCGAAGGCGAACTGGCGCGGCGTTCCCCAGCGCCTGACTTCGACGTTGGCGCGCTCGTCGGCGCCGACCGGAACGCTGGCGTCGGGCAGGTTCGGCAACGCCATCAGCTGATCGTGAAGCTCGAGCTGGATCGCGGCGAGGCGCTCGGCCGAGCGCTCGAGCTCCGCGCCGATGGCGGCGACGTCGGCCATCGCCGTGCTCGCGTCGCCGCCCTGGCCCTTGAGCTTGCCGATCTCGCGCGACAGCGCGTTGCGGCGCGCCTGCAGCTCCTCGGTCCGCGTCTGCAGCGCCTTGCGCTCGCTCTCGAGCGCGCTGAAGCGGCCGACGTCGAGGAACGGCTGCGGCGATTTGCGCGCCTCGAGGCGGGCGACGACCTGCGGCAGGTCCTTGCGCAAGAGCGAGATGTCGAGCATGGGCGGTCAATGCAGCGCGGCGGCTGGGGAGCGCGATTGTAGAAGTCGCGTCTTTTTGCGACACACGGTATTGGTATTGATAACCATTCCTATTAAGATTGCTCGACTCGCTGCCAACGCGGCGCCCGACAACGAGCTGCGATGAGAAGCGAGACGACCCTGCGCCGGCCTGCCGCGGCACCGCTCCTGCCGCTGCTGCTCGCCGTGACGATGGCCCTGACCCAGGCCGCCTGCGGCGGCGGCGGCGCCGTGGGCCAGTCGGCCGCACCGGCACAGTCGACGCTCTCGGCCGAAGCCGCGCTCGGCGCAAAGATCTTTGCCGATCCGTCGCTGTCGGCGTCGGGCCGGCAGTCATGCGCGAGCTGTCACGATCCCGAGCACGGTCACGCGCCGCCGAATGCGCTGGCCGTCCAGCTCGGCGGCCGCAACGGCAACCTGCAGGGAACGCGCAAGGCGCCAGGGATCCGCTACCTGGCGCACAACCTGCCGTTCTTCTTCGCCGCCGACGGCACGCCGACCGGCGGCTTCTTCTGGGACGGCCGCGCCCGTACCTTCGCCGAGCAGGCGACCGAGCCCTTCCTCGATCCGTTCGAGATGGCCAACGCCGACAAGGCGAGCGTCGTCGCCAAGGTCGCGGCGGCGCCGTACGCGGCCGAGTTCACGAAGCTCTTCGGCGCCGACGTCTTCGCCGACGTCGAAGGCGCGTACCTGCGCCTGTTGCTCGCCGTCCAGCAGTACGAGCGCGAGGAGGTCGAGTTCAACGCCTACAGCAGCAAGTACGACGCCTTCCTGCGCGGCACGTCGGCGCTGAGCGATGCCGAGCTGCGCGGCCTGGCGCTCTTCAACTCGCCCGCCAAGGGCAATTGCGCCGGGTGTCATCCGTCGGCGCGCGGCGACGACGGCGCGCCGCCGCTCTTCACCGACTTCAGCTACGACAACCTCGGCGTGCCGCGCAACCCGGAGATCGCGCGCAACGCCGAGCCGGCGTACTTCGACCTCGGTCTCTGCCAGCGCGCCGACCTCGCCGGGCGCGGCGACCTCTGCGGCGCGTTCAAGGTGCCGTCGCTGCGCAACGTCGCGCTGCGCCAGACGTACTTCCACAACGGCCGCTTCAAGACGCTCAAGGACGCGCTCACGTTCTACGTCCAGCGCGACACGAATCCCGAGAAGTGGTACCCGCTCGCCGGCGACGGCACGGTGAGGAAGTTCGACGACCTGCCGCCCGGGCACCGCGTCAACGTCAACACCGGCGAGGCGCCGTACGACCGCCGGCCCGGTGACGCGCCGGCGCTTGCCGACGCCGAGATCGACGACGTCATCGCCTTCCTGAAAACGCTGAGCGACGGCTACGTCCGCTAGCGCGTCGCCCGGTTCTTCTCCCCCTCGAACAAGGAAATCGCCATGACCTCCCCTCGCCTGCGCGCGGCCGCCGCGACCGCGTGCATCGCCGCCAGCCTCGCGCTCCCGGCCGGCCCGGCGCTCGCCCAGAGCGCGAGCGAGAACGCGCTGGCGCGCCGGCTGGACCAGCTCGCCGCCGAGCTCGCCGACGTCAAGGCCGAGCTCGCGCGCCTGCAGCGCGAGCGCGCGGCGCCCCCGCCCGCCGCTGCGACGCAAGCCGCGGCGCCGGCGGCGTCGGCCGCGGTGGTCGCCTCGGCGCCGCAAGGGCCGGGCCTCTCGCTCGAGCCGTCGACGGTGCTGACCAGCTACGGCGAGATCAACTACAACCGGCCGACGCGCGACAGCAAGAACACGGTCGCCGACGTGCGCCGCTTCGTCCTCGGCTACCAGCATCGCTTCGACGACAAGACCAAGGTCGTCACCGAGCTCGAGGTCGAGCACGCGGTGTCGTCGGCGAGCGATCGCGGCGAGGTCGAGGTCGAGCAGGCCTACATCGAGCGCCAGCTGGCGCGCCAGTGGGCGGTGCGCGCCGGCCTCTTCCTCATCCCGGCCGGCCTCCTCAACGAGAACCACGAGCCGACCGCGTTCTACGGTGTCGAGCGCAACTTCGTCGAGACCGCGATCATCCCGAGCACTTGGCGCGAAGGCGGCATCCAGGTCGTCGGCGCCTTCGACAACGGCCTGACGACGCAGCTCGGCGTCAGCACCGGCTTCGACCTCGCCAAGTGGGACGCGACCTCGAGCGAAGGCGCCGAGTCGCCGCTCGGCGCGATCCACCAGGAGCTCTCGCTCGCCAAGGCGCGCGACCTCTCGGTGTTCGGCGCGGTCAACTGGCGCGGCGTCCCCGGCCTGCTGCTCGGCGGCTCGATCTTCACGGGCGGCGCGTCGCAAGGCCAGGCGCCGGATCGCGCCCGCGTCACGCTCTGGGACCTGCACGCGCGCTACACGCCGGGGCGCTGGGACCTCGCCGCGCTCTACAGTCGCGGCACGATCTCGAACACCGCGGCCTTCAACGCGCCGCTCGTGGGCAGCACGACCCCGATCCCGAAATCATTCGATGGCTGGTATGCGCAGGCGGCCTACAAGGTCTGGTCGAACGCCGACTATTCGCTCTCGCCGTTCGTGCGCTGGGAAGAGTTCAACACGGCGCGCAGCTTCGCCCCGCTCGGCGCCGGCCTCTCGCCCGCCTCCGGCCGCACCGAGCGCGTCGCCACCGTCGGCGCCAACTTCTATGTCGGCGGCGGCATCGTTCTCAAGGCCGACTACCAGCGCTTCCGCGAGAACCGCGATGCCGATCGATTCGACCTCGGCGTCGGCTGGAGCTTCTAGGCGATGCGACTGACGCTCGCCGGCGCGCTCGGCGCCGCCGCGGCGGCGGCGCCGGCAAGCGGGTTCGCGGTCGACTACCTGAGCGTCGAGCAGGCCGCGCAGCTGATGTTCCCCGACGCCGATCGCTTCGAGCCGCGCGAGATCAGCCTCGACGCCACTCAGCTGCAAGGCCTCGCCGCGCAGGGCGTGCGCGGCCGCTCGGCACGCTGGCCGGTGCGCGTCGCGCAGCGCGCCGGACAGACGCTCGGCTACGTCGTCAGCGACGAGGTGCTCGGCAAGTTCGAGCTGATCTCGTACGCGGTCGGCATCGACCGCGAAGGCGCGGTGAAGCAGGTCGAGATCCTCTCCTACCGCGAAAGCCACGGCGGCGAGGTGCGACTGCCGGCGTGGCGGCGCCAGTTCGTCGGCAAGACCGAGACCTCGCCGCTGCACGTCGGCGACGACATCGCCAACATCAGTGGCGCGACACTCAGCTGCACGCATTTGACCGAAGGCGTGCGGCGGATCGTCGCCGTCGTCGCGCTCGCGCGTCGGAACGGGAGCCTCGGCTGAACGCGGCGCCGGCGCTGGAGGGCGGCGCAGGCCGGGGCGCGAGCGCGCGCGCGTCGCCGCCATCGGCTCGGCCATCGACTCGGCCGTCCGGCGACGCAAGCGCCGTTCGACGCGCCCGGCCGCTCCTCGGCACGCTGGTCGAGATCGGCGTCCTGCAGTCGACGGCGAAGGTCGACCTCGACGCGGCGATCGCCGCGGCGTTCGATCGCATCGCTGCCGTGCAGGCGCGACTGTCGCGCTTCGATCCCGGCAGCGAGATCGCCCGCTTCAACGCCGCCGCCGCGGGCGCCGCCATCGAGATCGGCACCGACGCGCGACGCGTCCTCGCCGCCGCGCGCGAGCTGTGCGACGCGAGCGACGGTGCCTTCGACGTGACGCTCGGCAGCGGCATCGATGCCTGGCGCTGCGACGGCGCGCTGCTGCGCAAGCTGAGCCGAACGGTGCGGATCGATCTCGGCGGCATCGGCAAGGGCTACGCCGTCGACGCTGCCGTCGAGACGCTCGCCCGTGCCGGCGTGGCGAGCGGCTGGGTCAACGCCGGCGGCGACCTGCGCGCCTTCGGCGCCGCGACGCTGCCGATCGACCTGCGCGACGAGGACGCCGGCGGCGTGCGTCGCTTCGCTCGCCTCGGCGACGGCGCGTTCGCGACCAGCCGCTGCGTCGCCGCCGACGGCCGCAGTCGCCACGTCAGCGTCGCCGCGCCGCTCTGCCTCTGGGCGGACGCGCTCACCAAGCTGCTCGTCGCGAACGGCGATGCCCGGCACCCGCTTCTCGCCCGCTACGGCGCCCGGGCCTGGCTGCACGACGCGCGCCGAGACGGCAGCGAGCACTGAGATGGCGCGCACCGTCCATCGCCTCGTTGCCTGGCAGCGCGCCGTCCTGTTCGGCGCCGGCGTCGTGCTGCTGGCGAGCGGCGCCGCCTGGCTGGCGCTCCACTACGGCCGCGGCGCCGAGGCCCTGCCCTCGCCGCTCGAGCCCTGGACGATGCGGCTGCACGGCCTCGCCGCCTTCGCCGCCCTGTTCGCGTTCGGCGCGCTCGCCGCCGCGCACATCCCGCAGGGCTGGCGCTTCAGCCACCGCATGCGCTGGGCGCGCCAGCGCGGCTCAGGGGTCGCCCTCTGCGTCTTCGCCGCGACGCTCGCGCTCACCGGCTACCTGCTCTACTACTTCGCGCCCGATCCGATCCGGCCGGCGCTCGGCTGGCTGCACAGCGCCCTCGGCGTGGCGATGGCGCTGCTCGTCGCCGCGCACGGCCGGCGCGCCGACCGTCGCGCCCGACGAGCCGGCTGAAGCTGCAGCGGTCGGGGGTGCGACCGATCGCACGCGGCGCCGCCCCGGGGCCATGCCAGCGTCGCCCTGAAGGGATTCAAATGAGAGACAATCTCATTCGCATTGCAACGCCTCGAACGGCGGTTCCTCGCGACGATGAGCCCTCCCGCCACCCTCTGCCTCCACCAGCTCGCCGACGGCGCCCGGGCGACCGTCGCCCGCGTCGTCTCGGCGTCGTCGGAGATCGACGCGGTGGCGCTGCGCCGCCTCGGCGAGCTCGGCTTCCTGCCCGGCGAGCCGGTGCAGCTGCTGCGCCGCGGCCCGGGCGGTCGCGAGCCGCTCGCCGTCATGATCGGCGAGACGATGTTCGCGCTGCGCCTGCTCGAGGCCCAGTGCATCGAGGTCAGGCTCGGCGACGTGAGTGGGGCGATTGCGGCCGGGCAGCAGGCCGCACCGGCGGCAGCGTCTCCTGGCGGAGCGACCGAAGGGAGCGTGGGGGCTTCATGACCCACGCGCTGAACGCCCCGAACCAGGCGCCGCGCTGGAGCGTGGCGCTGGTCGGCAATCCGAACTGCGGCAAGACGGCGCTCTTCAACCTCCTCACCGGCGCGCGCCAGAAGGTCGCCAACTACGCCGGCGTGACGGTCGAGCGCAAAGTCGGCGTGACGCGGCTGAAGAACGGCCGCACCGTCTCGATCATCGACCTGCCGGGCTCGTACAGCCTGACGCCCGCGACGCCCGACGAGCAGATCACGCTCGAGGTCATCGAAGGGCGGCGCCACGGCGAGGCGGCGCCCGACGCGATCCTCGCCGTCGTCGACGCGACCAACCTGCGCATGAACCTGCGCCTCGTCCTCGAGCTGGCACAGCTCGGCAGGCCGCTGATGGTCGCGCTCAACATGGCCGACGTCGCCCGCGCCGAGGGCCTGAAGATCGACGTCGACAAGCTCGCCGCCGAGCTCGGCTGCCCGGTCGTCGAGACGGTCGCGGTGCGCGCCGACGGCCACGCCAAGCTGCTCGCCCTGCTGGAAGCGCGCCTCGGCCACGACGCGCCGGAGTCGGCGACCGGCGCCGCGTCCGCGGCCGGCGGCAACCCGGAAGTCGGCGTCCGCGAAGCACGCTCGGCGGCCGACCTGCAAGACGAGGTGCGGCGCATCCTCGCCATCGCCGCGCCGGGCGCATCGTCGGTGCGCCGCTTCCAGCACCGCATCGACGCCGTCGTCATGCACCCGGTCTGGGGGCTGGTGCTGCTCGGCGCCGTCCTCTTCCTGATGTTCCAGGCGGTCTTCTCGTGGGCGGTCGTGCCGATGGACGCGATCAAGGCGGCGATGGCCGGGCTCGGCGAGTGGACCACCACGCACATGGCGGACGGGCCGCTCAGGAGCCTGCTCGTCGACGGCGTCATCGCCGGCGCCGGCAGCGTCCTCGTCTTCCTGCCGCAGATCCTCATCCTCTTTCTCTTCATCCTCGTGCTCGAGGATTCCGGCTACCTGCCGCGCGCCGCGTTCCTGCTCGACAACCTGATGGGCAAGGTCGGCCTCTCGGGACGCGCCTTCATCCCGCTGCTGTCGAGCTTCGCCTGCGCGATCCCCGGGATCATGGCGACGCGCACCATCGCCAACTGGAAGGACCGGCTGGCGACGATCATGGTCGCGCCGCTCATGACGTGCTCGGCGCGCCTGCCGGTGTACGCGCTCCTGATCGGCGCCTTCGTTCCGGCGACGAGCGTCGGCCCGTTCAACCTGCGCGGCCTGACCCTGTTCGGCCTCTACGTCGCCGGCGTCGCCTCGGCGATGGCGGTGGCGTGGGTGCTCAAGCGCGCCTGGAGCAAGCGGCGCTATCAGCCGCTGATGCTCGAGCTGCCGCCCTACCGCATGCCGAGCCTGCGCAACCTCGGCCTCGGCCTCTGGGAGCGCGCGTCGATCTTCCTGCACCGCGTCGGCGGCATCATCTTCACGCTGATGGTCGTGCTCTGGTTCCTGTCGAGCTTCCCGGCGCCGCCCGCGGGGGCGACCGGCCCGGCGATCCAGTACAGCGTCGCCGGCATGATCGGCCACGCGCTCGAGCACGTCTTCGCGCCGATCGGCTTCAACTGGCAGATCTCGATCGCGCTCGTGCCGGGCCTGGCCGCGCGCGAGGTCGCGGTCGGCGCGCTCGGCACGGTCTATTCGATGTCGGCCGCCGGCAACTCGGTCGCCGATGCGCTCTCGCCGATCATCGCCAAGGGCTGGTCGCTCGCGACCGCGTACTCGCTGCTCGCCTGGTACGTGTTCGCGCCGCAGTGCCTGTCGACGCTGGCGGTCGTGCGCCGCGAGACGAACTCGTGGCGCTATCCGCTCATCATGGCGGCGTACCTGTTCGCGCTCGCCTACGTCGCTTCGTTCATCACCTACCGCGTGACGCTCGCGCTCGCAGGCTGACCATGACCCAGACCCTTGTCGTCGCCGTTCTCGTCGCCGCCTGCTCGCTGCGCGCGGCATGGATCCTCGCTCCGGCGGCGGTGCGCCGCGCGGTCGCGCGCGCGCTGCTCTCATGGCCGTTGCCGCGCGCCCTGGCAACGCCGCTGCGCAAGCACGCCCGAGCCGCGAGCGCCGGCTGCGCCTGCGACGGCTGCGACAGCGGGTCCGCGGCGCAGGCGAAGAAGGCGGCGCCGGTGGTCGCGCCGATCACCTTTCATCGTCGCCTGCCGCGCTGACGCGGCACGGATCGCGGCGACGGCGTCGACGACGAGGACGACCCACCGGCGCGCGTCGACGCGCGACGCGACCGAGCGGACAGAGCGGACAGAGCGACCGAGCGACCGAGCGACCGAGCGACCGAGCGAGACTAGTTCGGCACGTCCCGCATCGCCTTGTCGCCGAGCCCCATCGGCAGCGGGAAATGGACGCGCTCCGGCGTTCCCGAGACGCTCCGCACCGACACCGCGCCGAGGGCGCGCAGGCGCGCGACGACCGCGTCAACGAGCACCTCCGGCGCCGAGGCGCCGGCGGTGAGGCCGACGCGGCGCTTGCCCTCGAACCACTCGGGCTGCAGGTCCGCGGCGGTGTCGACCATGTAGGCGTCGGCGCCGAGCCGCTCGGCGAGCTCGCGCAGCCGATTGCTGTTCGACGAGCTCGGGCTGCCGACGACGATGAGGACGTCGACGCCGGGCGCGAGCAGCTTCACCGCGTCCTGCCGGTTCTGCGTCGCGTAGCAGATGTCCTGCTGCTTCGGCTGGCGGACGTCGGGGAAGCGCCGCTTGACGGCGGCCATGATCTCGGCGGCGTCGTCGACCGAGAGCGTCGTCTGCGTCACGACGGCGAGCGGCTGGCCCGCAGGGATCTCGACGCGCTCGACGTCTTCGACGTCTTCGACGAGGTAGATGCCGTGGTCGACCTGGCCCATCGTGCCCTCGACCTCGGGATGGCCCTTGTGGCCGATCATGATGAACTGGTAGCCGTCGCGGGCGAGCTTGGCGACTTCCATGTGGACCTTGCTGACGAGCGGGCAGGTCGCGTCGAAGATCGAGAAGCCGCGCGCCGCCGCATCCTTGCGCACCGCCTGCGAGACGCCGTGGGCGCTGAAGACGAGCGTCGCGCCGACCGGCACGTCGTCGAGGTCCTCGATGAAGATCGCGCCCTTCTTCTTCAGATCGTCGACGACATAGGTGTTGTGGACGATCTCGTGGCGCACATAGATCGGCGCGCCGAACTTGTGCAGCGCGCGCTCGACGATCTCGATCGCGCGATCGACGCCGGCGCAGAAGCCGCGCGGATCGGCGAGGACGACTTCTTCGAGCATCACAGCACGCCGACGAGCTTGACGTCGAACGTCACGGGACGGCCGGCGAGCGGATGGTTGAAGTCGAAGACGACGGCGTCGACCTCGATGTCGCGCACCACGCCGGCGATCGACTGGCCGTCGGGCGCCGGGAAGCGGACGACGTCGCCGACGCGGTAGTCGCCGTCGGCATCGCCTTCGGCGTCGAGCACCGCGCGGCTGACGCGATGGACGAGCGCCGGATCGCGCGCGCCGAACGCCTCGCCGGCGGCGAGCGCGAACGACGCCTCGCTGCCCGGCGCGAGGCCGATCAGGCGCGCCTCCATCGCCGGCGCGAGCTCGCCGGTGCCGAGCGAGAGCGTCGCCGGCGGCGTGGCGAAGGTGTCGACGAAGGCGATGCCCTCGGCGTCGCGCAGCCGATAGTGCAAGGTGAGGAAGGAGCCGGGCTCGACGCGATTCAAGCGTTCGCCTCTCGGGAGATAGACTGGGTTGCATTTTACGAGCCGTGCGGACTGCATCGGTTCGACCCGCCATGTTCAAGGACATTCCCGCCTCGGCGCGACCGCGCGAGAAATTGCTCGCCCTCGGGCCGGCGGCGCTCGCCGACGCCGAGCTGATCGCGCTGCTCTTGCGCACCGGCCTGGTCGGCACCGGCGTGCTGCAGCTCGCCGAGCAGTTGCTCACGGAGTTCGGCGGGCTCGCCGGGCTGCTGCGCGCCGAGCCCGACGCGCTGAAGCGGATCAAGGGCCTCGGCCCGGCCAAGCGCGCCGAGGTCGCGGCGGTGCTCGAGCTCGCGCGCCGCTCGATCGCCGCCGAGTTGACGGCGCGGCCTCTCTTCGATTCGCCCGGCAAGGTCAAGGAGTACCTGCACCTCGTCCTCGGTGGCCGCGAGCACGAGGTGTTCGCGATCCTCTTCCTCGACGCGCAAAGCCGCCTGCTCTGCCTCGAGGAGATGTTTCGCGGCACGCTGACGCAGACCAGCGTCTATCCGCGCGAGGTCGTCAAGCGCGCCCTCGAGCTCGGCGCGGCGGCGGTGATCCTGGCGCACAACCATCCGTCGGGCGCGGCCGAGCCGTCGCGCGCCGACGAGTTCCTGACCCAGACGCTGAAGAGCGCGCTCGCCCTCGTCGACGTTCGCGTTCTCGATCATCTCGTCGTCGGTCAGGCGACGGTCGTGTCGTTCGCCGAGCGGGGCCTGCTGTGACCGCGCCGATCAAGGGCCGGCATCTCGCCGACCTGGCGCAGATCCGCGCCGCCCTCCTCGACGAGCGGCGCCGCGCCGAGGCGATCGACGCCGGCGAGCGCGAGCGCGTCGCCGCCGAGCGGCGCGAGAACGAGCTGTTCGCGAACGCCGTCGGCGCCGTCGTGCCGCTGAAGAAGCGGGTGACGCCGCACCTGCCGCGGGCGCGGCCGGCGGCGATCGCGCGCCAGCGCCAGCGCGACGAGGCCGCGGCGCTGCTCGAATCGATCTCGGATGCATTCGACGTCGAGTCGCTGCTCGAGACCGACGACGCGCTCTCGTTCCGGCGCCGCGGCGTCGGCATCGACGTCGTTCGCAAGCTGCGCCGCGGCGTCTGGGCGCTGCAGGACGAGATCGACCTGCACGGCCTGCGCAGCGACCAGGCGCGCGAGCGCGTCGTCGCCTTTCTGCGCGAGTCGACGCGCGCCGGGCTGCGCTGTGTTCGCGTCGTCCACGGCAAGGGCCTCGGCTCGCCCGGCCGCGAGCCGGTGCTTAAGGCGAAGGTGAAGTCGTGGCTGGTGCAGCGCAGCGAGGTGCTCGCCTTCACCCATGCGCGGCCTGCCGAGGGCGGCCACGGGGCCTTGATCGTCCTGCTGCAGCCGGGCGCGAAGCGCGCCGCGCGAATCTAGGCGGCGGCCTGCGCCGCCATGCGCCCGCCGATGGCGAGGATCGCGAGCGCCGCCGGCGAGCCCGGCATCAGCTCGAGCAGCAGGGTGCGCTTCTGCACCGCCTCGCGCACCGCCGGATCGGTCGGGATCTCGCCTTGCAGCTCGAGCGACACCGCGGCGCTGTTGCCGCCGTTGAGATGCGGGCAGACGAAGCGATCGACGACGAGCTGGAGCTGGTTCCTGATCGTCCGCCCTTCGCCGGTCGCGCTGACCTGGTTGACGACGACGCGGATCGCGCGCCGGCCCTGCTGGATCGCGAGCAGCTTGATCGTCGCGTAGGCGTCGGTCATCGACGTCGGCTCGGGCGTGGCGATGACGAGGACGTCGTCGGCGAGCGAGATCGCGTGGAGGACGACATCGGAGATGCCGGCGCCGGTGTCGAGCAGGATGCGGTCGAAGCGCGGCGCGAGCTCGTCGATGATCTCGACCAGCTGCTCGCGCACCTGCGGCGTCAGGCGCGAGTACTCGACCAGGCCGGAGCCGGCGAGCAGCACCGAGAAGCCGCCGGGCGCGTGCAGGATCGCCTCGTCGAGAGTCGCCTTGCCGGTGAAGACGTCGTGGAGCGTGATCTTCGGGTGCAGGTTGAGGACGACGTCGAGGTTGGCCAGGCCGAGGTCGGCGTCGAGGACGAGGACCTTCTCGCCCCGGCGCGCCAGCGCGGCGGCGAGGTTGGCCGAGAAGAACGTCTTGCCGACGCCGCCCTTGCCGCTCGTGACCGCGAGGATCGAGGCGCGCGCGCTCACAGCTCGGCGAACTGCGAGGTGCCGAAGAGCAGGCCCTTCTCCTCGGCGCTGACCAGCGAGACGGTCGGCTGCTCGAGACAGGCGCGGTTGCGGCCGTCGGACTTGGCGCGATAGAGCTGCTGGTCGGCGCGCTCGACCCAGAGCAGCGCCGACGAGCGCACCCATTGCGGCGCGAAGGCGCCGCCGATCGAGACGGTGACCTTGACGTCCTCGCCGGTGCCGATCGGAATCGCGCGCGAGGCGACGTAGGTGCGGATGCGCTCGGCGACGGTCTGGCCGTACGAGGGCGCGCAGTTGGGCAGGATCATCGAGAACTCTTCGCCGCCGAAGCGCGCCACGGTGTCCATCGGCCGGATGCACTCGGCGAGCGCGAGGGCCACGGCCTTGAGAACGATGTCGCCGGCCTGGTGGCCGTGGGCGTCGTTGACGCGCTTGAAGTGGTCGATGTCGATCATCAGGACGAGCGCCGGCTCGCCGGCGCGGGCGACGCGGTCGACCTCGCTTGCCAGGGTGAGCTCGAAGTGGCGCCGGTTGGCCAGGCCGGTGAGCGGATCGCGGCTCGAGAGCTGGCAGAGGCCGTCGATCACCGCCTGCAGCCAGGCCTCGGGAGCGGCCTTGCGTTCCGGCAGCGTGTGACCCGACTGTTGCAGCAATTGCAGCGCGCCGTCGAGGCTGAGGGCGGCTCGATCGCTGAGCTTGGGGTCGATCTTGCGATGCACGTAGGGGGTCGAGGTTCGCGGCAGTCTAGCAGCGGGGTTCTCGGGAATAGCCCCGAAGAGCGGCGCGGAAGCCCGCCAAGTGCGCCGAATGCACGGGCGCTGCGACGGCGACGCAACGCTCGTGCCAGCGGCGTCGCCCGGGCTCAGGCGCGCTTCGGCAGGAACAGCTGCTGCAGGTCGTTCAGGAAATCGAAGCCGAGCGGCGTCGGCCGCACGTGCTTCAGGTCGCGCACGACAAGGCCGCGGCGCTCGGCTTCGGCGAGCGGCCGCTCGATCGTCGAGAGCGGCAGCCCGGTCCGTTCGGCGAAGCGCGCCAGCTCGAAGCCGTCCTTCAGGCGCAGCGCATTGAGCATGAACTCGAAAGGCAGATCGGCGCGCGCGACCTCGAGTTCGGAGGCGATTGCCGCGCCGGCTTCGGCGCCGGCCAGGTACGCCGCCGGGTCGCGCAATCGGACCTGGCGGGCGATGCGATGCGGAAAACTGATCTTGCCGTGCGCGCCGGCGCCGATGCCGAGGTAGTCGCCGAACTCCCAGTAGTTGAGGTTGTGGCGGGCACGGTGACCGGCGCGCGCGAACGCCGAGACCTCGTAGCGCTCGAGGCCGGCACCGGTCGCGCTCGCGACGAGCTGGTCGAGCATCGCCGCGGCGATGTCGTCGTCGGGGATCGCTGGCGGATGCACGGCGAAGAAGGTGTTCGGCTCGATCGTCAGGTGATAGAGCGAGAGGTGCGGCGGTTCGAACGAGAGCGCGGCGGCGACGTCGGCGGCGCACTCGGCGAGCGTCTGCCCCGGCAGCGCGTACATCAGGTCGAGGTTGAAGGTCGCGAACGCGGCCTTCGCCTCCGCGACGGCGGCGCGCGCCTGCGCCGCGTCGTGGACGCGGCCGAGGGCGCGCAGCTTGGCGTCGTCAAAGCTCTGCACGCCGATCGACAGGCGCGTCACGCCGGCCGCGGCATAGGCGTGGAAGCGCTCGCGCTCGAACGTTCCCGGGTTGGCCTCGAGCGTGATCTCGCAGCCGGGCTCGAGCGGCAGACGGGCGCGGATCGCGGCGATCAGCGTCTCGATCGATGCCGGCGCGAACAGGCTCGGCGTGCCGCCGCCGATGAAGACGGTGTGGACGCGCCGGCCCCAGACCAAAGGCAGCGACGCCTCGAGGTCGTTGACGAGGGCATCGACGTAGCGCGCCTCGGGCAGCGCGTCGGCATCGCCGCGCCAGGCATGCGAATTGAAGTCGCAGTACGGACACTTCTTCAGGCACCACGGCAGGTGGACGTAGAGCGACAGCGCCGGCAACGCGGCAAGCGTCAGCGCGCCGGGGCGCATGAAGCGGGCGAGGCGCTCGGCGACGTCGCCGACGGGACGCGGCGCGGCCGCGGCGACGATCGGGACCGCAACGGCCATCGCTAGCGCCCGCTCGCGCTCGCCTCGCTCAGCGCGCGCAGGCCCCAGGCCTCGCGCAGCAGGCCGAGCATCCGCTCGGCGGCCTGCGCCCGGTGGCTGAGGTGATTCTTGGTCTCGGCGTCGAGCTCGGCGACGGTGCGGCCGAACGACGGCAGGTAGAGCAGCGGGTCGTAGCCGAAGCCGCCCGCGCCGCGCGGCGCTTCGAGCAGCTCGCCGGCCCAGCGGCCGATGGCGACGATCGGCTCGGGATCGTCGCCGCGGCGCACGGCGACGAGGGTGCCGACGAAGTGGGCGGCGCGATGACGCTCGCCGCGCATCAGCTCGAGCAGACGCCGGTTGTTGGCGACGTCCTGGCGGCGCCGGAACGTCTCGCGGTCTTCGCCGGGTTCGCGCTCGATCGCCGCGAAATGCGCCGAAGAGACGCCAGGCGCGCCGGCGAGCGCGTCGACGCAGAGGCCCGAGTCGTCGGCGATCGCCGCGCCGCCGGCGGCGCGAGCCGCGTGGCGCGCCTTGGCGAGCGCGTTCTCGATGAACGTGACGTGCGGCTCGGCGGCCTCGTCGATCGCAAGCGCGCCCTGGGCGACGAGCTCGACGTCGAGCGGTGCGAACAGCGCGGCGAGCTCGGTGAGCTTGCCGGGATTGTTCGAGGCGAGGACCAGCCTCACGGTCTCACGCGGCGATCGGCAGCGGCGCGGCGAGCGCGGCCCGCTGCGCCGCGACCAGCTCGCCGATGCCCTTGCCGGCGAGCGCGAGCAGCACGTCCATCTCGGCGCGCGAGAAGGTCGCGCCCTCGGCGGTTCCCTGCAGCTCGACGAAGCCGCCGCTCGCCGTCATGACGACGTTCATGTCGGTGTCGCAGGCCGCGTCCTCGACGTACTCGAGGTCGAGCAGCGGCGTGCCGTCGACGATGCCGACCGAGACCGCGGCGACGAAGTCGCGGATCGGCGAGCGGGCGAGCTTGCCTTGCGCCATCAGCCACGACACCGCGTCGTGCGCTGCGGCGAAGGCGCCCGTGATCGCCGCCGTGCGCGTGCCGCCGTCGGCCTGGAGGACGTCGCAGTCGAGCGAGATCGTCCGCTCGCCGAGCGCGCCGAGATCGAAGACGCAGCGCAGCGACCGGCCGATCAGGCGCTGGATCTCCTGCGTCCGCCCGCTCTGCTTGCCGCGCGCCGCCTCGCGATCGCTGCGCGTGTGGGTCGACCGCGGCAGCATCCCGTACTCGGCGGTCAGCCAGCCCTCGCCGCTGCCCCGCTTGTGCGGCGGCAGCTTCTCCTCGACCGACGCAGTGCACAGCACCCGCGTGTCGCCGAACGAGACGAGCACCGAGCCCTCGGCATGGCGAGTAAAGCCGCGCAAAATTGAAATCGGCCGCAACGCATCGTGCGCGCGACCCAGAGAACGTTTGAAAGTCATCCCCGATTGTCGCCGCTCGAAAAGGGGCGCCAGCGGCGCCCGCCCCCTCCCTCTCGGAGGGAGGGGAGCGAAGCGGGGAGGGAGCAGCCCTGGAAAGCGAAGCGAGCGAGCGGTCCGAGCAAGCAAGAAGGGCTGACCGAATGGTCAGCCCTTCTTGTGCTGCGAGGACCGCTTGATCGCTTCGTTGATTTCTTTTATCGAGCGCTCGATCTCGGCATCGTCGAGCTCGTCCGGCGACACGTCGGTGCCGAGCACGCTCGCCTGGATCGTCGACGCGAACACCGCCTCGCCGAGCGACGTCGTCTGGATGCCCGAGCCGCTGTCGTTCTCGACGCCTTCCCATTCCATGGCCAGGACCGAGACGTTGTCGCACTTCGGGCCGCCGTTGCGGAGCGCCTGCTCGACCAACTCGGGCACCGAGTCGGAAAGCGGCAGCGAGGTCAGCTGGTCGGTGATCTCGCTGTCGCTCACCGTTCCCCAGAGACCGTCGGAGCAGAGCAGGAGGCGATCGCCGGCCTGCATCAGCAGCGGGCCGACGGTGTCGACGACCGGCTTGCCCGGGCTGCCCAGGCAGGTGAAGAGGACGTTGCGATTGAAGCGGTCGCCCATCGGCACGACCTGGCTCATCGTCTGCTGCAGCTCCGAGTACGAGTGGTCGCGCGTGCGCGCGATCAGCTTGTCGCCGCGGACCATGTAGAGACGCGAGTCGCCGCAATGCGCCCAGTACGCGGCGTTGCCCTGCATCAGGCAGGCGACGATGGTCGTCCGTGGCGTGTCGATCAGCGCCTTCTGCGTCGCATAGCGCAGCAGCTGATGGTGGCCGGCGACGATCGCCTCGTGCAGGAAGCGCAGCGGGTCCGGCAGCGTCGGCTTGCAGTCGCGCTGGAACATCGCCGCCAAGGTCTGCAGCGCGAGCTGCGAGGCGACCTCGCCTTCCGGGTGCCCGCCCATGCCGTCGGCGAGCGCGAAGAGGCCCGCGTCGCGCGTGTAGCAGTAGCCCATGCGGTCTTCGTTCTTTTCGCGGCCGCCCTTGCGGCTCACCTGATAGACAGAGAAGCGCATGACGAAGGGATCAGGCTTTCGCGCTGGCGGTTAGGTTCTCGAGCTGGAGCTTCAGCCGTTCGCTGAAGCTGAGCTTCGTGTATTGCCGCTCGGTCTCGCGCGACAGCTCTTTCTGCAGCGCGAACACGCTCTGCGGCCGCGACAACGGATCGAGCGACATGCACCATTCGGTGACCTCGATCAGGTTGTCGCTGTAGACGTTTCTGAGGCGCGAGAGCGAGAGCGCGAGGCGATCCTTCTCGATCCGCTGCGGCGCATCGTTCGGCGGATAGCCCTGCATGCAGGCGTAGATGCAGGCGCCGATCGCGTAGATGTCGGTCCACGGCCCGAGCGTGCCGTCGCGCCGGTACATCTCGGGCGCGGCGAAGCCCGGCGTGTACATCGGCCGGATGAAGTTGCCTTCCTTGCTCAGCACCTCGCGCGCTGCGCCGAAGTCGAGCAGGACCGCCTTGTTCTCGTTGGTGATGAAGATGTTCGCCGGCTTGATGTCCAAGTGCAGCATCTTGTGCTGATGAACGATGCGCAGGCCGCGCAATATCTCGTCGAACAACGAACGAATCGTCGATTCCCGAAATACTTTGTCACGTTTGAGGTCGCGCGCGGTGACGATGAAATCCTGCAGGGTATCGCCCTGCAGGTAATTCATCACCATGTAGACGGTTTCGTTCTCGCGGAAGAAATTGAGCACCGAGACGACGCTCGTGTGCGATATCTGGGCGAGCGATCGGCCTTCTTCGAAAAAGCTCTTCAGGCCGAGCCGGTAGAGCGGCTGCTTTTCGGGCTTGACACGGGGCGTCAGCTCGCCCGGCGAGCGCTCGGCGAGCGACGACGGCAGATACTCCTTGAGGGCGACCAGCTTGCGTTCGGCGTCTTCGCAGAGGTAGACGACGCCGAATCCACCGGCCGCCAGTTTCTTGATCACCTGGTAGCCACCCACGACCGTGCCGGATGGCAATGGCGCGGGTTTTGGCTTTGACATAATCGATGGAAAACAGGAGCAAATGCGCGTGGCAGTTTACAGCATGACCGGCTACGCGAATGCCTCGGCGAGTGCTCCGACAGCGCCTTCGGCAGCATTGCACGAAGCGTCGCGCGGCCTGGCCGCGAAGGCCGCGACCGCGTCCTCGCTCGCGGTCGAGATCCGTTCCGTCAACGGCCGCTTTCTCGACATCGCGATGCGCCTTCCCGACGAGCTGCGTGGCCTCGAGCCGGCCTTGCGGGCGATGCTCACGGCGCGCTTCAAGCGCGGCAAGATCGAGCTGCGCCTCAGCGGCGGCGGCCATGCCGAAGGCGCCGTTCCCGAGCCGACGCCCGAGCAGCTCGCCCACCTCGCGCGCGTCGACACCGGCGTGCGCGACCACCTGCCGCACGCAAGGGCGCTGTCGGTGCACGAGGCGCTGCAGTGGTGTCGCGGCGCGCCCGAGGCGCAGCCCGAGCACGCCGTCCTCGAGACCGCCGAGCTGTGCGTCGAACGTCTCGCCGTGGCGCGCGCACGCGAAGGCGAGCGCCTCGCCGCCGTGCTCGCCGAGCGAGTCGCCCACTTGCGCGCGCTCGCCCATGCGGCCGAGCCGCTCGTGCCGGGCGCCGTCAGCCGCATGCAGCAGCGCTTCCTCGAGCGCTGGAAGGAGGCGCTCGACAAGGCCGGCGCGGCGCAGTCGGTGACGCGCGAGGCGATCGAGGAGCGCGCCCTCAACGAGGCGGCGGCGTACGCGATCCGCATCGACGTCGCCGAAGAGCTCGCGCGCCTGCGCTCCCACCTCGACGAGATCACGCGCCTGCTCGCCAAGGGCGGCGAGATCGGCAAGCGCCTCGAGTTCATCATCCAGGAGCTGCTGCGCGAGGCGAACACGCTCGGCTCGAAGTCGCCGTCGATCGAGATGACGACGATCTCGGTCGACATGAAGGTCGCGATCGAGCAGCTGCGCGAGCAGGTCCAGAACGTCGAATAGGCGAACGGGGAAAACCCCGTCCCACGGGCGCTTTGTAGATCGGTACAGTAAACCGATACACACCAGCGAGCCGGCTTGTTGCGGCCGCAACCCCCGGGAGACCGCCATGACCGAGATTTCACGCCGCCGTTTCGTCCAGGCGGCGAGCGCCGCTTCTTGCGCGGCGCTCGCCGGCTTCCCTGCGATCGGCCGGGCGCAGACCGCGATCGCGCTGCGCTTTTCCTCGTCGATGACCGCCGACGAGAACGCCGCCCACTACGTCTGGTACCAGCGCTTCCAGACCCACCTCAAGGCCGGCGTCGGCGACGCGATCAGGATCGACTACTTCCCGAACAACCAGCTCGGCAAGGAAAGCGACATCGTCCAGCAGGTCAAGGTCGGCTCGATCGACATGATGGTCACCGGCTCGTCGATCTGGGCCACGGTCCTGCCCGAGATCGGCATGCTCGACCTGGGCTACCTGTTCGACAGCTACGCGCACGTCGCCCGCGCCACCGAGGGCCCGGCCGGGCTGGCCCTGGCGGACATGCTGCAAAAGCGCGCCGGCTGCAGCATCCTCACCTGGGCCTCGCACTTCGGCCCGCGCAGCGTCTACACCAAGCAGCCGGTGCACTCGCTCGCCGACATCAAGGGCGTGAAGCTGCGCGTGCTGCCGACGCCGGCGTTCATCGAGACCTTCAAGATCATGGGCGCGATCCCGACGCCGATCCCGATCGGCGAGCTCTACATGGCGGCGCAGACCGGCGTCGTCGACGGCTTCGAGCACGACGCGGCGACCGTGCTGGCGAGCAAGTTCGACGAGGTCGTGAAGTACTGCTGGCTGACCGAGCACCTGTTCAGCCCGATGGTCGTGGTGATCGGCAAGCGCGGCCTCGACCGCATCCCGGCCAGCCTGCAGCCGGCGTTCATGAAGGCGGTCGCCGACTCGACGACGCAGCAGCGGGCGATCGCCAGCGAGAAGGGCGCGGGCGCGCTGGCCGAGCTCAGGAAACATGGCGTGGTCTTCTCGCCGATGGCCGCCGCCGATCGCGCCTCGGTGCGGAAGGAAATGGAAACGCGCCTGTGGGCGGACTTCGCCAGGCAGTACCCGGCCACCGCGCCGCTCTTCACGGCGATCAACAGCGCCAGAGGCTGATCCGTGGAGGCGGCGGATCCGCGGCAACTGACGCGCACGCCGATGTCGACCGACCTCGCCGCCTCCTTGCCGGAGGCCGCCGCACTGCCGGCGTGGGGCTTCTCGCAGGCGCACCACGCCGGGCGCGGCCTGGCCCGCGTGACGCGCTGGATCGAGATCCTTTCGGGGCTGGTCCTCGCCGTCGACGTGGTCGTCGTCTTCCTCTCGGTGATCTGGCGCTACGTCCTGCGCGATCCGGTCGACTGGGCCGAGGAGATCGCGCGTGCGCTCATGCTCGTGCTCGTCTTCTTCGGCGCGGCGACGGTGCTGGCACGGAGCCGCCACGTCGGCGTCGACATCTTTCGCCATCTCTTCCCGGCGGCGTGGCAGGCGACCCTGATGCAGGCGGCGCACTGGGTCGTCGCCGCGGTCTCGGCGAGCCTGTTCGTGTCGTCGGCGCAGCTCCTCGTCGACACCTGGACGCAGACGACGCCGATCGGCCTGCCGCAGTGGCTCTACGTCTTCCCGGTCGCGATCGGCAGCTGCTTCATGACGCTCTTCGGCGTCGCCAACGCGGTCAACGCGCCGCGCCGCGTCGTCGTCGCCAGCCTCGCCGGCTGCGCCGCGCTGGCGCTCGCCGTCCTGGCCTGGAACAAGCTCGCTCCGGCGCATGCAATGGGCCACGGCACGCTCCTCGGCCTCGGCTTCTTCGGCGCGCTCGCGCTCGGCGTGCCGATCGGCTTCGTTCTCGCGTTCGCGGCGCTGCTGTACTTTCTCGCCGACCCTTCGCTGCCGCTGCTCGTCTACTCGCAGCAGGTGATGGCCGGCAGCGACCACTTCGTGCTCCTCGCGATCCCGTTCTTCGTCCTCGCCGGCCTGCTGATGGAATCGAACGGCATGTCGGCGCGCCTGATCGAGCTGCTGCTGCGCATCTTCGGCCGCGTCCGCGGCGGCCTCGGCCTGATCACGATCACGGCGACGGCATTCTTCTCCGGCGTCTCGGGCTCCAAGCTCGCCGACATCGCCGCCGTCGGCGGCATCGTCATGCCGGCCGTGCGGCGCACGCGCCAGGACCCGAACGAGGCCGCCGGCCTCCTCGCCTGCACGGCGGTGATGGCCGAGACGATCCCGCCCTGCATCAACATGATCATCATGGGCTTCGTCGCCAACATCTCGATCGCCGGCCTCTTCATCGCCGGGCTCGTTCCGGCGGCGGTGATGGCGCTGGCGCTGGCGCTGCTCGCGATCGTCGTCGGCAGGAAGATCAACCCCGACGAGGCGTTCGAGAAGCGCACGCCGATGCTGCAGCTGCTCGGCGGCGCGCTGGTCGCGATCGTCATGGTGGCGATGATCGGCAAGGGCGTGACCGCAGGCGTCGCGACCTCGACCGAGGTCTCGGCCTTCGCCGTCGTCTATGCCCTCGTCGTCGGCAGCCTGGCGTTTCGCGAGCTGAGCGTGCGCGCGCTCGCCGAGCTGTTCGTGCGCTCGGCGTCGATGGCCGGCGGCATCCTCTTCATCGTCGCCGCGGCGACCAGCCTGTCGTTCGCGCTCACCATCGAGCAGATCCCGCAGCACGTCTCGGCGACGATGATCGCCTTCGCGCACCAGTACGGCAGCCTGATGTTCCTGCTCCTCTCGGTGCTGATGATGATCGTCTTCGGCGCCGTCCTCGAAGGCGCGCCGGCGCTGATCATCTTCGGGCCGCTGCTGACGCCGATCGCGAGCCAGCTCGGCATCCATCCGCTCCACTTCGGCACGGTCATGGTCATCGCCATGGGCCTGGGCCTGTTCGCGCCGCCGATCGGCCTCGGCCTCTTCGCCACTTGCGCGATCACGGGCACGCAGGTCAAGGACGTCGCCCGGCCCATGATGAAATACCTGGTCGTCCTCCTCCTCACGCTGATCCTGCTCGTGCTGGTTCCGTCCTTTTCCCTCTGGCTGCCGAACCGCCTCGGCGTCTAGCTAAGGCATGACGACGATCCAGGATGTCGCGCGCCAGGCCGCCGTGTCGGTGAGCACGGTCTCGAACGTCCTCAACGGCCGCGCCGACCGGATGCGGCCGGAGACGCTGGCGCGGGTCGAGTCGGCGATCGAGTCGCTCCGCTTTCGGCCGAGCACGCTGGCGCGGCAGCTCAAGACCGGGCAGACGCCCTTGCTCGGCCTGCTCGTGCCGTCGATGGCCAATCCGATGTACGGCTACATCGCGCGCGAGATCGAGACCTGCGCGCAGGAGCGCTTCGGCTACCGGCTGCTGCTCGGCAGCACCTACCGCGATCGGGCCAAGGAAAGCGCCTTCTTCGACGACCTGCTCGCCCACGGCGTGCGCCGCGTCATCGTCATCTCGTCGCTCGCCGACGAGCGCCACTTCGAGTCGGCGGTCGCGCGTGGCATGGTCGTCGTCAGCTACGACCGCGGCGCAACGCCGGGGCAGCGCTCGCGAGTCGCCCACGTCATGCCCGACAACTTCGCGGCGGCACGACTGGCGACGCAGCACCTGATCGACAAGGGCCACCGGCGGCTCGCGTTCGCCACCGTCGCCGGGCTGACGATGAGCCGCAGCGCCAAGATCGCCGGCTTCCTCGCCGCCGCCGAAGGCGCCGGCCTGCAGCGCAGCGCGCAGGTGCTCGACGGCGGGCCGCTGAACGAATACGGCGACTCGGTCATCGCCGAGGTCGGCCGCGCCACGGCGTTGCAGATCGCCCGGCTGCGCGCGGCGCCGACCGGCATCGTCGCCCTCAACGACCTGATGGCGCTCGGCCTGATGGCGGGCCTGCGCGACGCCGGCGTTCGCGTCCCCGGCGACGTCTCGGTCGTCGGCATCGACGGCCTGTTCCTCGCCGCGCTCTCCCATCCGATGCTGACGACGGTGCAGCTGCCGGTGCGCGAGATGGCGCAGGCGATGGTCGAGCGCGCGATCGGGCGCGATGCCGACACGACGGCGAGCGAGGACGAGATGGTCTTCACGCCGACGCACCTGATCGAGCGCGAGTCGGTCGCCGCGCCGCCGGCCGACGCCGGCCCGCGCGCGACAGCGCGCGCCAATACGAAGGCCCCGACCTCCGGCCGAAAGCGATGACGACGGTCTTCGTCAGCCATCCGCGCGACAAGCTCGATGCGTACTTCGGCGCCAGGGCGACGGCCGCGCTGCAGGCGATCGCCGATGTCCGCTTCAATGCCGAGGCGTGCGAGCTCTCGCTCGCCGAGCTCGCGGCCGGCGCGCGCGGCTGCGACGCGCTCATCGCCTATCGCCAGACCGCCGGGCCCGAAGCGCTGTTCCTGGCCTTGCCCGATCTGCTCGCGTTCATCCGCTGCGCGGTCGACATCCGCACCGTCGACGTCGCCGCCGCAAGCGCACACGGCGTCCTCGTGACGCAGGCGAGCCCGGGCTACGTGGCGGCCGTCGCCGAGTGGGTCGTGGCGGCGATGATCGATCTCGGCCGCGGCATCAGCCGCTACGTCGAGGCGTATCACGGCGGCGGCCCGCCGGCGCCGGTCATGGGCCGCGAGCTGCGCGGCTCGACCCTCGGCGTGATCGGCCTCGGCCAGATCGGCGGGTACCTCGCCGATCTCGCCCTGGCCTTCGGCATGCGCGTGCTGGCGACGACGCCGGGCCCGATCGAAGGTCATGGCGGCCGGGTGCATCCGGTGCCGCTCGCCGCGCTCCTCGCCGAGTCGGACTTCGTCGTCTGCCTCGCGCCGGCGCAGGCCGACACCGAGAAGCTGATGAACGCCGCCGCGTTTGCGGCAATGCGGCGCGGCGCCTTCTTCGTCAACGCCGCGCGCGGCGAGCTCGTCGACGACGACGCCCTCCTCGCTGCGCTCGATTCCGGCCGCATCGGCGGCGCCGCGCTCGACGTCGGCCGCGCACCCGACCAGATGCCGGCGCCCGCGCTCGCGCGCCACCCGCGCGTCATCGCGACGCCGCACATCGGCGGCCTGACGCAGCCGGCGATCGAGCACCAGGCGCTCGAGACCGTCGCCCAGCTGGCGCGCCTGCTGAAGGGCGAGATGCCGGTCGGCGCCGTCAACCCGACCCACGCCGATCGCTGGCGCCGCTGGCGCGACCGCCAGGGCGGCTGAAAGGAGGCTCATGACCGTCACGCGTTCGCCCTGGCCGGGCGCCTGCGACTGCCACATGCACGTCTACGAGGACGTCTGGCCGCTGGCGCCGACGGCGACCTTCAAGCCGCCGCATGCGCCGGCGTCGGCGTACCGCGACGTGCAGCGCGAGCTGCGCCTGGAGCGCACCGTCGTCGTCCAGCCGACCGGCTACGCCTTCGATAACCGCTGCACGCTCGCCGCCGTCGCCGCGCTCGGCGCCGACGCGCGCGCGATCGTCGTCGTGCCGCCCGACGTCGCGCCGGCCGAGCTCGAGTCGCTGCACGAGGCCGGCGCACGCGGCGTCCGCTACATGATGCTGCCCGGCGGCGTGCTGCCGTGGTCGGGCCTCGAAGCCGCGGCTGCCGCGATCGCGCCGCTCGGCTGGCACATCGACCTGCAGCTCGACGGCCGCGCGCTGCCGCAGCACGAAGCGACGCTGCGCCGCCTGCCGTGCCGGCTCGTCATCGACCACGTCGGCCGCTTCATGGGCCCGGTCGCGCCCGACAGCGACGCCGTCGCCGCGCTCTGCCGGCTGCTCGACAGCGGCACGTGCTGGATCAAGATCTCGGCGCCGTACGAGAGCTCGCGCAGCGGCGCGCCGGGCTACGACGACATCGCCTGGATCGCGCGCCTCGTCGCCGGGCGCTATCCCGAGCGCTGCCTCTGGGCCAGCAACTGGCCGCATCCGAACCAGAAGCCGGCGCCGTCGAACGCGGCGATGCTCGACTGGGGCCTCGCCTGCATCGCCGACGCGGCGACGCAGCGCAAGGCGCTCGTCGACAATCCGGCCGAGCTCTACGGCTTCGCACCGGTCGCCGCCACGTAAACTCGCGGGCAGCCTTCCGCCCGCATGGACTATCCCGGAAACCTCTACGCAGTCGCGGCGCCGAGCGGCGCCGGCAAGTCGAGCCTGGTGAAGTCGCTCCTCGAGCTCGACTCGCACCTGACGCTCTCGGTGTCGCACACGACGAGGCAGCCGCGCGGCCAGGACCAGCAGGGCCGCGAGTACCACTTCGTCGACGAGCCGACCTTTCGCGCCATGATCGAGGGCGGCGAGTTCGTCGAGTGGGCCGAGGTGCACGGCCACCTCTACGGCACCTCGCGCGGCGCGATCGAGGAGCGGATCACCGGCGGCCACGACGTCCTGCTCGAGATCGACTGGCAGGGCGCGCTGCAGATCAAGCGGCTCTATCCGAACGCGGTGCTGATCTTCATCCTGCCGCCGAGCTGGGACGAGCTGCGCCTGCGCCTCGAGCGGCGCGGCGAGGACGACGCCGAGACGATCGAGCAGCGCCTGGCCAATGCCCGCATCGAGGTCTCGAAGGCCGATCGGTTCGACTTCGTTATAATCAATGCCCTGTTCGAGACGGCCCTTTTCGATCTGAAGGCGATCGTTCACGCGCAGCGCCTCAAGTACGACGCGCTGCGGCGGGCCCGGCCCGCGATCTTCACCGCCCTCGATCTGCCCTGAGTCCACGCCAGCGCGTGCCCGTCATCGTTCGTTCACCGGTAATCCCATGGCCCGCATCACCGTCGAAGACTGTCTCGTCAAGATTCCCAACCGCTTCCAGCTCGTTCTCGCCGCGACCTACCGCGCGCGCATGCTGAGCCAGGGCCACGCGCCCAAGGTCGAGACCAAGAACAAGCCCGGCGTCACCGCGCTGCGCGAGATCGCCGCCGGCGAGGTCGGCATCGAGATGCTGAAGAAGGTTCCCGTCTAACGGCGACCTCACCCCGCCGTCGATGACGGCGCGCGATCCGCGCTAAATTCCGGGCATGGTCGCGCGTTCCACCACCGCCGTGCCCGGGCCGACCAAGGCCGCGGCGAGGAAGCGGCCGACCGCCCCGCCCGCGCATCCGCTCAGCCCCGGCGATGCCGCCGCCGCGTCGTTCGCGGCGCTGACCGTCAAGCTCGACTACCTCGACGCCGCCGACATCCGGCGCGTCCGCGACGCCTACCGCTTCGCCGACGAGGCCCACCTCGGCCAGTTCCGCGCCAGCGGCGAGCCGTACATCACCCATCCGATCGCCGTCGCCGGCCTCTGCGCCGAGTGGAAGCTCGACGCGCAGGCGATCATGGCGGCGCTGATGCACGATGCGATGGAGGATTGCGGCATCAGCAAGGCCGAACTGATCGAGCGCTTCGGCGCACCGACCGCCGACCTCGTCGACGGTCTCACCAAGCTCGACAAGCTGCGCTTCTCGACGCGCGAGGAGTCGCAGGCCGAGTCGTTCCGGAAGATGCTGCTGGCGATGACGAGGGACGTCCGCGTCATCCTCGTCAAGCTCGCCGACCGCCTCCACAACATGCGCACGATGGACGCGGTCGAGCGACCGAAGCGGCAGCGCATCGCCGCCGAGACGCTCGAGATCTACGCGCCGATCGCGCATCGGCTCGGCCTCAACCAGACCTATCGCGAGCTGCAGGAGCTCTCGTTCAAGCACCTCAAGCCCTGGCGCGAGGCGGCCCTGTCGAAGGCGGTGCAGAAGGCGCGCGGCTACCGGCGCGACATCGTCGAGCGGATCCAGAAGGACGTCGAGAAGTCGTTCGCCAGCGCCAAGCTGCCGGCGCAGATCTTCGGCCGCGAGAAGACGCTCTACTCGATCTACGCGAAGATGCGCGAGAAGCACCTGACCTTCGCGCAGGTCAACGACATCTTCGGCTTTCGCATCGTCGTCGGCACGCTGACCGAGTGCTACATGGCGCTCGGCATCCTGCACCAGCTCATGAAGCCGGTGCCCGGCCGCTTCAAGGACTACATCGCGATCCCGAAGGCGAACGGCTACCAGTCGCTGCACACGACATTGGTGAGCCCGCTCGGCACGGCGGTCGAGTTCCAGATCCGGACCGAGCCGATGCACGCCGTCGCCGAAAAGGGCATCGCCGCGCACTGGCTCTACAAGGAGCACGACGACGGGACGAGCCACGGCCACGAGGCGCAGCGGCTCGGCGCGCTCTGGCTGCAATCGCTGATCGACATCCAGGACGAGACGCGCGACGCCGGCGAGTTCCTCGAGCACGTCAAGATCGACCTCTATCCCGACGCCGTCTACGTCTTCACGCCGATGTCGAAGATCCTCGCCCTGCCGCGCGGCGCGACGCCGGTCGACTTCGCCTACGCGATCCACACCGACGTCGGCGACCACTGCGTCGCCGCCAACGTCAACGGCGAGCCGGTGCCGCTGCGCGCCGAGCTGAAGAGCGGCGACGTCGTCGAGATCATCGGCGCGCCGAACGCGCGGCCGAATCCGGCCTGGCTCAACTTCGTCTGCACCGGCCGCGCCCGCTCCAAGATCAGGCACTACCTGAAGAACATGGAGCAGGAGGAGTCGCAGGGCCTGGGCGAGAAGATGCTGGCGCAGGCGCTGCGCGCCGAGGGCCTGTCGCTGCCGCCCGAAGACGGCGGCGGCGCGCCGATCTGGCAGCAGCTGATCCGCTGGTCCGGCAACAAGAGCCGGGACGATCTCTTCGTCGACATCGGCGTCGGCCGCAAGATCGCGACGATCGTCGCGACGCGGCTGGCGCGCCTGCTCGCCGAAGGCGGAATCCGCGCCGACGCTCTGACGCTGACGATGGGACGCTACGCCGTCGACGACTCGGCGCCGTCGCAGGGCCTCGTCCTGATCGACGGCAGCGAGGGCGCGTCGGTCCAGCTCGCGCCGTGCTGCCGGCCGATCCCGGGCGATGCGATCGTCGGCAACCTCGGCCGCGGCGAGAGCCTGACCGTCCACACCGCCGAGTGCAGCGTCGGCAAGCGCCTGCTCGAGCGCGACAGCGAGCGCTGGATGCAGGTCGACTGGGCCGAGCAGCCGACGCGGTCGTTCGAGACCGCGATCTCGCTCCTCGTCAAGAACGGCAAGGGCGTGCTGGCCCAGGTCGCGTCGGCGGTGAGCCACGCCGAGGCCGACATCACCCACATCGACATGGGCCAGGAGCCGGCGAGCGAGACGACCGAGCTGAAGCTCTTGCTCAGCGTTCGCGACCGTCTGCACCTCGCCGACGTGATGCGGACGCTGAAGCGCTCGTCCGCGGTGCTGCGGGTGGCGCGCGTCAAGCCCTGAGATCGGCCGGGGCGGCGGGCGCGCCGGCCGCAGGCTCCGGATAGCGCACCTCGAGCACCTCGATCGTCTCGACGCCGCGCGGCGTCACGAGACGGACCTCGTCGCCGACGCGCGCCTTCAGCAGGGCCCGCGCGATCGGCGCGATCCAGCTCACCTCGCCGCGCGCGCTCTCGGCCTCGTCGACGCCGATGATGCGGATCGTCCGCTCGTCGCCGTGGTCGCTCGCGTAGCGAACGGTCGCGCCGAAGAAGACCTGCTCGTTGCCGTGGTGCAGCGACGGATCGACGACCTCGGCGACGTCGAGCCGCTTGGTCAGGAAGCGGATCCGGCGGTCGATCTCGCGCAGGCGCTTCTTGCCGTAGAGGTAGTCGCCGTTCTCGGAGCGGTCGCCGTTCTTGGCCGCCCAGGAGACGACCTCGACGACCTTCGGGCGCTCGTCGTCGAGGAGCGTCATCAGCTCCTCGCGCAGGCGCCGGTAGCCGGCGACGGTGATGTAGTTCTTCGCGCCGGGCGGCAGGACAGCCGCCTCGACGTCGTCTTCCTCGTCGTCGCGGTCGACCTCGCGCGTGAAAGCCTTGTTCATGATGTGGCGCTGCAAACAAGTCGGGCCTGGACGATGATTCTGCCGTCGCACCGTTGACCCTTCTGAAAGGAGTTTCACATGGCCACTACCCGTCGCGTCGCCGTCATCGTCGGCAGCCTCCGCAAGGAGTCGTTCAACCGCAAGATGGCCAAGGCGCTCATCGCCATTGCGCCGGCGCCGCTCTCGCTCGAGATCGTCGAGATCGGCCAGTTGCCGCTCTTCAACCAGGACGAAGAGGCCGCGCCGCCGGCTCCGTCGGCCGCGTTCAAGCAGCAGATCGCCGCCGTCGATGCGGTGATCTTCGTGACACCGGAGTACAACCGCTCGGTCCCCGGCGCGCTGAAGAATGCGCTCGACGTCGCCTCGCGTCCCTACGGCAAGAGCGCCTGGCAGGGCAAGCCGGCGGCGGTCATCAGCGTCTCGCCCGGCGCGATCGGCGGCTTCGGCGCGAACCACCACCTGCGCCAGTCGCTCGTCTTCCTCGACATGCCGACGATGGCGCAGCCCGAGGCCTACATCGGCGGCGCGACCGACCTGTTCGACGAGTCGGGCGGACTGAAGAAGCCGGAGACGAGGAAGTTCCTCGACATGTTCCTGGCGGCGTTCGCCGCCTGGATCGAGCGGACCGCGAAAGCGCCGGCCTGACACCGGCGCGGGGTCACGGTCGCTTCGCGGCGACCTTCGCGGCGCCGGCCCGCTTCGCGACGACGGTGCGCGTCGGCGCCTTCGCTTTGGCTTTCGTTCTTGTCTTGGCGACCGCTTTCACCGCCTGCACCGCCTTGCCAGGCCTCGACGGCTTGGCGGCCTTGGCGGTCTTCGTGGCCTTCGCAGCCTTCGTGGCCTTCGTGGCCTTCGTGGCCTTCGTGGCCTTCGTGGCCTTCGTGGCCTTCGTGGCCTTCGTGGCCTTCACGGCCTTCACGGCCTTCACGGCCTTCACGGCCTTCGTCGGCCTGGGCGCCCGAGCCGCCTTCGGCTTCGCGACCTTGGCCGGCTTCGCTCCTGCCTTCGCCTTCTCAGGCACCGCACGTACGTCCGCCGACGGCGCCGCCTCGGCCGCGGGGAAGCGAACGCCCTTGGCGAGCTGCAGGTAGGCGAAATAGTTTTCGCCGTAGTACTTCGCGCCGTCGAAGTAGCCCTGCTTCAGCCCCTTGGCCGGGTCGTAGCGGCCGGTGTTGTAGGCGATCGCGACGCCGGCCATCTCGGCGTCGCTGAGGCAGGCCTTGGCCTGCCAGCCGATCCGCTTCAGCGCCGCCTTCAGCTCGCCAATGCACTTGCCGAGGGCGGCGTCGAAGTCGGCATAGCGGCGGGCGAGAAAGTAGTCGGGCTCGGTCTTGAAGAACTGCAGGTCGAGCTGGAAGATGCCGAAGCCGTGGCAGAACTTGTCGGGCCGGGCCGCCGCGCCGCGATACGCCGGGATGTAGCTCGCCATGTCGACCAGACCCTGGCGCGCGATCTCGAACATGCGGTCGCCCTGCGGCGCCTGCAGGAGCTCGGCCTTGTTCTTCGGAAACGCGCGCCGGCCGCCGCCGGTGGACGAGGCATCGATCGTGTCGCCGACGCAGAGCTCGAGGATGCGCGAGGTCGGCAGGCCCTGGCGACGCAGCGCCGGCCAGATCTCGCCGGTTTCCTGGCAGGCGAACGCGGTGACCATGTCGACGCTGAACGGCGTGCCGGCGATCGCCGCTTCGATCGCGGGCTGGAACTGGCTCTTGAACCAGAACGCGTCCTGGGCGTTGGGCATGGCGGGCACTCCTCGGCGATGGGAAGGCGCGGCCGGCGGCCGCACGGGCTCGGCGAAATGGTAGTTCGCGGCCGCCGCATCGGCAAAGAAAAACGGCCCGGACGAGCAATCGTCCGGGCCGTTTTTCGGCGCTAAATGGTGGTGCGGCTGGCAGGATTCGAACCCACGACCCCTTGGTTCGTAGCCAAGTACTCTATCCAACTGAGCTACAGCCGCCGAGAGCGCGTGACTATATCAGAGGTCGGCGACCAGGCCGAGACCCGGCGCATCAAACCGACCTCGCCGCAGCCTCGTGCCACCGCGTCGCCTCTTCCACATTCCCCTGCTGCGATGCCAGCCGCGCGAGGCTGAGCGATGCTTGCCGGCGCGACGAGGCGCCGAGTTCGTCGGACTCCGCCGCCGTCTGCAGCAGCGCGCGCGCCTTG
>DASYKC010000120.1:0-2973 GCA_035995885.1 Caldimonas sp. | reverse complement strand
GAGCCAGCCGATGATGATGGGCATCGAGGGCCGGCCCGAATCGAGCGACGGCAAGACGATGGAGCCGATGGAGAACTACGGCGTCCAGGTGATGTCGATCGGCTTTCTCGTCGAGCAGGACAACCCGATGATCTGGCGCGGGCCGATGGTGACGCAGGCGCTCGAGCAGCTGCTGCGCCAGACCAACTGGGCCGACCTCGACTACCTGATCGTCGACCTGCCGCCCGGCACCGGCGACATCCAGCTGACGCTCTCGCAGCGCGTTCCGCTCACCGGCGCGGTGATCGTGACGACGCCGCAGGACATCGCCCTGCTCGACGCCAAGAAGGGCATCAAGATGTTCGAGAAGGTCGGCGTGCCGATCCTCGGCATCGTCGAGAACATGGCCGTGCACGTGTGCGAGAACTGCGGCCACGTCGAGCACATCTTCGGCGAGGAAGGCGGCAAGCGCCTGGCCGAGGAATACAAGATGGATTACCTCGGCGCCTTGCCGCTCAATTTGTCGATCCGGGTCCAGGCCGACAGCGGCCGGCCGACCGTCGTCAGCGATCCCGACGGCGAGATCGCCGCGCTCTACAAGCGCGTCGCCCGCAAGGTCGCCGTCAAGATCGCCGAGCGCAGCAAGGATTTCTCGGCCAAGTTCCCGACCATCGCGATCTCGAAGAACACGTGAGCGCCGAGCCCGTGGCCCCGCCCGCGCGCGACGTCGCTGCCGCGGCCCGGCCGGCGCTCGGCGTCGCCGTGGTGATGGATCGCGTGCGTGCGCCCAACCGCTGGCAGGACTGGGCCTTCACGATCGCCGAGGTCGTCGCCGCCGAGGACGCTTTCGGCGCCGCCCCGCGCGTTCTGCGCGACGACGGCAAGGTGCGCCGCACGCTTTTCCCCGGATTCACGCTCGAGCTCCACGCAGACCAGGGCGACGGCTACTACCTCAACCTCAGCTCGGGCGCGCCGGTGTGGTTCGTCGTCTGGCGCATCGACGACGCCGACCCGTCCCTCGCCTGGCCCGAGCGGGTGAGCCTCTCGTACACCGAAGCCGGGCGCTGGCTCGACGCCCAGGAGCGCGTCGACAACGTGCCGCTCCAGCCCGACCTCGTGCCCTGGCTGCAGGCCTACACCGACGAGCACTACCAGCCGGAAGAGAAGAAGGCGCGGCGCCGGCCGCAGTCGTTCGTCGCGCCGGCCGAGCGCAAGTGATGGCGGGCGCCGACTTCCTCTCGCGCTGGGCCCGTCGCAAGGCCGAGGCGCGCAGTGGCGTGCCGGTGCAGGCGGCGCCCGCGGCGCCGGTTCGCGCCGGCGCGGACGCATCGGCCGTGCCGGGCGCTGGCGCCGAATCGGCCGCGCCGCCCTGGCCGACGTTGCCCGACGACCTGCCGTCGGCGGCCGCGACGCAGGCGCCGGCCGCGCCCGATCTGCCGCCGCTGCCGACGCTCGACGACGTCGCCAGACTGACGCATGCGTCCGACTTCTCGCCCTACGTCGCCCGCAACGTCGACGCGAGCGTCCGCAACGCGGCGATGAAGAAGCTCTTCAGCGACCCGCGCTTCAACGTCATGGACGGCCTCGACACCTACATCGACGACTACGGCAAGCCCGATCCGATTCCGCTCTCGATGTTGCGCCGGATGAACCAGTCGGCCGTGCTCGGGCTCTTCTCCGACGAGGCCGATCCGGCCGCGCCCGAGGCGCCGCTGCCGGCGCTCCCCGCCGAGGCTTGTCCCGATGGTGCCGGCCCGGCCGCGGTGGCACAGTCGATCACGCCGCTTCCCCCGCCTGCCGCTCCCGACCCCCGCGCCGATGACGACCCTGATCTGCAACTGCAACCAGACGATGGCGATCGACGGTCCGGCGCTGGCCCGGGCCCTCGGCACTGACGCGAGCGGCGCCGAAACCGTCCACTCGCTGCTCTGCCGGCGCGAAGCCGGCGCCTTTCAGCGCGCCGCGCAGACGAGCGACGACCTGCTCGTCGCCTGCACGCAGGAAAGCCGCCTCTTCCTCGAACTGGCGGCAGCGACCGAAGGCGCGCGGCCGGCGAGCGAGCGGCCGATCCGCTTCGTCAACATCCGCGAGACCGGCGGCTGGTCGAAGGAGGCGGCGACCGCGCTGCCGAAGATGGCCGCGCTGATCGCCGCCGCGCAGCTGGCGCCGCCGGCGCCGGTGGCGTCGGTCCCGTATGCGTCGGCGGGCCGCGTCCTCGTCATCGGCAGCGCCGAGCGCGCGCAGCGCGCCGCCGCGCTGCTTGCCGACCGGCTCGACGTCAGCCTGCTGCTGCCGCGCGCCGGCGGCACGCTCGCGCAGGCGCGGACGATGCCGGTGCACACGGGCACGCCGACGCGGATCTCGGGCTGGCTCGGCGCCTTCGAGGTGACGTGGACGCGAAGCAATCCGATCGACGCCGACCTCTGCACGCGCTGCAACGCTTGCATCGAGGTCTGCCCCGAGCAGGCGATCGACTTCAGCTACCAGATCGATCTCGCCCGGTGCACCGGCCACCGCGATTGCGTGCGCGCCTGCGGTGCCGCCGCGGCGATCGACTTCGAGCGCGCCGCCGAGGAAGAGAGCGAGCGCTTCGACCTCGTCCTCGATCTGCAGGATGTCCCGGCGATCGCGCTGCACCAGCCGCCGCAAGGCTACTTCCACGCCGCCGACGATGCCGCGCTCTTCGCCGCCGTGCTGCGCCTGCGCGACAGCACCGGCGAATTCGAGAAGGCGAAGTTCTTCGACTACAAGCAGAAAATCTGCGCCCACACGCGCAACGGCCAGATCGGCTGCACCGCGTGCATCGACGTCTGCTCGGCGGCGGCGATCCGCAGCGACGCGCAGACCAAGGGCCGCAGCGGGACCGGCGGCATCGTCGTCGAGCCGCACCTGTGCGTCGGCTGCGGCGCGTGCACGACGGTGTGCCCGAGCGGCGCGCTCACCTACGCGGCGCCGCGCCCGCACGAGCTCGGCGCGCGCATCCGGACGATGCTC
>DASYKC010000119.1:0-4524 GCA_035995885.1 Caldimonas sp. | reverse complement strand
TCGCAGCACCTGCCGAACGACATCCTGCGCGAGCTGCACGGCTTCATCCACATGTTCGAGGACACGCCGGAGTTCGTCGCCCGGCACATCATCCGCGAAGCGCGCAGCTATCTCGACGGCGTCGCGCCGCCGTTCTTCAAGGCGCTGATCAACTACGCGCAGGACGGCTCGTACTCATGGCACTGCCCGGGCCACTCGGGCGGCGTCGCCTTCCTGAAGAGCCCCGTCGGCCGGATGTTCCACCAGTTCTTCGGCGAGAACATGCTGCGCGCCGACGTCTGCAACTCGGTCGACGAGCTCGGCCAGCTGCTCGATCACACCGGGCCGGTGGCGGCGAGCGAGCGCAATGCGGCGCGCATCTTCAACGCCGATCACTGCTTCTTCGTCACCAACGGGACGAGCACGAGCAACAAGATGGTCTGGCACCACACGGTCGCGCCGGGCGACGTCGTCGTCGTCGACCGCAACTGCCACAAGTCGATCCTGCACGCGATCATCATGACCGGCTCGATCCCGGTGTTCCTGCCGCCGACGCGCAACCACTACGGGATCATCGGCCCGATCGGCCAGGGCGAGTTCACGCCCGAGGCGATCAGGAGAAGGATCGCCAGCCATCCGCTGCTCGTCGGCGTCGACGCGGCCAAGGTCAAGCCGCGCATCCTGACGCTGACGCAGAGCACCTACGACGGCGTGCTCTACAACACCGAGACGATCAAGCACGCGCTCGACGGCTACATCGACACGATGCATTTCGACGAGGCCTGGCTGCCGCACGCCGCCTTCCACGACTTCTACGGCCAGTTCCACGCCATGGGCAGGAAGCGGCCGCGGCCGAAGCACCAGATCGTCTTTGCGACGCAGTCGACGCACAAGCTGCTCGCCGGCATCAGCCAGGCGTCGCAGGTGCTGGTGCAGGACGCGAAGACGAGGAAGCTCGACCCGCACCTCTTCAACGAGGCCTACCTGATGCACAGCTCGACCAGCCCGCAGTACGCGATCATCGCCTCGTGCGACGTCTCGGCGGCGATGATGGAAGCGCCGGGCGGCAAGGCGCTGGTCGAGGAGAGCATCTCCGAATCGCTCGACTTCCGCCGGGCGATGAGAAAGGTCGACGCCGAGTACGGCAAGGACTGGTGGTTCAAGGTCTGGGGGCCCGAGAAGCTCGCCGCCGAAAAGATCGGCACGAGCGCCGACTGGATGCTCAAGGCCAATGCCAAGTGGCACGGCTTCGGCGACCTGGCCGAGGGCTTCAACCTGCTCGACCCGATCAAGTGCACGCTGATCACACCGGGGCTCGACATGTCGGGCAAGTTCGCGAGAACGGGAATCCCGGCGGCGATCGTCACCAAGTACCTGGTCGATCACGGCGTCGTCGTCGAGAAGACGGGCCTCTACTCGTTCTTCATCATGTTCACGATCGGCATCACCAAGGGCCGCTGGAACACGCTGCTGACGGCGCTGCAGCAGTTCAAGGACGACTTCGACCGCAACCAGCCGTGCTGGAAGGTGATGCCCGAGTTCACCGCGGCGCATCCGAAGTACGAGCGCGTCGGCCTGCGCGACCTCTCGCAGAGCATCCACGAGTTCTACGCCAAGGACGACATCGCCCGCCTCGTCACCGACATGTACACCGACGCGATCGAGCCGGCGATGAAGCCGAGCGACGCCTTCGCCTGCATCGCCCACGGCAAGACCGAGCGCGTCGAGATCGATCGCCTCGAGGGCCGCATCTCGACGACGCTGCTGACGCCGTACCCGCCAGGCATCCCGCTCCTCATCCCGGGCGAGAAGTTCAATCGCCGGATCGTCGACTACCTGCGCTTCACGCGCGCCTTCAACAAAACCTTCCCCGGCTTCGACACCGACGTCCACGGCCTGATGTCGATGACCGAGCTGCAGGGCGTCGGCGTCGACGAAGGCCGCTACTACGTCGACTGCGTGGCCGTCGCAAACGGCGCGGTCTAGCCAGCGGCCCCAGCGGGGCCGTCCCCTCCCTCTCGGAGGGAGGGGCTGGGGAGGGAGCAGCCCTGTACGCCGAAGGCGTGAGCCGCGTCGCGGCTCACGCGGCTCCAGGCATCGCGTGGCTGAAGCCGCCGTCGACGTAGACGATTTCGGAAGTGATGCCGCTTGCCAGGTCCGACAGCAGGAACGCGGCGGTGTTGCCGACGTCGTCGATCGTGACGTTGCGGCGCAGCGGCGAGTTCTCGGCGACGACGTCGAGGATCTTGCCGAAGCCCTTGATGCCGGAGGCCGCGAGCGTCTTGATCGGCCCCGCCGAGATGCCGTTGACGCGGACGCCCTTCGGGCCGAGGCTGGCCGCCAGGTAGCGCACGCTCGCCTCGAGCGAGGCTTTCGCCAACCCCATCGTGTTGTAGTTGGGAACGCTGCGCATCGCCCCCAGATAGGTCAGGGTGAGGAGCGCCGATCCGGGCTCGAGCCGCCTGGCCGCCGCCTTGGCCAGCGCCGGGAAGCTGTAGCTCGAGATGTCGTGGGCGATCCGGAATGCCTCGCGCGAAAGGCCCTCGAGAAAGTCGCCGGCGATCGCTTCCTTGGGCGCGAAGCCGATCGAGTGGACGAAGCCGTGAAAGGTCGGCCAGGCCTCGCCCAGCGCGGCGAACATCGCCTCGATCTGGGCGTCGTCGGCGACGTCGCAGTCGAAGACGAGGCTCGAGCCGAGCTCGGCGGCGAAATCGGAGACGCGCGCCTTGAAGCGCTCGCCCTGGTAGCTGAAGGCGAGCTCGGCGCCTTCGCGCCGACAGGCCCGGGCGATCCCGTAGGCGATCGACCGGTTCGACAGGACGCCGGTGACGAGGAGGCGCTTGCCGGCGAGAAATCCCATGGGAGGGGCGCTTTCGGAAGAGGGCGGGGCAAACGATTCTGGCATGCAAGCAAAGCCGCCCCGTGGGTCTTGACAGTCGGGTGACTTGTCGCTATTTGAGGGAGCGGATACAATTCCGCTCTTACCTAGAAAGCGTCAAGTGGGCGGTTCTTCCGGCCCATTTTTTTTGGCCGATCCACTTTTGCCCGTCACGTTGCCTTCCTACTCGCCACCCGCGAACGCCATTGCCGTCATGAGCCAGCATACCGCCATCGATGTGACCGTCGCCGCCCTCGGCTACGAGCTCGTCGAGGTCGAGCGCGCGGCCGGCGGACTGCTGCGCGTGACGATCGACCATCCGGCCGCAGAGGGCGAGCCGGAGCGCTTCATCACGGTCGACGACTGCGAGCGCGTCACGCGCCAGCTGCAGCACGTCCTCGAGGTCGAGAACCTGCCGTACGAGCGCCTCGAGGTCTCGTCGCCCGGCCTCGACCGGCCGCTCAAGAGCCCGGCCGATTTCCGCCGCTTCCTCGGCGAGCAGGTCGAGGTGACGCTGAAAGTGCCGTTCAAGGGCCGCAAGCGCTTCCGCGGCGAGCTGGCGGCGGCCGAGACCGGCTGGCGCCTCGTCCTGGCGCCGACGGCGGCCGTCGCGGCCGCCAAGAAGCACGCCGCCAGCCGCTCGGCGCAGGCCCGGGCTGCGGCGGCGGGCACGGTCGCTGCGCCGGCCGACGCCGCCGGCGAAGAGAAGGTCCTGAGCTTTACCCTGGACGAGGTGCGCGACGCCCGGCTCGTCCCGGTGATCGATTTCAAGGGGCGCCGATTCGCCCCCTCGGACGCGCCGGGAGAGGGCGCGCGTGCGAGCGAAGAGGCTGACGGAGGTCGAATCCAATGAACCGTGAACTGTTGATGCTGGTGGACGCGATCTCGCGCGAGAAAAGCGTCGACCTCGAGATCGTTTTCCAGGCAGTCGAGGCAGCGCTTGCCTCGGCGTCGAAGAAGCTGCAGGGCGGCGAAGTCGACATCCGCGTCTCGGTCGACCGCGAGACCGGCGAGTACGAGACCTTCCGCCGCTGGCACGTCGTCCCGGACGACGCCGGCCTGCAGCTGCCCGACTCCGAGATCCTCCACTTCGAGGCGCTCGAGCAGATCCCGGACATCGAGGTCGACGACCACATCGAGGAGCAGATCGAGTCCGTCTCGATCGGCCGGATCGGTGCGCAGGCCGCGAAGCAGGTCATCCTGCAGAAGATCCGCGACGCCGAGCGCGAGCAGCTCCTGACCGACTTCCTCTCGCGCGGCGAGAAGATCTTCGTCGGCACCGTCAAGCGCCTCGACAAGGGCGACATCGTCGTCGAGTCGGGCCGGATCGAAGGGCGGCTGCGCCGCTCGGAAATGATCCCGAAGGAAAATCTGCGCACCGGCGACCGGGTTCGCGCCTACATCGCCGAGGTCGATCCGACCCTGCGCGGGCCGCAGATCCTGCTCTCGCGCTCGTCGCCCGGCTTCATGATGGAGCTCTTCAAGCAGGAAGTGCCCGAGATGGACCAGGGCCTGCTCGAGATCAAGTCGTGCGCCCGCGATCCCGGATCGCGCGCCAAGATCGCGGTCGTCTCGCACGACCGCCGGGTCGATCCGATCGGCACCTGCGTCGGCGTCCGCGGCAGCAGAGTCAACGCGGTCACCAACGAGCTCGCCGGCGAGCGCGT
>DASYKC010000118.1:0-6234 GCA_035995885.1 Caldimonas sp. | reverse complement strand
ACCGAGGACTACATCACCGGGAGATTCGGATGAGCGACAAGCATCTTTCCACCCAGTTCGACGCCGAGCTGAGCGGCATCTCCACCCGCGTGCTCGAGATGGGCGGGCTCGTCGAGTCGCAGGTGGCGCAGGCCGTCTGGGCGCTCACCAACTTCAGCGGCGAGACCGCCTCGCTGGTGCTCGCCCAGGAGGAGACGGTCAACACGATGGAAGTCGAGATCGACCGCGACCTCTCGACCATCATCGCCCGGCGCCAGCCGACCGCGCGCGATCTCCGGCTGCTGATCGCGATCTCGAAGACGATCGCCAACCTCGAGCGCGTCGGCGACGAGGCGGCGCGGATCGCGCGCACGGTGCAGCGGCTCGTCAACTCCGGCGTCTCGACGCGGCTGCGCCTGCCGGTCAACGACCTCGCCTACGAAGCCGAGCTCGCGGTCTCGCAGCTGCGCAAGGCGCTCGACGCCTTCGCCCGGCTCGACGTCGACCGCGCCGTCGAGGTGCTCAAGCGCGACGACCTGATCGACCAGGAGTTCGAGGGCCTGCTGAGGAAGCTCATCACCTTCATGATGGAGGACGCGCGGACGATCTCGTCGAGCATCGACCTGATCTTCGTCGCCAAGGCGATCGAGCGGGTCGGCGACCACGCCAAGAACCTCGCCGAGCAGATCATCTACATCGTCAAGGGCACCGACGTTCGCCACAATCCGGTGGGAATGGTCGAGTCGCTCGTTCGCTAGGCAGGAGCGCCGCACGATGAGCCGAATCCTGGTGGTCGAGGACGAGCCGGCGATCGCCGAGCTGATCGCGATCAATCTGCGTCACGCCGGCTTCGAGGTGCAGCTCGCCGGCGACGCCGACGCGGCGCAGGCGGCGGTCGACGACGTCCTGCCGATCCTGGTCGTTCTCGACTGGATGCTGCCGGGCCGGAGCGGCCATGCGCTGGCGCGCCAGTGGCGCGCCGCGGCGCGGACGCGGACGTTGCCGATCATCATGCTGACCGCGCGCGCCGAGGAGGCCGACAAGGTCTCGGGCCTCGACGCCGGCGCCGACGATTACCTGACCAAGCCGTTCTCGGCCAACGAGCTGCTCGCGCGGATCCGGGCGCTGCTGCGGCGCCAGTCGCCCGACGCGCTCGACGCCGCGGTCGAGGTCGGCACGCTCAAGCTGGATCCGGCGACGCGCCGCGTCACCAGCCGCGGCCGCGAGGTCAAGATCGGCGCGACCGAGTTCAAGCTGCTGCACTTCCTGATGACGCATCCCGAGCGCGTCCACAGCCGGACTCAGCTGCTCGACCGCGTCTGGGGCGATCACGTCTTCATCGAGGAGCGCACCGTCGACGTCCACATCAAGCGACTGCGCGAGACGCTCACTCCCGTCGAATGCCAGCACATGATCGAGACCGTCCGGGGTGCCGGCTACCGCCTGGCCCGGCCGCAGACCGTGACGGTCTGAGCGAGACGCAGCAGCGATGAACGGGCTGCTGCCGCGCTTGCTCGTCGGCCTGCTCGGCATGGTCGCCGGCGGCCTCGTCGGCAGCATGATCGGCGGCGAAGGGCGGGCGGTGCTCGGCGCGCTGCTCGGCGGCTTGCTCGGCTTCGCCGCGATCGTCGTCTTCGACGCGGTGCGCGGCTGGCGCCTGCTGCACTGGCTGCGCGGCGCGCAGGACACGCCGGCGCCGCGCGACTCCGGCTTCTGGGGCGAAGTCGGCTATCGCATCGAGCGGAGCCTGCGCGCGCTTTCCCGCCGGGCCGAGGCCGAGCGCCTGCGGCTGTCGCAGTTCGTCGCCGCGATGGAAGCGTCGCCGAACGGCGTGCTCCTGCTCGACGCCGGCGACCAGATTGAATGGTGCAACTCGCGCGCGGCCGATCACTTCGGCCTCGATCCGCAGCGCGATCGCCGCCAGCGCGTCACCAACCTGATCCGCTCGCCGGCCTTCGTTGCTTACCTGCAGGCCGGCAACTTCGACGAGCCCGTCACCTTCCATCCGCCGCGCGGCCCGGGCACGCTGCAGGTGACGATCCGGCGCTACGACGGCGACCTGAGGCTCGTCCTCTCGCAGGACCTGACCGAGCGCGAGCGCGCCGAGGCGATGCGGCGCGACTTCGTCGCCAACGTCTCGCACGAGATCCGCACGCCGCTCACCGTGCTCTCGGGATTCCTCGAGACGCTGCGCAACCTGCCGCTCGACGAGGTCGAGCAGAAGCGCGTCATCATGCTGATGACGCAGCAGGCCGAGCGGATGGGGCACCTGGTCACCGACCTGCTGGTGCTCGCCCGCCTCGAGGGCAGCCCGCGGCCCGGCGCCGATCGCTGGGTCGGCGTCGATTCCCTGTTCGCGCAGGTCGAAGCCGAAGCGCGCGCTCTCTCGGCCGGGCGCCACGTGATCGCCTTCGCCGCGGCGCCGGGCGCGGCGATCGCCGGCGCCGAGAGCGAGCTGCAGAGCGCGCTCGGCAACCTCGTCGGCAATGCCGTCCGCTACACGCCCGACGGCGGCCGGATCGATGTCGGCTGGCGCCTCGCCGACAACGGCAGCGGCGAGATCGCGGTCGCCGACAGCGGCCCGGGGATCGCCCGCGTCCACCTGTCGCGCCTGACCGAGCGCTTCTATCGCGTCGACGGCGGCCGCTCGCGCGAATCGGGCGGCACCGGGCTCGGCCTGGCGATCGTCAAGCACGTCATGCAGCGCCACGGCGGCGAGCTCGACATCGCCAGCGAACCGGGCAAGGGGTCGACCTTCCGGCTCGTCTTTCCGCCGTTGCGCGTGCGTGTGTCGCATGCGGACCCGACGAGCGGATTTGCGGCCCCGGCAGACGCCGCCGTCAAGCGCCTGACCATGCCCTGAGCGCGGGCCGGCGTCAGACGGCGCCGGCGCGACGGTAGATGTCGGTGACGTCGTCGTCGCTGCGGTTGCGCCGCTCGCGGCCGATGAACTGCCAGGGCGCGGCGGGCACCTTCTGGGTCGGCGTCACGAACAGGAAATCGCAGCCCGTGTCTGCGGCGCTCGTCATCGCGTCGATGCGATAGCCGCCGAGGTACTCGAGCGCGACGACCTGCGCGCGCGCCATGTCGGGCGCCGCGACGCAGGCGCCGGCCGGCACCAGGCGGCCGATCCGCTGCACCATCGAGCGAAAGCTGCGCGCGTTGTCGAGCGGCGGCAGGAGCAGCGTCATGACAAGCAGCCAGCAGATGCTCACGCCGCCGGCCGGCAGCACGAGGCTCTTCCAGAGCGGATGGCGATGGCGGCCGGTGCGCCAGCGGACGAGCCAGAGCCAGGCGAGCGTTCCAGTCAGCGCCAGGACGAGCGCCAGGCCCGAGAACAGGTTCGGGTAGCCGGGCGAGAGCTTGGCGACGTTGGCCGCGAGCTGCGCCGGCGTGCCGGTCTGCATCGCGACGTAGAAGACCCAGCCGGTCGCGACCGCGATCGTGAAGAAGAACACCGAGAACCAGTCGATCGCCGCGGCCGCGCTTCGCTTCAAGGTCGGCAGCGCGAAGGCGGCGAGCAGCGCGAGCGCGGGCAGGGCGAGCATCAGGGCGCGGTCGCTGCCGACCATCGCGACCCAGACGGCAAGGAGGGTCGCGGCGACGGCGAGCGGGACGAGGATGTGCCAGCTCGCGAGCCGGCGCCGCCATTGCCAGAGCGTCCAGAGCGCCAGCAGCCAGGCCGGCCAGGCGAACCAGGCGATCTGGCGCACCAGGCCGATCGCCTGCCCTGGGCCCTGGTAGGCGCCGAGCCGATTGGCCCAGGCGCCGAGCGCGGTCGCCGCGGCGGCGCCGAGCAATGCGCCGAGGCCGAGCCAGACGATGCCGCGCCAGGCCGGCCTCGCGCCGATCGACAACACCCCGGCGCCGACCGCGGCGAGCAACATCGCGATGCTTGGCGCGCCGCTCGCCGCGAGGACGACGACGGCGAGCGCCGCGACCGGCGCGCCCTTCGTCGCCGCTTCGGGAGCGGCCGCGAGCCCGTAGAGATAGAGCGCGACGGCGGCGAGCTGGACCAGCTCCGGCGTCGTCTCGTGGCCGAGCTGGAGGAGGCCGAGCGAAGCGATCAGCGCGAGCAGGGCGCCGTCGGCGATCGCCCGTGCATAGTCGACCGGCTCGGCTTCGCCGCCGAAGGCGAACGGCAGCGGCTGGGCCGCTTCGGACCGCGCCAGGTGATAGGCCGCGTACCAGGTCAGGGTCAGCGCGAGCGCGAGCAGGATCGCGAACGGGACGCGCGCGGCGAGGGTGGGGTCGACCATCGGGCTCAGCAGGCGAACGAAGAGGGCGCCGATCCAGTACGGCAGGAGCGCACCGTCGGCCGGCAGGCCGCCGACGGTCGGCGTCAGCCACGAGGTCTTGCCCTGGGCGATGTTGACGATGTAGCCGAACGCGGTGATGTCGGCGCTCTTCCACGGATCGCGTCCGAACAGTCCCGGCAGGACGTACGCTGCGCTCAGGATGAAGAGCGCGAGGCGCGGCAGCGGCGCCGCTTCGCGCTGGCTGACGAGGGCAGGATTGGGTGAGTTCAACGCGGCATCGAAAACTTGCGACCGCGAATGATGCAACAAGCGTCGCGCGGCTTTGTTGCTCCGGCGTTGCGCGCAAAAAAAGGCAGCCGGAGCTGCCTTGTTCGCGAGAGTCGCTGCGTTCGCCTATTTCTTCGCGCTGAGATGGGCGAACTTGTTGCGGAACTTCTCGACCCGGCCGCCGAGCGAATCGACGCTCTTCTGGGTGCCGGTGTAGAACGGATGCGACTCGCTCGTCGACTCGAGCTTGTAGAGCGGGAGCTCGCGGCCGTCGTCCATCTTCACCGTCTCGCGCGTCTGGGCGCACGAGCGGGTGACGAACTTGAAGCCGTTGGAGAGATCGACGAAGCAGACTTCGCGATACGCGGGGTGGATGCCTTCTTTCACGGTATGCCTTTGCTGGTGGTGCCGGGAGCCACGCCGCGCTGAGACCGCTCAGAGGCGCACTTTCCGAAGAACCGGTGATTGTAGCCGGCGGCGACGCCCAGGGCTAGCCGCCTCGACGCATCATGTCGAAGAAGTCCAGGTTGTTCTTGGTCGCCTTCATCTTCTCGAGGATGAACTCCATCGCCTCGATCTCGTCCATCGAGTAGAGGAGCTTTCTCAGGATCCAGCTCTTCTGCAGGATCTCGGGTTTGAGGAGCAGCTCTTCGCGCCGCGTGCCCGACTTGTTGAGCAGGATCGACGGATAGACGCGCTTTTCCGACATGCGGCGATCGAGGTGGATCTCGCAGTTGCCGGTGCCCTTGAACTCTTCGTAGATGACCTCGTCCATCCGGCTGCCCGTCTCGACCAGCGCGGTGCCGATGATGGTGAGCGAGCCGCCTTCCTCGATGTTGCGGGCGGCGCCGAAGAAGCGCTTCGGCCGCTGCAGCGCATTGGCGTCGACGCCGCCGGTGAGGACCTTGCCCGACGACGGCAGGACGTTGTTGTAGGCCCGTGCCAGGCGCGTGATCGAGTCGAGCAGGATGACGACGTCCTTCTTCATCTCGACCAGGCGCTTGGCGCGCTCGATCACCATCTCGGCGACCTGCACGTGGCGCGCGGCCGGCTCGTCGAAGGTCGAGCTGATGACTTCGCCGCGGACGGTGCGCTGCATCTCGGTCACTTCCTCGGGCCGCTCGTCGACGAGCAGGACGATCAGGTAGACCTCGGGATAGTTGGCGATCAGCGCGTGCGCCAGGTTCTGCATCATCACCGTCTTGCCGCTCTTCGGCGCCGAGACGAGGAGGGCGCGCTGGCCCTTGCCGATCGGCGCGATCAGGTCGACGATCCGGCTCGTGATGTTCTCTTCGTTCTTGATGTCGCGCTCGAGCTTGAACTGCTCCTTCGGGAAGAGCGGCGTCAGGTTCTCGAACATGATCTTGTGCTTGCTCTCCTCGGGCAGGAGGTCGTTGATCTTGTCGACCTTGACCAGCGCGAAGTAGCGCTCGCCGTCCTTCGGGACGCGGACCTCGCCCTCGACCATGTCGCCGGTGTGGAGGTTGAAGCGCCGGACCTGGCTCGGCGAGAGGTAGATGTCGTCGGTCGACGCCATGTAGCTCGCCTCGGGCGAGCGCAGGAAGCCGAAGCCGTCGGGCAGGACCTCGAGGACGCCGTCGCCGAAGACCTGCTCGCCGCCCTTGGCGCGCTTCTTCATGATGGCGAACATCAGCTCCTGCTTCCTCATGCGGGCGACGTTCTCGATTTCCAGCGCCTCGCCCATCTTGATGAGCTCGGAGACGTGGAT
>DASYKC010000117.1:0-3435 GCA_035995885.1 Caldimonas sp. | reverse complement strand
CGCGCGAACAGCAGCACGGCGAGCGGCATGACGACGAGCTTGACGATCGAGAGCACGACCGCGCCGCGCAGCGCGCCGCGAACGCCGTAGTGCGCGAGCGAGACGCCGATCAGGACGAGGCAGAGCGGCACGACGGCCTGGCCCAGGGTGGCGAGAATCTCGTCGGCGAAGATCGGCAGCGCCCAGCCCGACGCGTTCCAGGCCAGCCCGGCGAGCACCGGCAGGACGACCGGATGGACGATCGTGTTCTTCGCCGTCGTCGCCAGCGTGGCGGCGAGAGGCGTGCGGCCCGGCTCGGCGCGCCGCTGCGCGTGGGCGAGGTCGAGCTCGACCAGCGCGGTCAGGATCGTCAGCAGCGTCAGCGCGTGCAGGCTGACGAGGGTCACGTGCAGCGCCAGGCCGCTCTCGCCGAAGAGCGCCGCCGCCAGCGGGATGCCGATCTGCACGCTGTTGCCGAACGTCGCCGTGATGGCGCGAACGCTCGGTGCGGCCGGCGCGGCCGCGGCGCGGCGCGCGCCGAAGCGCAGCGCGACGTAGACGATCAGGAGCAGCGCCACCGTCGGCACGAAGAAGGCGAGCAGGATGCGCGCCTCGAGGCGGGCGAAGTCGATGCGCGCGCTGGTGCGAAAGAGCAGTGCCGGGACGAAGATGTAGAACGCCGCGCCCGAGAGCACGCGCGACGCGTCGCCGCCGCCGAGCCGGCCGCTGCGCGCGACCGCCCAGCCGATCGCGACGACGGCGAAGATCGCGAACAGCTTGACGAAGACCAGCGGCGACATCGGGGCGCAGTATCGGCGACACTTTTCGCTGGGCCCGCCGCGCGGGCGACGAGCCGCGCGCGACCGCGCCACGACGATGAACGAGATCCGCACCGTCCCGACCCGGCCTTTCGCCGACCAGCGGCCCGGCACGTCCGGCCTGCGCAAGAAGGTCGCCGTGTTCCAGGAGCCGCGCTACCTCGAGAACTTCGTCCAGTCGATCTTCGATTCGCTCACCGGCTTTGCCGGCGGCACGCTCGTCGTCGGCGGCGATGGCCGCTTCTACAACGACCGCGCGATCCAGACGATCGTGCGGATGGCGGCGGCGAACGGCTTCGGCCGCGTCCTCGTCGGCCGCCACGGCGTCCTCTCGACGCCGGCGGCGAGCTGCGTCGTCCGCGTTCGCGCCGCCTTCGGCGCGATCATCCTGTCGGCGAGCCACAACCCGGGGGGCCCCGACGGCGACTTCGGCATCAAGTTCAACACCGCCAATGGCGGACCGGCGCCCGAGAAGATCACCGAGGCGATCTGGCGCCGGAGCGAGCGGATCGAGCGCTATCTCAGCGTCGATCACGCCGACATCGACCTGGCGACGATCGGCATCACCGCGCTCGGCGCGACGACGGTCGAGGTGTTCGATCCGGTGCGCGAGCACGCCGACCTGCTCGCCGGCCTGTTCGATTTCCCCGCCATCGCCCGGCTGCTCCAGGGCGGCGCGTTTCGCATGCGCTTCGACGCGATGCACGCCGTCACCGGTCCGTACGCCGAGGAGATCTTCGTGCGCCGGCTCGGCGCGCCGCCGGCGAGCGTCGTTGCGGCGACGCCGCTGGCCGATTTCGGTGGCGGCCATCCCGATCCGAACCCGATCTACGCGAGCGAGCTGATGACCGCGATGTTCGCCGCCGATGCGCCCGATTTCGGCGCCGCCAGCGACGGCGACGGCGACCGCAACATGATCGTCGGCCGCGGCTTCGTCGTCACGCCGAGCGACAGCCTCGCCGTCATCGCCGCCAACGCGCATCGCGTCCCCGGCTATGCCAAGGGCCTGAAGGGAATCGCCCGCTCGATGCCGACCAGCCGCGCCGCCGACCGCGTCGCCGCCGCGCTCGGCATCGCCTGCCACGAGACGCCGACCGGCTGGAAGTTCTTCGGCAACCTGCTCGACGCCGGCCTGGCGACGATCTGCGGCGAGGAAAGCGCGGGAACCGGCTCGGACCACGTGCGCGAGAAGGACGGCCTCTGGGCGGTGCTTTTCTGGCTCGACGTGCTCGCCGCGCGGCCGGGCGAATCGGTCGAGGCAATCATTCGCGATCACTGGCGCCGCTTCGGCCGCGACATCTATTCGCGCCACGACTACGAGGGCATCGACACCGCAGCGGCGAACGCGCTGATCGCCGACCTGCGCGCGCAGCTCGCGACCCTGCCGGGCCGATCGTTCGAGCGCGGCGACGGCGCGCGCGCGACCGTCGTCGGCGCCGACGACTTCGCCTACACCGATCCGGTCGACGGCTCGGTGACGACGCAACAGGGCATCCGCATCTTCTTCGACGACGACGCGCGGATCGTCTTTCGTCTCTCTGGCACAGGCACGGAAGGCGCGACGCTCAGGATCTACCTCGAGCGCTTCGAGCCCGATCCGGCGCGCCAAGGCGTCGAGACGCAGGCCGCGCTCGCGCCGCTCGTCGCGATCGCCGACCGGATCGCCGGCGTGCACGAACGAACGGGGCGCCAGGCCCCGTCCGTCATGACCTGAGCGGCCGCTCGGCCGGCGCGATCAGAGGCGCGGCTCGCCGTCGCGGTTGACCGCGATCGTCCGGCCCGGAGGCGTCGTCATCTGGACGCGGTGCTCGACGCCGCCGTAGTTGTAGGTCACGTCCCAGTACTGCGGCGTCTGGCTGCCGACGGTCTCGCAGCGGCGCACGTCCTGCCCGGTCTGGTGGTCGCGGATGCGGTCGACGTTGGCGCCGAGCGCGCCGCCGCCGACGGCGCCGCCGATCGTCGCGACGGTGTTGCCGGCGCCGCCGCCGACCTGGTGGCCGAGGATGCCGCCGAGGACGCCGCCGATGATCGCGCCCGGCACGTTGAGGTCGCGCCGCTGCGGCTCGGCGACCTGCTGGCGCTCGACCCAGCAGCGCTGCTCGGGCGGGCCCATCACCGCGCGCGCCGACGTGATCGGCACCTCGCGCAGGCGCTCCTCGGGGCGGCGCCGGTAGTCGTAGGTCGGCGCGGCGAGCGGCTCCGGCGCCTCGTTGACGTAGGGGCGGCGATCGTCGACGGGCCGCACCGACGAGATCCGGTTTTCCATTCCCAGGCCGCGCAGCGAGTCGTAGCTGCCGCGGCGCAGGACGACGCAGCGGCCCTGGAAGCGCGCGTCCTCGCAGACTTCCCAGCGGCCGCGATCGACGACGACCGACGAGGCGCGATCGTTGAAGCCGGTGCGGTCGAAGTTCCTGACTTCACCGTTGACGGCGAAGGTGCGGCCGCGGAATCCCTCGCCTTCGTAGAACGTGATCTGAGCCGAGGCGTGGGCGGCGAACGCGAGCGCGGCGATGCCGAGGAGGGGGCGAAGTGTGTGGTTCATGGCGCGTCGTTTGCTAGGTAGCAATGCGGGTTGCAGTGCCTGATTGAACGCTGCCGACCCCCTTGCGGCTGACCGACAACGCCTTGCGGACGTGCC
>DASYKC010000116.1:0-11937 GCA_035995885.1 Caldimonas sp. | reverse complement strand
AAGACGCGGCGGTCGTCGTCCTCGTCGGCCTCGCAGTTGGGACCGCAGGCGTGGTTGATCCACTTGGCGGCATTGCCGCCGTCGCCGCCGTCGATGACGTGCTTGTCGTCGATGTGGAAGAAGAAGGTGTGGTTCGGCTCGTCGGGGATGTGCGGGGGCTTTTTCTGCGCCTGCTTCCAGGTGATCACCTTGCCGGTGTATTCGATGACGATCTCGCCCTCGGCGATCGGCAGGACCGCGAACACGCCCTTGCCGTGGATGCCCGAGCGGCGCACCTGGATGCGCCGGCCGCGCGGCGGCACGGCGACGGTGGGCTGGGTGTCGGCAGGGGCTTTCAGGGGAGTCGCTTTCTTTGGGTACATTGAATTCATGGGTGCGCGCGCGTGCACGTGCGCGCGAGGAGCCGGATTGTAGGGATGCGGTCGACCGCGAGAGAACGACGACGAGAAGAATGAGCAAAGCACTGATCATTGCAGAGAAGCCCTCGGTGGCGCAGGACATCGTCCGCGCGCTCACGCCCAGCGCAGGCAAGTTCGACAAGCACGACGAATACTTCGAGAGCGACGGCTACATCGTCACTTCCGCGGTAGGCCATCTGCTCGAGATCAAGGCGCCGGAGGAATACGACGTCAAGCGCGGCAAGTGGAGCTTCGCCCACCTGCCCGTGATCCCGCCGCACTTCGACCTGGCGCCGCTCGACAAGACCAAGACGCGTCTCAACGCGATCGTCCGCCTGGTCAAGCGCAAGGACGTGAGCGAGCTCATCAACGCCTGCGACGCCGGCCGCGAGGGCGAGCTGATCTTTCGCCTGATCCAGCAGCACGCGAAGTCGAAGCACCCGGTGAAGCGCCTCTGGCTGCAGAGCATGACGCCGGCGGCGATCCGCGACGGCTTCGATCACCTGCGCTCCGACCAGGAGCTGCGCGGCCTCGCCGAGGCGGCGCGCAGCCGCTCGGAGGCCGACTGGCTGGTCGGCATCAACGGCACGCGGGCGATGACCGCGTTCAACTCGCGCGACGGCGGCTTTTTCCTCACCACCGTCGGCCGGGTGCAGACGCCGACGCTCTCGATCATGGTCGAGCGCGAGGAGCAGATCAGGAAGCACGTCTCGCGCGACTACTGGGAGGTGCGCGCGACCTTCGCCGTCAATGCGGGCGAGTACGAAGGCAAGTGGTTCGACCCGGCGTGGAAGAAGAACCCGCCCGTCGCCGCCGGCCAGGAAGCGGCTCCCGTGGACAACGAGCTGCGCGCCGACCGCCTCTGGAACGAGGCCGACGCGCTGGCGATCGCCGCGGCGGTGCAGGGCGAGCCGGCGGCGGTGACCGAGGAGGCCAAGCCGAGCACGCAGGCCGCGCCGCTGCTCTACGACCTGACCAGCCTGCAGCGCGAGGCCAACTCGCGCTTCGGCTTCTCGGCGCGAACGACGCTGTCGATCGCCCAGGCGCTCTACGAGAAGCACAAGGTCCTCACCTATCCGCGCACCGACAGCCGCGCCCTGCCCGAGGACTACGTCGCGGTCGCGCGCCAGACGATCGAGATGATCTCGAAGGAGAGCCTGCCCGGGCCGCTGCGCCCGCTCGCCGTGCATGCGGCGACGGCGCTGAAGCAGAACTACGTCAAGCCGTCGAAGAAGATCTTCGACAACGCCAAGATCTCGGACCACTTCGCGATCATCCCGACGCTGCTGCCGCCGAAGAGCCTCTCGGAGATCGAGGCCAAGCTCTACGACATGGTCGCCAAGCGCTTCCTCGCGGTCTTCTTCCCGGCCGCCGAGTTCATGGTGACCACGCGGATCTCGACCGTCGCCAAGGCGGGCAAGGACTACCGGTTCCAGACCAACGGCAAGGTCATGGTCCGGCCCGGCTGGCTCGCCGTCTACGGCCGCGAGGCGCAGGAGGACGACGCCAACCTCGTCGCCGTCGCCCAAGGCGAGCTGGCGCGGACCGAGAGCGTCGACGTCAAGGCGCTGAGGACCAAGCCGCCGGCGCGCTACACCGAGGCGACGCTGCTCTCGGCGATGGAAAGCGCCGGCAAGATGATCGACGACGACGAACTGCGCGAGGCGATGCAGGAAAAAGGCCTCGGCACGCCGGCGACTCGGGCGGCGATCATCGAGGGGCTGATCTACGAGAAGTACATCCATCGCGAAGGGCGCGAGCTGGTTCCCGTCGCCAAGGCGTTCCAGCTCATGACGCTGCTGCGCGGCCTCGGCGTCGAGGACCTGACCAAGCCCGAGCTCACCGGCAACTGGGAGTTCCAGCTCGCCGAGATGGAGAAGGGCCACCTCGAGCGCTCGACCTTCATGAGGCAGATCGCCGAGATGGCCGAGCGCATCGTCAAGAAGGCGAAGGAGTACGACCGCGACACGATTCCGGGCGACTACGCGACCCTCGGCGTGCCGTGCCCGAACTGCGGCGGCGTCGTCAAGGAGAACTACCGGCGCTTCGCCTGCACCGGCATCGCCGGCGTTCGCGGCGCTTGCGGCTTCTCGATGAGCAAGATTCCGGGCGGCCGCGCCTTCGAGCTCGCCGAGGTCGAGGCGTTCCTGCGCGACAAGCGGATCGGCCCGCTCGAGGGCTTTCGCTCGAAGGCGGGCTGGCCGTTCACGGCCGAGCTCAAGCTCGTCCGCGACGAGGAGATCGACAACTGGAAGCTCGAGTTCGACTTCGGCGAGGACGCGCGGCGCGAAGGCGAATCGGGCGAGCCGGTCGACTTCGGCGACCAGGAGAGCCTGGGCAAGTGCCCGAAGACGGCAGGGCAGGTCTACGAGTTCGGCACCAACTACGTCTGCGAGCACTCGGTCGGGCCGGCGCCTTCGTGCGACTTCAAGAGCGGCAAGGTGATCCTGCAGCAGCCGGTCGCGCGCGAGCAGATGACCAAGCTGCTCGCCACCGGCCAGACCGACCTGCTCGACGGCTTCGTCTCCAACAAGACGCGGCGCAAGTTCAAGGCGCGCCTGGCCTGGGACGCGAAGGAGAACAAGGTCGTGTTCGTGTTCGAGCCGCGGCCCGAGCGCAAGCCCGCGGCGAAGAAGATCGCCGTGAAGCCTGCTGCTCCTGCTGCGTCGCCAGGCATCGCCGACGCCGTCGGCGCCAAGGCGGTGGCTGCGCCCAAGGTGGCGAAGAAGGCGCCCCCGGTCAAGAAGGCGATCCGGGCCGCGGCCAAAAAGACGCCCTGATGCCCGTCGTTGCGCGCGGCGCGAGACGACTGCGTGGACGACGCGGCGCCGTCCGACGGCTCGCCGCGGCCGGCAGGCGCACACTTGGACATCGCCCCCGCCAGGAGCTTCCGTGAATCGACCTTCCGCCCTTCGTCGCGTCGTGCTGTCGGCAGCGTTCCTCGCCCTCGCCCCGTGGGCGGCACAGGCGCAGACGGCCGCCAAGCCACCGCCGCGCCTGCCGCCGAACGCCTCCGAGACCTCGCGCATCCCGGCCGGCGTCGACAGCGGCTCGCCGGCGACGACCGGCAATCTCGAGCTCGGCACGCCGGTGCCGCCGACGCTCGGCGCCGATCGCGGCGAGATGAGGAACCGTTCCGCCGCGGCGCGCGCCGCCGCGCGGCCGAAGCTCTCGGCGAGCGGCGCCGACTGCACGCGCCGCGTCGCCGCGGCCGATGCCGCGGCCGCGAACGGCGCCAAGGCCTCTCCGGCCGCGCTGCAGCAGAACCCGGTCGTCCCCGGCGCGACCGCGGCGCCGACGACGACGCCCGTGCGGCCGACGCGACTCGACTGCTAGCCCGGTCCAGGGCGGCCGCGATGGCCGACGGGAAGCTCGCCGTCTTCGGCGCCATCACGGCCAACGCCGTGATCGCGGCGATGAAGTTCACCGGCGCGGCGGCGACCGGCAGCTCGGCGATGCTCTCCGAAGGCATTCACTCGCTGGTCGACACCGGCGACGGCCTGCTGCTGCTCGCCGGCATGCACCTGGCGCAGCGGCCGCCCGACGAGCGCCATCCGTTCGGCTACGGCAAGGAGCTCTACTTCTGGAGCCTGATCGTCGCCGTGCTGATCTTCGGCGTCGGCGGCGGCGTCTCGGTCTACGAAGGCATCCTGCGCGTGCTCGATCCGCGCCCGCTCGAAGACGCCGGCTGGAGCTACGCGATCCTCGCCGGCGCGGCGCTCTTCGAAGGCACGAGCCTGGCGATCGCGGTGCGCCAGTTCAAGCGCTCGATCGGCGCCGCGCCGTTCTGGCGGTCGCTGCGAACGAGCAAGGATCCGACGCTCTACACCGTGATCGCCGAGGACAGTGCCGCGCTCGCCGGCCTGGCCGCGGCCGCGCTCGGCATCTACGGCAGCCACGCCCTCGGCCTGCCCGCGCTCGACGCGGTGGCGTCGATGGTCATCGGCCTCCTGCTCTGCGGCGTCTCGACGCTGCTCGTCATCCAGGCGCGAAAGCTCCTCGTCGGCGAAGCCGTCGACACGGCGATGGCCGAGGCGATCCGCGCGATCGCCCAGAGCGAGCCGAGCGTGCATCGCGCCGGCTGGCCGCTGACCATGCACCTCGGCCCCGACGACGTGCTGCTCGCGCTCGACGCCGAGTTCAAGACCGGCGTTGCCGCGGAGGACGTGGCGCAAGCGGTCAACCGGATCGAGGCGGCGATCCGCGCGCGCTTTCCGGAGATCCGCCGGATCTACATCGAATCGCGACGCGTCGCCCCGGCCGAGGCGTCGCCGGAAGCGGCGCTCGCCGAGTGAGCCCTAGACCTGGACGCCGATCGACGCCGTCGCGACCAGCTCGTTGAAGAGCGCGAGCGAGGCCTGCCCCGAGACCGCGTACGGATCGAGGACGGTGCCCTCGGAATACTTCAGCACCAGCGCCGGATTGAGCCGGCTCATGTTGACCTGCCCCATCGACCAGCTCGCGAAGCTGCGCTCGCCGATCTCCTCGTAGCTGAGCAGGGCGACGTCGTGGTGGCGCGGGTCCTGCGCGATGCGGTTGTAGAGCGCGCTGACGGCCAGGCGCCCGCCCTCGAGCACCTGCAGGAAGATGCGCGCGTTGGCGCAGAAGCAGAGCACGCCGGTCGCGCCGACGCGCGGGTTGTTCTCCTTCGAGCGCTTCAGGATCGCGGCGAGCGCGTCGGCGTTCACCGTTTCGGCGGCGCGGCTTGCGTACATCAGTCGGACCAGCATCGTCGCCTCCTCAGACTTTCCTGGCGAGCAGCGACAGGAACTCGCGCCGCAGGCTCGCGTCCTTCAGGAACGCGCCGCGCATGACGCTGTTGGTCATCATCGCCTGGTCGTCCTTGACGCCGCGCCAGTGCATGCAGAAGTGATCGGCCTCCATGACGATCGCCAGGCCGTCCGGCTTGACGCGATCCTGCAACTCGTTGGCGAGCATCGTCACCGCCTCTTCCTGGATCTGCGGCCGGCTCATGATCCAGTCGCAGATGCGGACGTACTTCGACAGGCCGATCAGGTTCGAGTGCTCGTTCGGCAGGAGGCCGATCCAGACCTTGCCGAGGATCGGGCAGAGGTGATGCGAGCAGGCGCTGCGCACCTTGACCGGGCCGACGATCATCAGCTCGTTGAGGCGCGAGACGTTCGGGAATTCGGTCACCGACGGCGCCGCCGTGTAGCGGCCCTTGAAGACCTCGGTCAGGAACATCTTGGCGACCCGTTTGGCGGTGTCGCTGGTGTTGTGGTCGCTCTCGGTGTCGATGACGAGCGCGCGCAGCACGCCCTGCATCTGCTCCTCGACCTCGGCGCGCAGCTCGTCGAGCTCGCCGTCCTCGATGAACTCGGCGATGTTGTCGTTGGCGTGGTAGCGGCACTCGGCTCCGACCAGGCGATAGCGGATCCGGTCCGACGCCGGCAGGCGGGCGAGGTCGGTCTCGCTGCGAAAGATCGCGGTGGGCTTTTCGCCGGCCATGGAGCGGGCTCGTGTGCGTGGGGGGAAGGGAGCGTACCGCACTCGCGGCGGCCTCGGCGCGGCAAGGGATCGGCGCCGCCGCCGCGCCGGTCATCGCTTCGCGGCCGGCAGCAGCGAGCGGACGAAGTCGGCCATCCTCTTGCCGCTGGTGCCGGGCGGGAAGTAGCCGACGTAGCGACCCTCGCCGTCGAGCACGTAGGTGAAGGAGGTGTGGTCGATCGCGTAGGCTCCGCTGCGCAACGGCACCTTCTCGTAGAAGACCTTGTAGGCCTCCGCCATCTGGCGCGTCTCGGCGTCGCTGCCGCGCAGGGCGGCGAAGCGCGGATGGAAGGCCTCGGCGTAGCGGCCGGTCATGTCCGGGGTGTCCCGCTCGGGGTCGAGCGTCACGAACACGGGCTGGACCGACGCCCCGTCGGCGCCGAGCGACTCGATGGCATCGGCGATCGCGCGCAGGTCGGTCGGGCAGACGTCGGGACAGAACAGGTAGCCGAAGTAGAGGAGAACGATCCGACCGCGCCACTGCGCCGGGCCGACGCGTCGGCCGCGCTGATCGGGCAGCGCGAACGGCATGCCGATCGGCACTCGCCCGCTCATCAGCTCATTCATGAGCCGCGCGGCGTCGGCGCGCGGCGGCGGGTCGGCCGCCGCGGCGACACCGGCCGCGACGAGGCAGGCCGCGGCGAGCGCGCCGGCCCTCACGCGCCGAAGGTGAACTCGGTTCCGCTCGTGGACGGCACGAACTGGGACGGCATCAGCTCGCGCAACGCGGCAGCGAGGCCGGGACCCGAACAATGCATCGGGATCATCACGTCCGGGTTCAGCGCCTTCAGCTCGGCGACCGTCTGCTTGAGATAGGCGTCGTCTGCGGGAAAGAGGTGGAAGCCGCCGACGATGGCGTGCACCTTGTTCACGCCCGAGACCTTCATCGCCTGGCGTGTCGAGTTGACGATGCCGCGATGGCCGCAAGACGAGATCACGACCAGGCCGCGGTCCTTCAGGTTGAAGCAGGTGGCGTGCTCGCCGAGGTGCTCGTCGGCGACCGCCTTGCCCTGCGCGCGCTGCGCCGCATCGGCGATGTCGCAGCCGAGGCCGTCCTTGGGCGCGTACTCGACCAGCGTGTTCGGCAGCACGCGCTCGAACGAGGCGCGCTCGATGACGCCGGTGGTGAATGCCTGGCCGGCGATGACGGTCGGCGTCGGGCACATCACGACGCGTACCTTGAGCGCGGCGAGCTCGCGCCGGTCGAGGACGCCGAAGTCCGACAGGTCGCCCGGTTTCGGCCCGGCGCCGTAGCGACGGCAGAAGGTGTCTTCGCCGCCGACGTAGAGCGTCAGCTCGGCCGGCAGCCGATCGCGGTTCTTCTGCAGGAAGGGGATCAGGCCGCCGAAATGGTCGAAGTGGCCGTGACTCACGATGTAGTTGGAAACCGGTGCCGGGTCGACGCCGATCAGCGCCATGTTGTTGAGGAGCGCGTCGACCGTGTAGCCGAAGTCGAGCAGGTAGCGTTGCGACTGCGCACCGGCGCGCGACTCCAGCGCCAGCGCGAGGCCCCATTCGTTGTGCAGCGTCTTGCGGTAGTCGGTGGGCGAGCTGAGGCCGGCGCGCCGCACCTTGACCCAGCTCGAGCCGGTCGCACGCGGCGTGTCGTAGCTGCTGTCGGTGATCACCGTCATGACGAGGCGATCGATGACCGGAACGCCGGCGAGGCTTGGCGATTGCGCAGCGGCAGGTCGCGAGAGGCCGAATGGCGCCGCCAAGGCTGCGGAACCGGCGAGAACCTGGCGACGGGTGAGCGAACCGGTCATGCGTGCCTCCGTGTGCGGTCGAGCGCGGAGCAGTGTAGGAGTTGGAACCGCCGCCGTCGAGGTCTGCTTCGGCAAGTCGCGGCGACGCCTGCCGCACTCGGCTCTCATAGACTCGGGCCGTGACCGGACCCGCATCGACCGCCGCGCTGCCGCTGGCGCGCCTGCTCGGTCACAGCGCCGACGCCGTCGCCATGGTGCGCGCCGGCCAATCGCTCAACGACGCGCTCGCCCGCTGCCCGGCGCCGGCGCGGCCGGGGACGCAGGCGCTCGCCTTCCATGCATTGCGCTGGCTCGGCGCCGCCGAGGTCGTGCGGCACCGGCTCGCGCCGAAGACGCCACCGCCCGGCGTCGACTCGCTGCTGCTGACGGCGCTGGCGCTGCTCTGGCCGCCCGGCGATCCGCCGTATGCCGAGCACACGCTGGTCGACCAGGCGGTCGCCGCGGCGACGAAACGGGCGCCGCGCAGCGCCGGCTTCGTCAACGCCGTCCTGCGCCGCTTCCTGCGCGAGCGCGAGGCGATCGTCGCGGCGGCGCTCGAAGATCCGCTGGCGCGCTTCAACCATCCCGGCTGGTGGCTCGACCGGCTGCGCGCCGACTGGCCCGGGCGCTGGGCCGCGATCGCCGACGCCGACAACGCCCATCCGCCGATGACCTTGCGCGTCAACGCGCGGCGAACGACGGCGAACGAGTACGTCGCGACGCTGGCCGCGCACGGCATCGATGCGACCCCGCTCGACGGCGCGGCGGTCGCGCTCGCCCGGCCGGTGCCGGTGACGCAGCTGCCCGGCTTCGCCGCGGGCCTGGTCTCGGTCCAGGACGCGAACGCGCAGCGCGCCGCGCCGCTCCTGCTCGCGCGGCCGCTCGCGCCCGGCGCGCGCGTCCTCGATGCATGTGCCGCGCCCGGCGGCAAGACCGCGCACCTGCTCGAACTCGCCGACCTCGAGCTCCTCGCGATCGACCGCGACGCGGCCCGCCTGGCGCGCGTCGACGCGACGCTCGCGCGCCTCGGCCTGCGCGCCGAGACGCGCGTCGCCGACGCCGCCGAGCCGGCGCGCTGGTGGGACGGCCGGCCGTTCGCGGCGATCCTTCTCGATGCGCCGTGCAGCGCGTCGGGGATCGTGCGGCGCCACCCGGACGTCCGCTGGCTGCGCCGTGCCAGCGACCTGCCGGCGCTGGCGGCGACGCAGGCGCGCCTGCTCGATGCGCTCTGGCCGCTGCTCGCGCCCGGTGGCCGGCTGCTTTACGCGACGTGCTCGGTCTTTCGCAGCGAGGGATCGGCGCAGATCGACGCTTTTTTGCAACGAGCGGGCGACGCCGCCCTCGCCGCCACCCCGCCTTCTCCGGGGCAGCTGCTACCTCTGCCCGACAATGACGAAACGCCGTCGGCGCCCGCTTCTCCGCGGGCCGCGGACGGCTTTTTCCTGGCCCTGATCGAGAAGCTTCCGTCCACGCCGAAGACCGCCCGCCGATGACCCCGTTGCCGCCGCACGGCTCACTGCGCCGCCGCAGCGTGCTTCGCGCGCTCGGCGTCGCGGCGTCGCGCGTCCTGCTGCCGGGGCTCTGGCTCGGCGGCCTCGCCGCGGCGCGCCATGCCGAGGCGGCCGAGGCCGAGCTGACCGCATTCGAGGTCGTCCGCGACGAGGACGGCGTCTTCCTCAGCTACGCCGTCAACTTCGAGCTCGGCAAAGGCCCCGAGGAGGCGCTGGCCAAGTCGGTGCCGCTCTTTTTCGTCGCCGAGGCCGAGCTCTTCCGCGAGCGCTGGTACTGGCGCGACCGCCGCGTCGCCCACGCCGTGCGAGTCTGGAAGATTGTTTTCCAGCCGCTCACCTCGACCTATCGGGTGACGACGGTCGGCGGCCTGAGCCAGAACTACGCGACCCGCGAGGAGGCGCTCGCCGCGATCAGCCGCAGCAGCCGCTGGAAGATCGCCGAGGCCGGTCAGGTCGACGACGGCCACCATTACCTCGAGTTCAACTACCGCCTCGACATCACCCTGCTGCCGCGGCCGATGCAGATCGGCATCAGCGGCAATCCCGACTGGCAGCTTTCGGTCAAGCGCGCCCAGCGCATCAATTGAAGAACGACGACTCCCGCTTCGCGGCCTCGGGCCTCGAGCCCCAGCCGCTGCCCCGGCGCAGCCGCTGGGCGTGGATCGTCTCGACCCTGGCCGCCCTCGGCGCCGGCCTGGTGCTCGTCTTCCTGCTCGGCGTCGCGACCAACAACCCGGCCCTCTACGAGCGCCACTACGTCTGGCTGTTCTGGGTCAACGTCGCCCTGGCGAGCACGCTGGTCACGGTCATCGTCGTCGCCGGCGTCCGCATGCTCTGGCGCGTCTCGCGCGGCCGCTTCGGCAGCCGGCTGCTGCTCAAGCTCGCCGCCATCTTCGCCCTCGTCGGCATCCTGCCGGGCGTGCTGATCTACGCCGTCAGCTACCAGTTCGTCTCGCGCTCGATCGAGAGCTGGTTCGACGTCAAGGTCGAAGGCGCGCTCGACGCCGGCCTCAACCTCGGCCGCGGCACGATCGACGCGATCGTCTCCGACCTGGCGACCAAGACGCGCCTGGCCGCCGAGCGCCTCGGCGAGAGCGCGTCGTCGGCCGAGCCGCTCTCGCTCGAGCGGCTGCGCGAGCAGCTCTCGGCCAAGGAAATCTCGGTCGTCGGCAACTCCGGCCAGACGCTGCTCGCGACCGGCAGCGCGACCTCGGGGCTGATGCCCGATCGCATCCCGCCGCAGATGCTGCGCCAGGCGCGCACCCAGCGCGTCGTCAGCCAGGCCGAGGGCCTCGACGAGGACGCGGCGGCGGCCGGCACCTCGGCGCGCGTGCGCGCGGTCGCCGTCATCCCGAGCAACAACTTCGCCCTCGGCGAGCAGGAGCGCTTCCTCGTCGTCACCCAGTCGATCGCGCCGGGGCTGGCGGCCAACGCGCTCGCCGTCACCAATGCCTACCGCGAGTACCAGCAGCGCTCGCTCGCCCGCTCGGGCCTGCGCAAGATGTACATCGGCACGCTGACGCTGGCGCTCGTTCTCGCCGTCTTCGGCGCGCTGCTGCTGGCGATCGCGCTCAGCAACCAGCTGGCGCAGCCGCTGCTCCTGCTCGCCGAGGGCGTCGCCCAGGTCGCGCGCGGCGACTTCCGATCGAAGGCGGTGTTCAAGTCGCGCGACGAGCTCGGTGGCCTGACGCGATCGTTCGCCGACATGACCGAGCAGCTCTCGGAAGCGCGCGAGCTCGTCCACCGCAGCGTCGCCCAGGTCGAGGGCGCGCGCGCCAACCTGCAGACGATCCTCGACAACCTGACCGCCGGCGTGATCGTGTTCGACCGGAAGGGCGCGATCGACACCGTCAACCCGGGCGCGACGCGGATCCTCAAGCTGCCGCTCTCGGCCTACCGCGGCCGACGCCTCGACGAGGTCGCCGGCCTCGGCGGCTTCGCGCAGGCGGTCTGGCAGCGCTTCGACCTGCACGCGGCGAGCCCCGAGGCGGGCGAGCGCGACCACTGGCAGGAGTCGTTCGAGCTGCAGATCGGCACCGGCCCCGCCGGCCGCGAGCGCGACTCGATCACTCTGCTCGTGCGCGGCGCGGCGATGCCGCAGGGCGCGCGCCTGATGGTCTTCGACGACATCACCGAGCTCGTCTCGGCGCAGCGCGTCGAGGCCTGGAGCGAGGTCGCGCGCCGGCTCGCGCACGAGATCAAGAACCCGCTGACGCCGATCCAGCTTTCGGCCGAGCGGCTGCAGCAGAAGCTCGGTACCAAGCTCGAGGGCGCCGACCAGGCGATGCTCGAGCGCTCTGTGGCGACGATCGTCAACCAGGTGCAGGCGATGAAGGCGCTCGTCAACGAGTTCCGCGACTACGCGCGCCTGCCCGCCTCGAGCTTCGATTCGCTCGACGTCAATGCGCTCGTCGTCGAGGTGCTCGGCCTCTACGGCGCGGCGCAGGAGTCGGGTCGGCTCTCGGCCGAGCTCGCCGAGTCGCTGCCCGAGATCGTCGGCGACGGCACGCAGCTGCGCCAGGTCATCCACAACCTGGTCCAGAACGCGCTCGACGCCGTCGCCGACCAGGCCGACGGCCGCGTCCGCATCTGCACCGAGGCGGCGAAGAACGAAGGCGGTGAAGTGCGCGCCGTGCGCCTCGTCGTCGTCGACAATGGCCCGGGCTTCTCCGAGAAGGTGTTGAAGCGCGCCTTCGAGCCCTACGTCACGACCAAGAAGAAAGGCACCGGTCTCGGCCTTGCCGTGGTGAAGAAGATCGCCGACGAGCACGGCGC
>DASYKC010000115.1:0-16860 GCA_035995885.1 Caldimonas sp. | reverse complement strand
CGGTGGTGGTCGGCTTCATCGATCCGAACGAGTTCGGCGTCTCGGCCGCGCTGCGCCAGATCACCTTCATCGTCGTCGGCGGCATGGGCTCGGTCGCGGGCTCGGTGCTCGGCGCCGCAGTGCTCTCGGCGCTGCCCGAAGCGCTGCGGCCGGTCAAGGAATACAGCGACGTGATCTACACGCTGATCCTGCTCGCCTTCCTGATCTTCCTGCCGCGCGGGCTGGTGACGGTCTGGCGCCGCCGGACGCGCGGCGGCGCGGCGCCGGCCGCCGCTGCTGCTCCTGCAAGCCCGGCGTCGGCGCCGACCGCGAGCGCCGCACCATGATGCCGCGACTCGTCCTCGAGCAGGTCGCCGTCCGGTTCGGCGGGCTCGCCGCGGTGCGCGACCTTTCGCTGGCGGTGAAGCCGGGCGAGATCCGCGGCCTGATCGGTCCGAACGGCGCCGGCAAGACGACCGCGATCAACGCCGTCACCGGCACCGTGCGCGTTGCCGCGGGTCGCATCGCCCTCGACGGCCAGGACATCACCAACCACGCGCCGCACCGGATCAGCCGCTGCGGCATCGCCCGCACCTTCCAGCACGTCGAGGCCTTCGGCGACATGAGCGTGCTCGAGAACGTGCTGGTCGGCGTCGCCCGGCATGCGCCGGTGCCGCTCTGGGCGGCCGCCCTGGCGACGCCTGCGGCCCGTCGTGCCGAGGGGTCGGCGCGCGCCCAGGCGCTCGCCCTCCTCGACGACTTCGCCTTGCTCCCGTATCGCGACGAGCCCGCCGCCGACCTGCCGTTCGGCCTGCTCAAGCGCATGGATCTCGCCCGCGCCCTGGCGGCCCGGCCCAGGCTGCTGCTGATGGACGAGCCGACCTCCGGCATGAGCGAGGGCGAGGCCGACAGCGCCATCGCCGCGGTGCGCCGGATCGCCGAGTCCGGCGCGATCACGCTGCTCGTGATCGAGCACAACATGCGCGTCATGATGGCGCTCGCCGACACCGTGACCGTGATGCAGAACGGCGCGGTGATCGCCGAGGGGACGCCGGCCGAGGTGCAGCGCAACGCCGCCGTGATCGACGCCTACCTCGGCGAGGAGGTCGCCGATGCTGCGCATTGAAGGCCTGGTCTCGGGCTACACCGCGCGGGCGGTGCTGAAGGGCGTCTCGCTCGACGTGCCCACGAACGGCATCGTCGGCGTGCTCGGCGCCAACGGCGCCGGCAAGACGGCGCTGATGCGCGCGATCTCGGCGCTGAACCGCGTCCAGGCCGGCCGGATCGAGTTCGACGGCGAGTCGCTCGCCGGCACGTCGGCCGACGCGGTCGTGCGCCGCGGCGTCATCCAGGTGCCGCAGGGCCGTCTGCTGTTCGGCGCGATGACCGTGCGCGAGAACCTCGAGCTCGGCGCCTACCTGCAGTCCGACCGGCAGCGCATCGCCGAGCGGCTCGATCAGGTCTGCAGCCTCTTCCCGGTCCTGCACGAGCGCGCCGCGCAGCAGGCCGCGTTCCTCTCGGGCGGCGAGCAGCAGATGCTGGCGGTCGGCCGGGCGCTGATGTCGAACCCGAAGCTGCTGCTGCTCGACGAGCCTTCGCTCGGCCTCGCGCCCAAGGTGTTCGACACCATCCTCGAGAAGGTCGGCGCCATCCATCGCGGCGGCGCCTCGATCCTCATCGCCGAACAGAACGCGCGCAAGGTGCTGCGCTTCGCAAGCCACTGCTACGTGCTGCAGAACGGCGCCATCGCGTTCCACGGCACGAGCGACGCGCTCAAGAACGATCCCCGCATTGAACAGTCGTATCTCGGAGTGACCCATTGATGAAGCTGATCGACATCCATTCCCACTGGGGAACGAAACGCGGCTACACGCTGCGCACGGCGGAGGAGCTGGCGCTGCAGAAGGCGACCTGGAACTCGGAGCCCAAGTACCACAGCGAAGCCGAGATGGCCGCCTACTTCCGGGCCAGCGGCGTGCAGGCGGTGCTCGACTTCGGCTTCACCAAGTTCATCCCGCTGAGCGAGGCGCGGGAGGTGTTCGACTACGGCTTCGCGACCCAGCGTGCCCATCCCGAGCAGATCCTCGGCCACTGGCTGCACATCGATCCGCACACCGGCGCCGAGGGCGTGCGCGAACTGCGCCGCTGCATTGACGTCGCCCCCGGCTTTGTCGGCTTCTGCATCAACGGCTCGGGCAGCGGCCCGGCCACCGACCCGGCCTGGGCGCCGTTCTACGACCTCTGCATCGAGGCCAGGGTGCCGGTGCTGGTGTTCGTCGGCACCACCGGCCTCGGTGCCGGCCTGCCGGGCGGCGCCGGCATCGTGCTCGACGACTGCCATCCGCGCCATCTCGACGCCATCGCCGCGCGCCATCCCGACCTGACCATCGTCGCCGCCCGACCCGGATGGCCCTGGCAGGCCGAGACGATCGCCGTGCTCATGCACAAGCGCAACATCTGGTACGAGCTGCACGGCTGGTCGCCCAAGTACCACCAGCCCGACCTCAAGCACGACATCGCGCGCCGCTTGAAGGACCGGGTGATGTTCGGCGCCGACTACCCGCTCTTCACGTACGAGCGGCTCGTCAGGGAGTGGCGCGCCGAAGGCTATTCGGAAGAAGTGCTCGAGGGTCTCTTCCATCGCAATGCCGAGCGCTTCCTGGCCTCGGTGAAGCGGCCATGAACCTCGATCTGAACGGCAAGGTCGCGATCGTCGGCGGCGCGAGCAAGGGCATCGGCTACGGCATCGCCCGCATGCTCGCGGCCGAAGGCGCGGCGGTGGCGATCACGGCGCGGCGCGAGGCCGACCTCCAGGCGGCGGCGGCGACCCTGCGCGCCGAAACCGGCGCCACCGTCCTGGCGATCGCCGCCGACTGCCGCAAGGCCGACGACTGCCGCCGAGTCGCCGCGACGGTGCAGGCCGAGCTCGGCGGCATCGACATCCTCGTCAACAACGACGGCGCACCGCCGCTCGGCGACGCGCTCTCGTTCGACGACGTCGCCTGGGCCAAGGCGGTCGAGCAGAACCTGATGTACGTGGTGCGCATGGTGCGCGAGGTCGTGCCGGCGATGCGCGCGCGCGGCGGCGGCAGCATCCTCAACATCACCGCGATCTCGGCGATCCAGCCGATCCCCGGCTTCTCGCTCTCGGTCGCGACCTGGAGCGGCGTGATCGGCTACGCCAAGACGCTCTCGCTCGAGGTCGCCCGGGACGGCATCAACGTCAACACCATCTGCCCCGGCTACATCGACACGACCCGGCTGCAGAAGGTGTTCGCCGCCGGCAGCGAGCCGGCCGACGTCGTGCAGGCGCGCCTGCGCGCCGAGATCCCGATCGGCCGCATCGGCAGCGTCGACGACATCGCCCACCTGGTGGCGCTGCTCGTCTCGCCCAAGGGCGGCTACATCACCGGCACCGCGATCCAGGTCGACGGCGGCCTGCTGCGCGCCACACGCTGAAGGACACCGACATGATCGAAGCTCCCCGTCCGCCTTCCGCCGAAACGATCGCCGAGTACCGCCGCCAGGGCTGGTGGGGCGACCGGACCTTCGCCGACATCCTGCAGGCCCGCGCCGAGGCGACGCCGGAGCGCGAGGCGATGGCCGACGAGCGCCGGCGCATCACCTACGGCGCCCTCTGGAGCGAAGTGAAGCGTTTCGCCGAGTTCCTGCGCCGACAGGGCGTCGGCCGCGGCGACGTCGTGACGCTGCAGCTGCCGAACCGGATCGAGTTCCCGGTCGTGTTCTTCGCGCTCGAGCTGATCGGCGCAGCGGCCAACAAGATCAGCGCCGATTTCCGGGCGGTCGAGGTCGAGTACATCCTGCGCTTCTCGAGCTCGAAGGCCTATGTCTGCGCGCGCGAGTTCAAGAGCTTCGACTTCCTGGCCATGATCGAGGGCCTTCGCCCCGGGCTGCCCGCGCTCTCCCTCGTGGTGTGCGTCGACGACGTCGACCGGCCCGGCGTCACCAGCTTCGCCAAGGTCGTCGGCGCGACGCCCGAGATCGGCGCGCAGGATCGGGCGCGCATGTCGCCGCTCGAGGTGATGCGGATGTGCTTCACCTCGGGCACGACCGGTAATCCCAAGGGCGTCCTGCACTGCTTCAACACCACGCTCTGGGCGGCCGAGCTGTTCAACCGCGAGCTCGGCGTGAGCGAAGACGACGTCATGCTCGGCTTCCTTCCGGTCGGCCTGAACTGGGGCTACCTGAACCTGGTGCAGTCGGTGATGGCGGGCAGCCGCATCGTCATGATCGAGCGCTTCAATGCGGCCGCGGTGCTGAAGCTGATCGACGCGGAAGGAATCACCTATGTGCCGACGCCGCCGGCGGCGATCGTCGCGCTGCTCAATGCACCGGAGATCGCGAGCCACGGCATGGCCACGCTCCGGACGATGATCACCGGCGGCGCCTCCGCCGCGGTCGAGACGATCAAGGCCTTCCAGGAGACCGTGCCCGAGGCGCACCTGATCGAGCTGTACGGCATGCTCGAGACCGGCTTTCATTCGATCACGCGGCCGACCGACGATCCGCTCAAGGTCAACGGCACGGTAGGACGGTGCATGCCTTCGATGGGACTGCGCATCATCGACGACGCCGGCCGCGACGTGCCGCACGGCGAGATCGGCGAAATCGCGGCCATCGGCCCCTCGGTGCATCTCGGCTATCTCAACAATCCCGACGCCAATCGCGACAGCTTCACCGCCGACGGCTGGTTCCGCACCGGCGATCTCGGCCAGTTCGTCGACGCCGAGCACAACGTGCGCATCTCGGGTCGCAAGAAGGAGATCATCAACCGGGGCGGCAAGAAGTATTTCCCGCGCGAGATCGAGGAGCTGCTCTACGAGCACCCGAAGATTCTGCAGGTCGCCGTGGTCGGTGCGCCCGACCCTCGCCTGGGCGAGCGCAACTGCCTGTGCGTCGTCGCCAAGCCCGGGCCGGTGCCGACGCTCGAGGAGATCGTCGAATTCCTGCGCGGCCGGGTCGCCGATTACAAGTTGCCCGAAGAGCTGTTCCTGATGTCCGAGTTTCCGATGACGCCCACCGGAAAGGTCAAGCGACAGGATCTGGTGAATCAAGTGATCAGGTGACGTTCCAATGGCCTGACCCGTCACACGCCACTGCACGGATCGCTTGCCATGCGTCTCGAATGGGTTGCAGACGTGACCTGACAGCGGCCCGCTCTGTCGGCTCGATGCCGAGGAAGCCCTTGCCCCACAGCGGGATTTCCTTCGCTGAACAATCGAGCGCCCTCTTCGACCGAGACCACCAGAATGAATCGCATCTGGAATCCCACAAAGTCCGTCATCAGCGCCTTCGCGCTCCTGGGTGCCGCCACCGCCATGACTGCAGCGATGGCGGCCGATCCGCCAGCCCATATCCGCGGGACGATCGTCTCGGCGACGCCGGAAGACCTGACGGTGAGAACGAACGAAGGCAGCGTGAGCGTCGCGTTCGATGCGGCCACCCGGATTTCGGGCGTCGTGCCGAGCAGCCTCGGCCAGATCAAGCCAGGTACTTTTGTCGGCATCGCCAACGTCCCTGGAACCGGCGCATCGAGCGCTTTGGAGGTCGTCGTCTTTCCCGAGGCCCTGAAGGGCTCCGGGCTCGGCGACTATCCGTGGGACCTTGCCCCAGCGGCGGTGCGAGGCGGCGCGCAAACGTCAGCGATGACCAACGGAACCGTGAAGTCGAGCACGACGACGAGCGAGATCGCGACAAGCTCTGCCATGACCAACGGCACGGTCAAGAAGACGTCAAATGCGAACGGGCTCGTCCTCACGGTGGATTTCGGCAAGGGCGAGAAGACGATCGAGGTGCCTTCCGGCGTACCGGTGGTGGGCGTCGTGCAGGCCGACAGCAGCAAGCTGCTCCCCGGAGCCCGCGTATTCATTGCCACGAAGCCGAACGCGCCCAAGAGCGCGGCCTTCATCGCCGTGGGCATCAATGGCACCGTGCCGCCGATGTGAGCGCGGTCGGTATTGAGGGAAAGCCAGCGTTTCCCGGACGAAAATTCGGGTCGTCAGGCGGCGATCTTGGACGTCTTCATTCGAGACGGCGGCAACCGTCCGAGCCAGGAGGGGTGTCTCCGGAGCGCGCTACAGTTGTGACGCCAGCCTTCTTTTTTCGAGCCGTGATCCCCGCCCTCATCACCCTGTCTGTCGCCGCCGTGCTGCTCGTTGTCCTGTATGTCCGCGGCCGAGGCAAGCGTTCTTCGCGACAAGCCTCTCCCATGCAGTCGAAGCCGGACAAGCTGGACACGACACTCGGCGAATTCCGCGACATGCGCGAGGCGCTTCGTCCTCTGGAACACGGGCGAACCGCCTCGCGCCGAGACCCTCGAGTCGGAAAGTAGCTTCCCCGCCAGCTGAAATCAGCGTGGCGGCAGGAGGTCAGGACGCAGCGCCTTGCGCGCCTTTCGACAGGCGCTCCCGTCAAGCGGCGGCGATGTTCTCCGCGGTCATCGGCATCTTGCGCAGCCGCTTGCCCGTCGCCGCGAACACCGCGTTGCCCACCGCCGGACCGATCAGGGCGGTCGCCGGCTCGCCGATGCCGCCGGGCTTCTCGGTGCTCTGGACCAGCGTGATGTCGATCAGCGGCGCCTCGTTCATGCGGACCAGCTTGTACTGGTGGAAGTTCGTCTGCTGGACGCGGCCCTTGTCGACCGTGATCTCGCCGTAGAGCGCGGCCGTGAGGCCGAAGATGATGCTCGACTGGATCTGCGCCTCGACCGTGTCGGGGTTGACCATGCGGCCGAGGTCGGCCGCGACGGTGACCTTGTGCACCACCGGGACGCCGCCGTTCATCGACAACTCGGCGACCTGCGCCATGTAGGTGTCGTAGCCCTCCATCAGAGCGATGCCGCGGAAGCGCCCGGCCGGTGCCGGCGTGCCCCAACCCGCCTTGTCGGCGGCGATCTTCAGCACGTTGGCGAAGCGCGGCTTGTTGGCGAGCAGGGCCATGCGGTACGCGTACGGGTCCTTGCCGGCCGCGGCGGCGAGCTCGTCGATGAAGGTCTCGTTGGCGAAGGCGTTCATGTTGTGGCTCACCGCGCGCCAGTAGCCGACCCGCATGCCCGCATCGTGGATGACGAGGTCGTGCCGCGTGTTGGGGATCTCGTAGCCGGCCACCGCCGCTTCCGCCATGAACGGATCGAGCGTGTCCTTCGGCAGCCCGAATGCGCGCTGCGTCACCGATTGGGACGTCACCTTGAACGTCATCGCCACCGGCTGGCCGTTCGCATCGAGCCCGGCGGCGAGCTGGTTCAGCGCCATCGGCCGGTAGAAGTCGTGCGTCATGTCGTCTTCGCGGCTCCAGAGCAGCTTCACCGGCTTGCCGACCGCCTTGGAGATCAGCGCCGCCTGAACGATGAAGTCGAGCTCGAGCCGACGCCCGAAGCCGCCGCCGAGAAAGGTCGTCTTCAGCGTGATGTCCTCGGGCTTGATGCCGAGCGCGGCGGCCGTCGCACCTTCGGCGCCTTGCTGGAACTGAGTCGGGCCGACGAGCAGGCACTTGCCGTTCGCGTAGCTCGCCGTGAAGTTCATCGGCTCGAGCGGGCAGTGCGCGAGCAGCGGCAGGGAGTACTCGGCCTTGATGACCTTGGCCGCCCCTTTCATCGCCCCGTCGGCGTCTCCCTTGGTGTTGATCGACAGGACCTTGCCCGATGCGGCGGCGGCACGCACGCCCTCCGCCATGGCGGTGCTGTCGAGCGACGCACCGGCGCCCTCGTCCCACCGCACGTCGACCGCCTCGCGCGCCTTCTTGGCGTGCCAGTAGGTGTCGGCGACGACGGCGATGCCGTCGGGAATCTGCACGACGTCGATCACGCCTGGCATCGATTTCGCGCGGCTCGCGTCGAAGCTCTTGACCGTGCCGCCGATCACCGGGCACTGCTCGAGCGACGCGTAGACCATGCCCGGCAGCTTGACGTCGATGCCGAACTCGGTCGTTCCGTTGACCTTGCCCGGCGTGTCGAGGCGCTTCATGCGCTTGCCGACGAGGGTGAAGTCCTTGGGGTCCTTCAGCGTCACGTTCTCCGGCACCGGCAGCTTCGAGGCCGCCGCGGCGAGCTGGCCGTAGGTCGCGCTCTTGCCCTTGGCACCGATGACCCGCCCGTTCTCGGCGCGCAAGGTGGAGCGATCGACGTTCCACTGATTCGCCGCCGCGGTGATGAGCATCTCACGCACCTGCGCGCCGCCGGTGCGCAGCTTCTCCCAGCCGTCGCGCACCGAGGTCGAGCCGCCGGTGATCTGCGCGCCGAGCAGTGCATTGACGTACACCTTGTTCGGCGGCGCGATCGCGACCTTGACGCGGCGAACGTCGACGTTGAGCTCCTCGGCGATCAGCATCGGCATCGACGTGTAGACGCCCTGACCCATCTCGGAGCGCGCCGAGAGCAGCGTGATGGTGTTGTCGTCGGCGATGTGTACCCACGCGTTCGGCGTGTGGACCGTGCCGGCGGCCTGCGCCTGGTCGATCGCGCCGGGCAGCGCGACGCCGAGCATCAGGCCGCCACCGGCGAGCGCGGAGGTCTTGACGAAGTCGCGGCGCGAAATCGAGCCTTGGGAAGTCGAGGCGATGGTCGTTGTGGTGGTCATGGCGGTCTCCTCAGGCTTGACGCATGTCGGCCGCGGCGGACTTGATTGCCGCCTTGATGCGGCCGTAGGTGCCGCAACGGCAGACGTTGCCGCTCATGGCGGCGTCGATGTCGGCGTCGCTCGGGTTCTTGTTCTTCTGGAGGAGTGCCGCCGCGCTCATGAGCTGGCCCGACTGGCAGTAGCCACACTGGGGAACGTCGTGGGCGATCCACGCTTTCTGCAACGGATGGGTGTTGTCGCGCGAGAGGCTCTCGACTGTCGCCACGCGTTTGCCTGCCACGACCGACACCGGCGTCTGGCAGGATCGAACGGGGACGCCGTCGAGATGGACCGTGCACGCGCCGCAGAGCGCGGCACCGCATCCGAATTTCGTGCCTGTCAGGCCGACCTCGTCGCGGATGACCCAGAGCAGCGGCGTATCCGGCTCGGCCTTGACGTCGACGGCCTTGCCGTTGAGAGTGAAGCGAGTTCCCATGGTGTCTCCTTGCGTCCGCACGGTAGGTCAACGGGTGGATGCCCGTTGCCCCCGGCGTGTGATTCGGATCGTAGAACTCGACCCTGGAGCGATCCCGGGGGTGAACCCTTAGATCGCTCGGGCGTCTGCGTTGGGAGCCTACGCAACGCGAGCCGATCTCGTTGACGACGAGGTCGGTGTCGTCATGGCGCCTTGCGTGGGCGATTCGAATTCGCCCGTGCGGTGCAATTGGACGCTGCGCCGGCGGCTCGTCCACCGTACGGCGCGACGCTGCCCTTGCACGAAGCCGGTGATCTCGGTCGTGTGTATAAGTCGGACTCACGCAGCGACGGGCCTTGCCGCTGCTCTACCCACAGGAGTTTCGCGCTATGCCCTCTTCCGCCGTCACGCTCACCGCTGCCGATGGCTTCAAGTCATCCGCTTATGTCTCCGAGCCGTCCAGAGCGCCGAAGGGCGCAATCGTCGTGCTGCAGGAGATCTTCGGCGTCAATTCGCACATCCGCGGTGTCGCCGACGGCTATGCGGCGGCCGGCTACCTCGCCATCGCGCCGTCGACGTTCGACCGCGTCGAGCGCGACATCCAGCTCGGCTACACACCGGACGACATGGCCCAGGGCTCGCGCCTGAAGGCTGCCGTCGAGGCGCTGCCGGCGCCGGGGGTGCTGCAGGACATCCAGGCGGCGGTCGACTACGCCGCGAGAGCCGGCAAAGTCGGCATCGTCGGCTACTGCTGGGGCGGCCTGCTGGTCTGGCGTGCGGCCGAGAAAGTACGCGGCCTGTCGGCGGCGGTGGCTTACTACGGCGGCGGCATGACGGTCGGGAGCGAGCCGTCGCGCAAGCCCGCGGTTCCGACGATGGCGCATTTCGGCGACCAGGACGCGCATATCTCGGTCGAGAGCGTGACGGCTTTCGAGCAGGCGCATCCTGAAGTCGAAGTTCATCTCTACGCGGCCAATCACGGCTTCAACTGCGATCAGCGCGGCTCCTACAACGCCGGCGCGGCGGCCACCGCGCTCGAACGCTCGCTGTACCACTTCGCCAAGCACCTCGAGTAGACCTGCCGGCCGGATCGTTCGATCGCCCCGGGGCCAGTGCTGAAGAACAGATCGTCGCCCCGATCCGCCGAGATCACGGCGACGGGTCGACAGTCGCGCCGGCTCTGCCGCTGGTCGTGGCCCCTTGCTGCAGCGCGCGCCGCAGGTCGGGGAACACCTTGCCGATCTTGGCGAGAAGGTAGTCACCGTAGCTGCCTTCGAAGGCGTGCACGCTCGCGCCGTCCCAGCGCGTGGCGTGGTCGTCGGTGGCGGCGCTGCGGATCGGCATGATGCGGGCGTCGAAGTCGGGGTCGAAGAAGAGCGGGAAGGAGAGCCGATCCCGGCCGCTGGTGTTGAGGCGGACGCGATGCGGCGTACTTCGGTACAGGCCACCGGTCATTCGGTCGAGCATGTCGCCGATGTTGCAGACGAAGGATTTCGGCACGGGCGGCGCCTCGATCCAGCCCTGCTTCGCATGCACCTGCAGACCACCGACGGCATCCTGCCGAAGCAGCGTGAGAAGGCCATAGTCGGTGTGCTCGCCGACGCCGTGGCGGACATCGAGCCCTTCCGGGATCGGCCGGCTCGGGTAGTTGAAGATGCGAAAGAGGGTGAGCGGGTCGGCGGTGTATCGGCTCGCGAAATAGTCGGCCGGCAGATCGAGCGAACGAGCGATGCCTTGCATGACGCGATGCCCGAGCGCGGTGACCTCGCTCATCCATTCGAGGATGGTCTGGCGCAGCCCCGGCAGCACGTCGTCGCCGGGGATGAGGTTCTTGCCGTGCAGCGGCACGCCAGCCGCGACGCGCGGGTGCTCCTCGCCCAGCTCGGTGCCGAGATAGAGGCCTTCCTTCCAGTCGGGCCGTCCCGAGGTCAGTTCGCCGCCGAGGGGAAACCAGCCGCGCCAGGCGGCGCCGCCGAGCGGCATCGCGTACTGCGCCTTGGTCGCTTCGGGAAGCGCGAAGAAGCGGTGGCTCAGGTCTTCGAGGCGCTGGCCGAGCGACTCGTCGATGCCGTGGCCGACGACATAGAAAAAGCCGTGCGCGCGGCAGGCTTCGCCGATGGCTTGGGCGACCTCGTCGGACGCGGCGCGCAGATCGATCAGGGGCAGATGGTCCATGGGTCAGCGCGGATGGTAGATCGCCGGTGTGCCGCGCGTTCTCGGTGTGCTGCGCGTTCTTTCAGCCAGGCCACCGGCATCGATCGATTGCACGACCGGACCCCGCAGACGGTGTCGCGACAGGATCACGGCGTCGACTTCGTTCCCGGCATCGGCTCCCGTGTCAGGAACCGCCCGTGTCTTCCCGGTCCGTCGTCGCCGCGGCGGTAGGCGACCTGGCCGTTCACCAGCACGCAATCGATGCCCACGGCCCGCGCCTTCGGCAGCTCGAACGTGGCGGTATCGCCGATCGTCGCTGCGTCGAAGACGACGACGTCGGCGTAGGCGCCGGCGCGGATCTCGCCGCGGTCGACGAGGCGGAACTGGCGCGCCGACAAGCCCGTCATCTTGTGCACCGCGACCTCTAGCGGGAACAGGCCGAGGTCGCGGCTGTAGTGGCCGAGGACGCGCGGAAAGGTTCCCCACAGACGCGGATGCGGGTGCTGGTCGTGCGGCAGACCGTCGGAGCCGATCATGGTCGCCGGATAGCTAAGGACGCGCTGGACATCGTCCTCGCGCATCTGGAAGTAGCAGGCGCCGCCGGGCTGCAGACGCTCGCATGCCTCGAGCTGGCTGCAGCCCCATTGGTGGGCGATGCTGGCGAGCGTGCGCGCCGCCATTTCCGGATGCGGCGTCGACCAGGTGATGAGGATGTCGATGATGCCGTCGACCATTTCGCTGCGCAGCACCGTCGAGCCGGCGATGTACGGGTAGCAGTCGAGGCCGATGTCCTGGTCGCGGCGCGCGGCATCGATGTGGGCCAGCGTCTGCACAGTGCGACCCCAGTTGCTCGGCCCGGCGCATTTGTGGTGCGAGATGACCAGCGGCACGTCGCCGCGCCGGGCGGTGGCGAAGGCCTCGTCGAGCGAATCCAGGACCTTGTCCATTTCCTGGCGAATGTGCGTGGTGTAGACACCGCCGGCGGCGCCGGTGATCCCCGCGAGCAGCGCCAGCTCGTCGATGTCGGCGGCCGCGCCGGTGGCATAGAAGACGCCCGAGCTCAGCCCGGCCGCCCCCGCCGCGAGCCCTTCGCGCAGCAGCTCGCCCATCCGCGCCTGCTCGGCCGGAGTCGCGGGGCGATACGGATCGTCCATGGTCGCGACCCGCAAGGTCGAGTGGCCGACCAGCGCGGCGACGTTGACCGCCGGCCGCGCCTCGTCGACGGCCGCGACGTAGGCGGCCATCGTCGGATAAACGTATTTGTCCGCTCCGCCCAGGAGGTTCAACGGTGGCGGCACGTTGGCGTGGATCAGCGGTGCCAGGCTGATGCCGCAGTTGCCGACGACGACGGTGGTGACGCCCTGGCTGATCTTCGGCAGCATGTGCGGCGCCGAGAGGACGATCTGATCGTCGTGGGTATGGACGTCGATGAATCCCGGCGCGACGATCCTGCCGCCGGCGTCGACGACGACGGCGCCTTCCTGCACGAGGTTCGCGCCGACGGCGACGATGCGATCGCCCTCGATGCGCACGTCGGCGCCGAAGCGCGGCGCGCCGCTGCCGTCGATGACGGTGCCGCCGCGCAGCAGCAAGGCGGGTGAATCCGCGCCGGTTCCGGAGGGCATCGCAATCTCCTTGTCGCAGTCGTCACGCCGAGGGCATGACCGGATGCGGCTCGCTCTCGGAGCCGCGTTCCTTCAGGACCTGGCGCACGCGCTTGAGCTTCCTGAAGGCGGCCGGCCCGCGGCGCAGGCCGACGCCCACCATCAGGATCTCGAGATAGGTCAGCTGCGCCAGATAGGCTTCGGTGCCGACGCGCATGGCGCGGTCGACCGGAACGACGACCGGCAGCACCACGTCGGCCATGGTCGCGAGCGGCGTTCGCGGCTGGGTGATCGCGACGACCATCGCACCCTGCTCGCGCGCGACCGCGACCGCCTGCAGCAGGCTCCGCATCCGGCCGACGTACGAGATCGCGAGGACGACGTCGCGCCGGGTCATCGTCGCCGCCGAGATGAGCTGCAGATGGGCGTCGAAGTAGGCGCCGCAGCTCATGCCGAGGCGGGCGAAGCGCGCCTGCGCGTCGCTGGCCATGAACATCGAGACGTTGCCGACGCCGTAGCAGTCGACGCGGCGCGCCCCGGCGATGCGCGTCGCGGCGCGCTCGAGGTCCTCGGGAACGACGTGGCGCTCGAGGTTGGACAGCGCGCTGACCGCGTCCTGCAGGACCTTGTGCGTGACCGCCTGCATGTCGTCGCCGCTCCTGACCGCGCGGTGCAGCGTCGACTTGCCGACCGCCAGCGTCTGGGCCAGGCGCAGCTTGAACTCGCGCAGGCCCGAATAGCCGAGGGCGCGGCAAAAGCGGGTGATCGTCGGCGGGCTCACGCCGGCGCGCTCGGCCAGCGCATCGACGTTGGCGCGCAGCGCGAACTCCGGGTCGTCGAGCATGGCCGCGGCGACCTGGCGCTGCGCCTGCGAGAGCGACGCCGAGCTTTCGCGCATGGCGACCAGCAGGTCGCTCACCGGCGGGCGGGCAACGGAGCGAGGAGAACGCATGATGCTGCAGGCTCGGCGACGATCAGAAGTAGGTGCGGATCGCACCGGTGACGCGATAGGCATCGTCGACCGTGAACAGGACGCGCCACTTGTCGAAGGTCGTGCACGGATGCGAGATGCCGCAGCCGATCAGGTCGCCCACCTGCGGCGGATCGGCTTCGTCGGCGCCGCAGCGCAGGTAGGCGTGCTGGTCGTTCATGGCCGTGATCGTCCAGCCGGCAGGCACCGGTTGCGGCGCCGCCCCTGCCCCCGGGCGAAAGCGCTTGAGGGCAATCGGCATCTCGATGTCGTACGAGGCGTCGCGCTTGCCCAGGGTCAGGATCGCCAGCGCCGGCTCGGGGCACGACTGCACCCGTGACCACACTTCGAGCGCGGGCTGCAGACCCGAACGCGTCAGCCACTCGCCGCCGCTGCGCGCCTTGACGTTCGCGAGCAGGCGCTCGTAGTTGCCGGAATCGTGGGTGACGTAGCAGCCGCTGCGCAGCAAGGTCAGGACCGGCCGGGACAGACGCATCGGCAGCTCGCGCGCGACGATGTCGAAGGCGGCCGAGCCGCCGGCGGTCAGGATGACGGAGCGGCCGGCGAAGAGACCGTCGCGATCGCACGCGATTGCCAGCTCTTTCACGCGACGCATCAGTGCGCCGACGGTGAGCGCGTCCTGCGCAGCGTCGCCGCTGATCTGCAGCCCTTCGTAGCACTCGAGACCCGAGAGCGCGACCGAACGGCTCGCGCCGATCGCGCGCGCCAAGGCCAGTGCCGCGTCGTGCGTGCGCGCGCCGGTACGCCCGCCCGCCACGCCCAGCTCGATCAGGGCGGTGAGCCGGCGCGGCGGTGGATCGGTCGCGGCCGCGGCTTCGATCGCCGCGAGCTGCGCCAGCGAGTCGACCAGGAAGTGGAACTCGAGATCCGGGTGCTGGCGCAGCAGGCCGATCACGGTGCGCACCTCGAGCGCGCCGAGCAACTGGTTCGCCATGAGGACGCGGCGCACGCCGAAGCGCGCGCAGATGCCGAGCTGCTGCACGTTGGCCACCGTCATCCCCCAGGCGCCGGCGGCGAGCTGCTGGGCGAAGATCTGCGGCGCCATCGTCGTCTTGCCGTGCGGCGCCAGCAGGACGCCGGTGGCGGCGGTGAAATCGCGCATCCAGGCGTGGTTGTGCGCCAGCGCCGAATCGCGAATCACGGCCAGCGGCATCGGCAGGTCGCCGCCGAGCAGGCTCCAGCCCTGCGCGCCGATGGCAGAAAGCGGCAGCGGCGCGGCCGACAGCGGATAGCCTTTGGTCGTCGCGTCGACGATCTCGGCAAGGATCGGGGTCAGGTCGATGGCGTTCATGGTGTCGCTCCGCCGAGGGGGAAGATATCGTCGCGCAGGCAGGCCTTGAAGCGGCCCGGCGCCACTTCGCGCAGCGGCGGCACGGTCGCGGCGCAGGCGTCGTAGGCATACGGGCAGCGCGTGCGAAAGACGCAGCCCGACGGCGGATCGACCGGGCTCGGGATGTCGCCCTGCAGCAGCCGGCGCGCGCGTCGCGCCTCGGGATCGGGCCGCGGCGACGCCTCGAGCAGCGCCTCGGTGTAGGGATGCTGCGGCGCCCGGTACAGCTCGCCGGCGGGCGCGACTTCCATGATCTTGCCGAGGTAGAGCACGACGATGCGATCGCACAGGTACTCGACGACATCGAGATCGTGCGAGATGAAGAGCATCGTCAGACCGAAGCGCTCGCGCAGGTCCGAGAGCAGGTTGATCACCTGCGCCTGGATCGAGACGTCGAGCGCCGACACCGGCTCGTCGGCGACGATGAAGCGCGGCTCGACCGCGAGCGCCCGGGCGATGCCGATGCGCTGACGCTGCCCGCCCGAGAACTCATGCGGATAGCGTCGCGCGTGCTCAGGCGCGAGCCCCACCAGCCCGAGCAGCTCGGCGATCCTTGCCGCGCGCGCCGGGCCCGGATGCAGGCCGTGCGTGGCAAGCGCCTCGGCAAGCGTGGCGCCGACACGCCGGCGCGGGTTCAGGCTCGCGTAAGGATCCTGGAAGATGATCTGCAGGCGGCGCCGATAGGGCCGCATCGCCCGCGCCGACAAGGGCACGAGATCGACGCCTTCGAAGCGGATCGAGCCCGCGCTCGGCTCGATTAGCTTCAGCAACGCGCGGCCGATCGTGCTCTTGCCCGACCCCGATTCGCCGACCAGGCCGAGCACTTCCCCCGGCGCGATGTCGAAGCTGACGTCGTCGACGGCGCGGACCGGACGATCGTGCCGGCCGAAGTACTTCTTCAGGCCGTAAACGCGCAGCATCGGCTCGCTCGACATGTCGCTCAAAGCGCGCTCCAGCGCAGGCAGCGCGAGCGCCGACCCGCGGCGATGTCGGCGAGCGGCGGCATCGCCGCCGAGCATTCCGGCACGGCCAGCGCGCAGCGGGGCGCGAAGGCGCAGCCGGGCAGCGGGTCGAGCGGGCTCGCCACCTGGCCGGCGATCGCGTTCAGGCGTCGCTTCGGCGCGGGCGCCGTGCTGTCGAGGGCACGGCGCGGCAGGCACGCGAGCAGGCCGCGCGTGTACGGATGGCGAGGTGCCGTGAAGAGCGCTCGTACGGCGCCCTCCTCGACCACCCTGCCCGCGTACATGACGACGACCCGATCGGCGATCTCGGCGACGACGCCGAGGTTGTGGGTGATGAAGAGGACTGCCATGCCGATGTCGCGCCGCAGCTTGTCGACGAGGGCCAGGATCTGCGCCTGGATGGTGACGTCGAGGGCGGTCGTCGGCTCGTCGGCGATCAGCAGCAGCGGGTTGCACGCGAGGGCGATCGCGATCATCACGCGCTGCCGCATGCCCCCCGAGAGCTGATGCGGATAGTCGCCCAGGCGCTGCTTCGCGCCCGGGATCTCGACGAGCTCGAGCATCTCGAGCGCGCGCCGTCGCGCCTCGGCGTGCGTCGCGCCCAAGTGCAGGAGCGCGGCCTCGGCGATCTGGTCGCCGATGCTGAACACCGGGTTGAGGCTGGTCATCGGCTCCTGGAAGATCATCGCGATGTCGCGGCCGCGCAGCCGGCGCAGCGCCCGCGCCGGCATCCGCGCGAGATCGACGACCGGCCCGGCGCGCGTCCGGAACAGGATCTCGCCACCGGCGACG
>DASYKC010000114.1:0-20116 GCA_035995885.1 Caldimonas sp. | reverse complement strand
GCCATCTCGCGCTGGAACAGGGCGAGAAAGCCGCAGCTCGTCGTCACGGCCGCGACGCCTTCACGCTCGAGCGCGCGAGCGGCGGCGATGAACGGCGCGAGCAGCGTCGGGTCGCGCTCGACGACGACGCGCCGCGGCGAGGCGCCGCGCACGGTGCGATAGCGGACCGGGAACGCGAATGTCGCCGGGTTGCCGATGTCGCCGCGCGGCCGCGGGAAGCGCGTCTCGAGCATGACGACGCCGAGGCCGGCATTCACAGCGACGTCGCCGCGCGCGCGGCCTGGTCGTAGAGTCCCGACATCGTGCGGAGCAGCCGCGCGCTCTCGCCGATGTCGGCATTGCGATCGGCGTCGAGGTTGGCGATCAGGCACGCCTCGCGCACGTCGCGGTAGCGGGCGACGGCCGCCTCGCCTGCTGCCGTCGGGCTGTAGAAGACTTCCTTGCCGACGCGCTCGCCCTGCGCCAGGCCGGCGGCAAGCAGCTTCTTCAGCGAATAGGCGACGACATGCGTGTCCTCGACGTTGAGGACGAAGCAGATGTCGCCGACCTTCTTGTTGCGGGCGCGATGGCAGATGTGATGCAGCACGAGCACGTCGGTGATCGTCAGCTCGGGGCAGCCGGCAGCCGCCATGCAGCGCACCGCCCAGCGCGAGAACGCGTTCCACGCGACGATGAGCCCGAACTCGAGCTCCGAGAGCTCGACGCTCTTGGCCGACACCAGGTGCGACGACGAGACGATGCCCGGCGCCTTGGCCTTGCGCGGCGCGGACCGGGCCGGCAGCGGCGCGACCTTCGAAGACATCGGCGCGTTCCCTCGAAACGTTGAAAACTTATTGACAATTTATCGCGGTCCTTCCTAGACTGCAAGCGCCCGGACAAGAACCGATGTCGGGCGCGGAAGGCACGGTCTATGCTTTTCCGCTTCCGTTCAACCGCATGCCGGAGTGTTCATGAAATTCCTCGTCCGTCTTCATCCGCTCCTGGTCCGCGTCGGCGCCGCGGCGGCGATGGTTGTCATGTCAACGATGGTCCAGGCCCAGACCAAGTGGGACCTGCCCGCAGCCTATCCGGCGAACAACTTCCATACCGAGAACCTGCAGCAGTTCGCCAACGACGTCGACAAGGGGACGGGCGGCAAGCTCAAGATCACGGTCCACGCCAACGCCTCGCTCTTCAAGGCCAACGAGATCAAGCGCGCGGTCCAGGGCGGACAGGCGCAGATCGGCGAGATCCTGCTCACGGCGTACTCGAACGAGTGGCCGATCTACGGCATCGACGGCCTGCCGTTCCTCGCCGACAGCTATGCCTCGGCCAAGAAGCTCGATGCGGCAAGCAAGCCGGTGATGGAGAAGAAGCTCGCCGAGCAGGGCATCATGCTGCTCTACACCGTGCCGTGGCCGCCGCAAGGCATCTACGTCAACAAGCCGATCAATTCGGCGGGCGATCTGAAGGGCGTGAAGTGGCGCGCCTACAGCCCGGCCACGGCGCGCATCGCCGAGCTCGTCGGCGCCCAGCCGGTCACCGTTCAGGCCTCGGAGCTATCGCAGGCGATGGCCACGGGCGTCATCGAGAGCTACATGTCGTCGGGCTCGACCGGCTACGACACCAAGACCTACGAGCACATCAAGTACTGGTACGACACCCAGGCCTGGCTGCCGAAGAACGCCGTCCTCGTCAACAAGGCGGCGTTCGATGCGCTCGACAAGCCGGCGCAGGCGGCGGTGCTCAAGGCCGGCGCCGATGCCGAGGCGCGCGGCTGGGCCCTCTCGCAGCAGAAGAACGGCGAGTACCTCGACCTGCTGCGCAAGAACGGCATGAACATCCTGCCGCCTTCGCCGCAGCTGAAGGCCGACATGGGCAAGGTCGGCGACACGATGCTGAAGGAGTGGCTCGACAAGTCCGGCACTGAAGGCAAGACCGTGGTCGACGCCTACAAGAAGCTGTAAGCGCAGTCGATGCCTGCGAACCATCCGCCGCTGCGCGGCCCGTTCGGGCGCGCACTCGACCGGCTGTACGACGCGACCGCGGCCCTCGGTGCCGTCGCGATGGTGCTGCTGCTGGTGATGGTGCTGCTCTCGGTCATCTCGCGCCAGGTCGGCTTCAACATCGGCGGCATCGACGCCTACGCCGGGTACATGATGGCCAGCGCCGCCTTCCTCGCGATGGCGCATACGCTGAAGCGAGGCGAGCACATTCGCGTCACCTTGCTGCTCGCATCGCTGAGGGGCAAGAGCAAGCACGCGCTCGAGGTATGGGCCCTCTTCTCGGCATCGCTGCTGGCCCTGCTCTCGGCCGTCTACAGCTGCAAGCTCGCCTGGCAGTCGTACACCTTCCACGACATCTCGACCAGCAACGACGCGACGCCGCTCTGGCTGCCGCAGATCTCGATGGCGCTCGGCGCCATCGTCCTGGCCATCGCCTTCATCGATGAGCTGGTGCTCGAGATCCGCGGCAGGCGCTTCGTTCCGGTCAGCGACGAGGCGATGCGCAATGAGTGATTTCTCGATCACCGCGCTGCTCATCGTCGCGCTCTTCGTGATCCTGGCGAGCGGCGTCTGGATCGGCCTCACGTTGTCGGGCGTCGCCTGGATCGGCATGCAGATGTTCAGCTCGCGGCCGGCCGGCGACGCGATGGCCGTGACGATCTGGGGCGCGGCGTCGAGCTGGACGCTGACCGCCCTGCCGCTCTTCATCTGGATGGGCGAGATCCTCTTTCGGACCCGCCTCAGCCAGGACATGTTCAAGGGCCTGGCGCCCTGGATGCAGCGGCTGCCGGGACGGCTGCTGCACACCAACGTCGTCGGCTGCGCGATCTTCGCCGCCGTCTCGGGCTCGAGCGCGGCCACCTGCGCGACCATCGGCAAGATGAGCCTGCCCGAGCTCGCCAAGCGCGGCTACCCCGACATGATGTCGCTCGGCTCGCTGGCCGGCGCCGGCACCCTCGGCCTGCTGATACCGCCGTCGATCATCATGATCGTCTACGGTGTCACCGCCGACGTCTCGATCTCGCAGCTCTTCATCGGCGGCGTGATCCCCGGCATCGTCCTCGCCGGCATCTTCTCGCTCTACATCGCCGGCTGGTCGATCAGGAACGCGCACCTCATCCCGCCGGCCGACGCGCCCCTGACCTTCACCGAGAAGCTGCGCGAATCGAAGAGCCTGATCCCGGTCGTGCTTCTCATCGTCGCCGTCCTCGGCTCCATCTACGCCGGCATCGCCACCGCGACCGAGGCAGCCGCCATCGGCGTGCTCGGCTCGCTCGTCATCTCGGCCGCGCAGGGCTCGATGAGCTGGGCGACGTTCAGGGAGTCGCTGATGGGCGGCACACGCCTGTACTGCATGATCGCGCTGATCCTCGCCGGCGCCGCGTTCCTCACCCTCAGCATGGGCTACATCGGCCTGCCGCGCCATCTTGCCGAGTGGATCGCGACGCTCGGTCTGAGCAAGTTCGCGCTCATCCTCGCGCTCACCGGCTTCTACGTCGTCCTGGGCTGCTTTCTCGACGGCATCTCGATGGTCGTGCTGACGATGGGCGTGATCATGCCGACGGTGCAGAAGGCCGGCATCGATCCGCTCTGGTTCGGCATCTTCATCGTCATCGTCGTCGAGATGGCGCAGGTAACGCCGCCGGTCGGCTTCAACCTCTTCGTCCTGCAGGGAATGACCAAGCGCGAGATCGGAACGATCGCCCGGGCCGCCTTCCCGTTCTTCCTGCTGATGGTGCTGATGGTCGTCCTGCTCTACGCCGTACCGCAGCTCGTCACCTTCCTGCCGGAGCAGATGAAGCGGCGCTAGCGCCGTCGGTGCGGGCGCCGTCAGCGCGCGATCAGGAAGATCGTCGCGGCGACGACAAGCGCCGCCAACGCCCAGCCAAGCATTCCCGCGGGCTCGCGCGGGCGAACCACCGGTGCCGCGCTCGGCGCGGCAGCCGCTCCGGCCGCGCCGGCCGGCGCGCGCGCCTGCAGCTGCGCCTCGAACGCCTTGAAGAAATCGTCGGTGATCTTCGCCGCCGTCGCGTCGATCAGGCGCGAGCCGATCTGCGCCATCTTGCCGCCGACCGTCGCGCGCGCGTGGTATGCGAGCTTCGTCGTGTTCGCGTCGATGGCCGTGAGCGCGACGTCGGCCGATCCCTTGCCGAAGCCGGCGACACCGCCCTGGCCGTCGAAGTTGATCGTGTAGCCCGTCGGCGGGTCGACGTTGGTCAGCTTCAGCGTGCCCTTGAAGCGAGCGCTCACGGGGCCGATCTTCATCGCCACGACGGCGACGAAGCCGTCGTCGCCGACGCGCTCGAGCGATTCGCAGCCGGCGATGCACGCCTTCAGAATCTCGGGGTCGTTGAGGGCGGCCCAGGTCTGCTCGACGCTGGCCGGGATGATTCGCTCGCCGCTCAGTTCCATCGCCGCATTCTGCTACCGGCGTGCGCTCGGCGTCGACCGCAGCGCCGTCGCCAGGTCCGCGAGGCTCGCCAGGTTGTGGACCGGCAGGAAGCGGTCGACGTACGGCAGCAGTGCGCGCACGCCGCCGGCACGCGGCTCGAAGCGGTCGAAGCGCAGCAAGGGGTTGAGCCAGACGATCTGGCGCGCGAACAGGCGCAGCTGCTGCGCCGCGCGCGTCAGCTCGCCGTGCTCGTCGCGGTCGAGGCCGTCGCTGACGAGGAGGAGCGCGGCGTTGGCGCCGAGCAGGCGCCGCGCCCAGTGCCGGTTGAAGTCGTCGAGGCACGAGGCGATGCGCGTGCCGCCCTTCCAGTCCTGCACCTGCGCGCTCGCCATCTCGAGGGCGAGGTCGGGGTCGCGGTGGCGCAGCGCGCGCGTGATGTTGGTGAGCCGCGTGCCGAAGGTGAGCGTGTGGACCTTGAGATAGCGCCGCGTCAGGCCGTGGACGTAGTGCAGCATCAGCCGTGCGTAGCGGTCCATCGAGCCCGAGACGTCGAGCAGGACGACGATCGTCGGCAGCTCGCTCCGCGGCCGGCTGAAGCGGGGCACCAGTGTCTCCGGCTGGCGCGCCATCGCCAGCATGGTCGCGCGCAGGTCGATGCGGCCGCGCGCGCTCGCTTCGTGGCGGCGCCTTCGCACCGGCGCGAAGGGCAGCGGCACCTCCTCGGCGAGCTTCTTGGCGAGCTCGAACTCGGCCGCGGTCATCGATTCGAAGTCGGCGCGCTGCAGGCGCTCGCGGTCGGAGAAAGCGAAGCTGGTCTCGAACTCGATCTGCTCGTCGAGCCGCGGCTCCGGCCGCGGCGTGGCGGCCAGCGCCGACGGTGCGAGGGCGTCGGCGAGCCGGTGCGAGCGCGGCTTGTTGGCGCGGTCGCCGCGGCCGCTGATCTTCGGCAGCAGCTCGGCCATCAATCGCTCGAGGAGCTTCGGGTCGCGCCAGAACGCGGCGAAGGCGTCGTCGAAGAGCGCCTGCTGCTCGTGCCGGTCGATCATCACCGCCGACAGCGCGGCGTGGACGTCGTCGCGGCGCGCCAGGCCGACGGCCTCGATCGCCTCGAGCGCGGCGAGCACACGATCGGGGCCGACGGCGAGGCCGGCGCTGCGCAGGACGCGCGCGAAGTGGACGACGTTGTCAGCGAGCATCGGCGGGCGCCGCCCGCGGCGCCTCGCCGCGCGCCGTCGCCTGCAGCTCGGCGAGCAGCTGGGTGACGTCGCCGCCCTGCATCTTGGCGATGTCGTCGCGGTGCTTGAGGAGAACGCCGAGGGTGTCGCGGACGTTGTCGGGCGCCAGGCTGAGCGCGTTCAGCGCGACCAGCGCATTGCTCCAGTCGATCGTCTCGGCGATTCCGGGCGCCTTGAAGAGATCGAGCGTTCGCATGCGCTGCACGAAGGCGACGACCTGGGCGGCGAGCCGCTCCGGCGCGCCCGGGGCGCGGATGCGGACGATCTCGAGCTCGCGCTCGAGGTCGGGGTAGTCGACCCAGTGGTAGAGGCAGCGGCGCTTGAGCGCGTCGTGGATCTCGCGCGTGCGGTTGCTCGTGATGACGACGATCGGCGCCGCGCCGGGCGCGGACTTGACGGTGCCGAGCTCGGGAATCGTCAACTGGTTCTCGGCCAGCACCTCGAGCAGGAAGGCGTCGAAGGGCTCGTCGGCGCGGTCGAGCTCGTCGATCAGGAGGACCGGCGAATGCGCCTGCGTCAGCGCCTGCAGCAGCGGCCGCTCGATCAGCATCGAGCGTGAATAGAGGCTCTTCGCCAGGCGCTCGCGCGAGGCGGCGTCGCCGACGTCGTGCGCCGCCTCGGCGAGGCGGATCTCCATCATCTGGCGCGCGACGTTCCACTCGTACGCCGTCTGGGCGACGTCGAGGCCCTCGTAGCACTGGACGCGCAGGAGCAGCGCCTGCAGCGCCCGCGCCAGCGCCTTGGCGAGCTCGGTCTTGCCGACGCCGGGCTCGCCCTCGACGAAGAGCGGGCGCCTGAGCGTCAGGGCGAGGAAGACCGAGGTCGCGAGGCGGCGGTCGGCGACGTAGCTCTCGGCGGCGAGCGCGGCGATGACGTCGTCGACCGACGTCGGCACGACAGGAGCGGGACTCATCATCGAATCATCCTAACCGGCGCCCGCGAAGGGCGCCGGCCGGATCCGGACGCCTCAGCGCGCGAGCGCTGCCGCGACCGCGCGCGAGGCGATGACGCTGATCATCGCGGCGCGGTACTCGGCCGAGCCGTGCAGGTCGGCGTTGATGCCGCTGGTCGACATCTTCACGGCCTTGGCCGCCTCGGGCGTGAAGCTCTTGGCGAGCGCGTTCTCGATCTCGGTGGCGCGAAACGCGTGGCCCTTGGCGCCGGTGACGCCGACGCGGACGCCGGCCGCGGTCTGGGTGACGCAGACGCCGATCAGCGCGAAGCGCGACGCCGGCTGCTTGTACTTGACGTAGGCCGCCTTCTGCGCCGCGGGGAAGGCGACCGCGGTGATCAGCTCGCCCGGCTGCAGCGCCGTCTCCCACAGGCCGGTGAAGAAATCGTCGGCGGCGATGGTGCGCCGGTCGGTGTGGATCGTCGCATTGAACGCGAGGACGCCGGCCGGATAGCACGCCGCCGGGTCGGCGTTGGCGATCGAGCCGCCGATCGTTCCCATGTTGCGAACCATCGGATCGCCGATGCCGCCGGCGAGTTCGGCGATCGCCGGCGCGACACGCCTGACATCGGCGTTCGAGCCGACGGCGGCGTGCGTCGCCATCGCGCCGATCGTGACGCCATTGGCGTCGGCCGTGATCGCCTTCAGGTCGGCGACCGCGCCGAGGTCGACCAGGCGCTCGGACTGCGACAGGCGCAGCCGCATCGCCTGGATCAGGCTCTGGCCGCCGGCGAGGTAACGGGTATCGCCGCCAGTGGCGGCGCTCTTGGCGGCATCGCGGCTGGTCGGCCGCTGGTAGTCGAATGCGTACATCGTGTTCTCCTTGCTTCAGGCGGCGGGCATGCCGTTGGCGGCGCGCCAGACGCGTTCCGGCGTCGCCGGCATCGCCAGGTCGACGATGCCGAGCGCATCGGTCAACGCGTTCATGTAGGCCGGCGGCGAGCCGATCGCGCCGGCCTCGCCGCAGCCCTTGACGCCGAGCGGGTTGTGGCTGCACGGCGTGTTCGTCGTCGCGACCTTGAAGCTCGGGATGTCGATCGCGCGCGGCATCGCGTAGTCCATGTACGAGCCCGAGACGAGCTGGCCCGACTGCAGGTCGTAGCAGCAGGCTTCCATCATCGCCTGGCCGAGCCCCTGGGCGATGCCGCCGTGGACCTGGCCCTCGACGATCATCGGGTTGACGATGTTGCCGAAGTCGTCGACGGCGACGAACTGCTCGATCTTGACCTTGCCGGTGTCGCTGTCGACCTCGACCTCGCAGATGTAGGTGCCGGCCGGATAGGTGAAGTTGGTCGGGTCGTAGAACGCGTTCTCGTTCAGCCCCGGCTCGAGCTTGTCGAGCGGGAAGTTGTGCGGCACGTAGGCGGTGAGCGTGACGTTGCCCCAGGCGATCTTCTTGTCGGTGCCGGCAACCTTGAACTCGCCGTTCTCGAACTCGATGTCGGTGTCGGCCGCCTCGAGCAGGTGGGCGGCAATCTTCTTGCCCTTGGCGATCACCTTGTCGACCGCCTTGACGATCGCCGTGCCGCCGACGGCGAGCGAGCGGCTGCCGTAGGTGCCCATGCCGAACGGCACCCGGCCGGTGTCGCCGTGGACGATCTCGACGTTGCCGACCGGGATGCCGAGGCGCGCCGCGACGACCTGCGCGAACGTCGTCTCGTGGCCCTGGCCGTGGCTGTGCGAGCCGGTGAAGACGGTGACCGTGCCGGTCGGGTGGACGCGCACCTCGCCGGCCTCGAACAGCCCGGCGCGCGCACCGAGCGCGCCGGCGATGTTCGACGGCGCGATGCCGCAGGCCTCGATGTAGCAGGCGTAGCCGAGACCGCGCTTCTTGCCCTTCGCCGCGGATGCGGCCTTCCTCGCCGCGAAGCCGGCGACGTCGGCCATCTCCATCGCCTTCTCGAGGTGGGCGCCGTAGCCGCCGACGTCGTAGGTCAGGCCGACCGGCGTCGCGTACGGGAAGGTGGTGATGAAGTTGCGGCGCCGGATCTCGGCCGGATCCATCTTCATGTCGCGCGCCGCCTGCTCGACGATGCGCTCGACGACATAGGTCGCCTCGGGCCGGCCGGCGCCGCGGTAGGCGTCGACCGGCGCGGTGTTGGTGAACACCGCCTTGACCTCGGCGTAGATCGCCGCCGTCTTGTACTGGCCGGCGAGCAGCGTCGCGTAGAGGATCGTCGGCACTGCCGACGCGAAGGTCGAGAGGTACGCGCCCATGTTGGCGATCGTCTTGACGCGCAGCGCCAGGAAGTTGCCGTTGCCGTCCATCGCCATCTCGGCCGTCGTGACGTGGTCGCGGCCGTGCGCGTCGGTGAGGAAGGATTCGCTGCGCTCGGCCGTCCACTTGATCGGCCGGCCGACGCGCTTGCTCGCCCAGACCAGGGCGACGTCTTCCGGATAGAGGAAGATCTTCGAGCCGAAGCCGCCGCCGACGTCGGGCGCGATCACGCGCACCTTCGATTCGGGCAGGCCCAGCACGAAGGCGCACATCAGCAGCCGCTCGACGTGCGGGTTCTGGTTGGCGACGTAGAGCGTGTAGCTCTCGTCGCTTCGGTTGTAGCTGGCATTGGCGGCGCGCGGCTCGATCGCGTTCGGGATCAGCCGGTTGTTGACGAACGAGAGCTTGGTGACGTGCGCCGCCTTGGCGAACGCCGCGTCGACCGCGCCCTTGTCGCCGTGGCCCCAGTCGTAGCAGGTGTTGTCGGGCACCTCGTCGTGCACCGCGGAGCCGATCGAGCTGGCGGCGCTGATGTCGATCACCGCCGGCAGCTCGTCGTAGTCGACGACGACGAGCTCGGCCGCGTCCTTGGCCTGCAGCAGCGTCTCGGCGACGATGAGCGCGACCTGGTCGCCGACGTGGCGCACCTTGCCCTGCGCCAGCACCGGATGCGCGGGCTCCTTCATCGGCGAGCCGTCCTTGCTGTGGATCAGCCAGCCGCACGGCAGGCCGCCGACCTTGGCGTCGGCGAGGTCGGCGCCGGTGATGATGTCGAGCACGCCCGGCGCCGCCTTCGCGGCGGCGAGGTCGATCGAGCGGATGCGCGCGTGCGCGTGCGGGCTGCGCAGGAAGACGCCGAAGGTCTGCCCTTGCAGGACGACGTCGTCGGTGTAGTTGGCGGCGCCGGTGATGAAGCGGCGGTCTTCGCGCCGGCGGATGCTTTGCCCGATCGGGCTCTTGCTCAGGTCGACGGCTTCGTTCATGTTGCCCATGCTCTGCTCCTTCAGACCGCGGTCGGGGTCTTGCCCGACTGGCAGAACTGGATCGACTTGACGATGTTGTGATAGCCGGTGCAGCGGCAGATGTTGCCGTCGAGCGCCTCGCGGATCTCCTCCTCGTTGGCCTTCGGGTTGTCGGCGAGCAGCTGCACCGCCGACATCACCATCCCCGGCGTGCAGAAGCCGCACTGCAGGCCGTGGCACTCGCGGAACGCCGCCTGCATCGGATGCAGCTCGTCGTTGCTGGCGAGGCCTTCAATGGTCGTGATCGTGCTGCCCTGGACCTGCGCGGCGAGGATCGAGCACGACTTGATCGCGCGTCCGTTCATGTGCACGGTGCAGGCGCCGCACTGCGCGGTATCGCAGCCGACGTGCGTGCCGGTGAGCTGCAGCTGCTCGCGCAGGAACTGGACGAGCAAGGTGCGCGAGTCGACGGTTCTGGCGACCGACTTGCCGTTGACGGTGAATGAAATGGGAATGTCCACGCCGGTCTCCTGCTGGGATGTTTCGCGAGGCGGACGTCAGGAATGTGACGCCGCCGCGAGAGGGGTCGTTCGACCCATTGTTCGAGGGGCAGGAGGCATCGCAAGGATGGGTTTCCCTAATGCGGCACTCGCCGCCGCTGCGCCGGCGTCGCCGCTACACCGCGCAGCTTCGGAAGCCGAAGAAGCCGTCGTCGCGCTCGGGTCGCTCGAAGCCGCGCAGGCGCGCGCCGTGCAGGCTCGGCCGGGTCGCGAAGGAGGCGCCGCGCAGCACCTTGTGCGCGCCGAACGCGGCCTGCGAGTAGTCGCGCCACGGGCCGGCGACGAACCCCGGATACGGCCGGAATGTTGTCGCCGTCCACTCGTGCACCTCGCCCCAGCGAAAGCCGCGCGTCGCGCCCTGGTGCGCCGCCGCTTCCCACTCGACCTCGCCCGGCAGGCGCCGCCCGGCCCAGCGGCACCAGGCGTCGGCCTCGTGCCAGCTGACATGCACCGCAGGATGCGACGCCGCCACCCGCGTGAGCACGCCGAAGCGCCGCTGCAGCACGCCGTGGCGCATCTGGTCGACATGGCGCGGCGTGCGCCGCCCTTCGCGCTGCAGCCAGTCCCAGCCCGCCTCGCTCCAGTGGGCACGCTCGTCGTAGCCGCCGTCCTCGACGAACTCGCCGTACTGCGCCCAGGTGACCGCCTGCGCGTCGATCTCGAACTCGGGCACGTCGACCGGATGCGGCTCGGCCTCGTTGTCGAAGCGAAAGCCGGCGCCGCTCGAGCCGAGCAGCCAGCGCGTCGCCGGAAAGAGCAGCGGCGGCCGCGCCGGCCGGGTCACGACGCGCGGCACGAGGCCGGCCTTGTCGTCGATGCCGAGCGACTGCGCCAGGACGGCGAATGCCTCGGCGTGCATCTCCTCGTGAAACAGGGCGAGGCGATGGAAGTAGAGCGCGGCGTCGTCCTCGACGCCGATGCCGGCGAGCAGCTCGAGCGTCGTCTCGAGCGTCTCGACGAGGTACGAGCGTGTCGCCTGCAGGTCGGGCAGCTCGCCGCCGGCGAGAGCGCGCCGGCGCGGCCGGTCGACCGTCGCGGTGTCGTACCACGCGTCGGCGCCGGGCAGGATCGACGCCAGGCGCGGGTGCGTCGGATCGGCGCGCTCGCCGCGCGTTCGCTGCACGTTGCGGGCGATCCAGTATTCCTGGAACCAGCCGATGTGGCCGAGCGTCCAGAGCGGCAGATCGAGCTCGGCGGCGAGCGCCGGCGCGAGGTCGCCGGGCAGGACGAGCGCCCGGCCGTCGGCCGCGGCCTCGAGCGCGCTCGCCCAGCGCAGCGTGTGGTTGCGTGCGTCGATGAGGGCGAGCGAGAGCAGCTCCTTGCCGGCCGAGCGCAGGCTCGCGCTGTCGAGGCCCGAGGCGTCGAGCTCGATCACGGCGGCGCCGACGCGCTCGGGCCGGCGCGGCAGTTGAGCGGCAGGTAGCGGATCGGCAGGTCGGTCTTGTCGAGGCCGTGCGCCGTCATCTTGCCGGGCGGCTCGGCATGGCCGCAGACCCACGAGACCGGCACGATCCTGGCGTCCTCGACGACGCCGGGGCGCAGGCTCAGCACCTTGCCCTGGATCGCGCCGTTGGCGCGGTTGCCGAAGGTCACCTGGATCGCCCCCGACTCGACCGCGACCGAGCTGATGTACTCGTTGACGATCTTGTCGGCGGCCGGCAGGCCGGCGGCGGCGTTGTCGATCGGGAGCTTGCCCGTCGTCGCCCACGCCGCGGCGATCGGCGGCTTGACGATGTCGACGAGCTTGACCGACTCGACGATGCGATCGCGGATCACCTTGTCGGGAATGCCGGGCAGCGCGATCAGGGCGAGGATGACGATGATCGCGACGACGACCATCAGCTCGAGCAGCGAAAAGCCGGCCGCGCCGGCACGACGCGTCGATCGACGGTAAGGTGGGCGACGCAACGATGGAAGGCGCATGCAGGAGGAATTGAACGCACTCGAGACGCTCGGCGTGACCTTGCCGAGCCCGGCCTACATTCTCGGCGCCATTGTCTTCGGCGTGCTCGGCCTGGCCGCGTACGTCCACGGCCGCCGCGCCGGCCGGCCGCGCACGCGCTGGCTCGGCCTGGCGCTGATGCTCTATCCGTACGTCGTCTGGAACACGGCGCTCCTCTACGTCGTCGGCATCGGTCTCTCGATCGCCGTCTGGCTCGACCTGCGCTGAGGCCGCCGCCGGGCGTCCGCCGGGCCGCACCGCCCGCCCGCACGTCGGCCACGGGAACTTGGGCGGCGCCGGTGCGAGGCGCCGTCCTACGCCCGCGCCACGCAACGCCGACGTAAGGTTTCGCTTCGACGGGCCCTGCCGGATCGACGGCGGCGCCCGCCCCCTCGGAGACATCCATGAAACTAAATCTTGCATCTCTTGCCGGCCTGATCGCGGTCGGCATCGCCGCCGGCTACTCGGCGGCCCCGGCGCGCGCCGCCGATGCGGCGGCCGCGGCGGCCAAGCCGGTCTACCTCAAGGATCGCGCCGACTGCGACGCCGGCCGCACCGCCGAGGATCGCGCGACCTGCCTCAAGGAAGCCGGCGCGGCGCAGCAGGAGCGCAAGCGCAACGGCCTCGACAACGCCGGCTCGGCACGGCAGAACGCGATCGACCGCTGCAACATCGTCGCGCCCAAGGACAAGGCGGACTGCCTCGCGCGCATCGAAGGGCCGAGCCAGCCCAACCAGAAGACGACGACTTCGGGCAGCGTCGCCGGCGGCGGCATCATCCGCGAGACCAAGACGACGACGACCGGCGAGCCGACCGTCATCATCGTTCCGGGTGCACCGGCGGCCAGCGCGCCGCGCTGATCGCATTCCGTTCCATCGCGCCGGCCGCGAATCGCCACCGCGGCCAGCGCGGCGGCAGCCGCCGCTGCTATCCTCGCGTCCCCCTGTCGCGCCGTGGCCGCCCTTCACATCACCGACATCGAATCGGCCATCAACTGGTGGCGCGAGCGCAGTCCTTCGCCTGACGGCATCACCGCCTGCGCCGAGGTCCTCGCTCTCGCCGAGGTGTATGCGCTGATGGTCTACTACCACGAGAGCGAGTGCGACGAAGCGACGATGCCGGCGGCCGCGCGCGACGCCTGGCTGGCCTGGTACGCGACCATGCCCGACGCGCCGTGCATCGCGATCTGCTCGACGAGCCAGGGCGACGCCGTCTGCAAGGGCTGCGGCCGGACCTTCCTCGAAGTGCAGCGCTGGACCGAGATGACGCCGGTCGAGAAGCGCGCGACCTGGCGCCGCATCACGCAGGAAGGCACGGCCTGGCGCTTCAACCGCTACGCCGAGCGCGCGAGCGAAGGCCCGCGACCCGCAGCCGGCGACGCCGGCGCCGAAGACTCAGGCCATCGCGCCGCCGCATGACGCGGCTCGGTCTGCGCCACGGCGTGCGCCGGATCGCGCCGCTCGCCTGGCCGGTGTTCGTCGGCCAGGTCGCGGTCATCGCCTTCAGCACCGTCGACACGGTCATGGTCGCGCGAACCACCGCGACCGACCTGGCCGCGCTCGCCGTCGGCGCCTCGGTCTACATCTCGATCTTCGTCGGCTTCATGGGCACGGTGCTCGCGGTCGGGCCGATCGCCGGCCAGCTCTACGGTGCCGGCAAGCTGCAGGAAAGCGGCCACGAGGCGCAGCAGGCGATGTGGCTCGCTCTCGTCCTCGCCGTGCCGGGTTGCCTGCTGCTGCTCGTCCCCGACCCCTTCATCGCCCTCGCCCGCGCCGAGCCGGCGGTCGCGGCGAAGGTGCGCGACTACCTGCACGGGCTCGCCTTCGCGCTGCCGCCGGCGCTCGTCTTCACCGCGTACCGCGGCTTCAACGTCGCCGTCTCGCGGCCGAAGGCGGTGATGGCGATGCAGATCGGCGGCCTCGCGCTCAAGGTGCCGGTCAACGCCGTCCTCGTCTTCGGCGTCGCCTGGCAGACGCCGCTCGGCGAGCTGCGCGTGCCCGCGCTCGGCGTCGCCGGCTGCGGCGTGGCGACGGCGATCGTCATGGCGTGCCAGCTCGCGGCGGCCGTGCTCGTCCTGCGCATCGATCCGTTCTATCGCCGCTTCGGCCTCGGCCGCGGCGCGCGCATCGCGCCGCCGCGGCGATCGAGCCTGGCGGCGCTGCTCCGCCTCGGCGTGCCGATGGGGCTCGCGGTGCTGGTCGAGGTCACCGGCTTCACCTTCATGGCCTTCTTCGTCTCGCGCATCGGCGCGACCGCGGTCGCCGGCCACCAGATCGCGGCCAACATGGTGTCGATGATGTTCATGCTGCCGCTGGCGATCGCCAACGCGTCGAGCACGCTCGTCGCCCAGCGCGTCGGCGCCGACGACGCCGTCGACGCGCGCCGGATCGGCTGGGTCGGCCTCGAGATCGGCGTCGTCGTCGCCGCGGTGCTCGGCACGACGGTCTACCTCCTGCGCGAGGAAGTGATCGGCCTCTACACCGCCAATCCGGTGATCGTCGCCGCGGCGCTGCCGCTGCTCGCCTGGGTGGCGCTCTTCCACATCGCCGACGCGGCGCAGACCATCGCCGCCTTCGTCCTGCGCGCCTACCGCATCGCCACCGTTCCGCTCCTCATCTACGTCGTCGCGCTCTGGGGCATCGGCCTCGGCGGCGGCTACCTGATGGCGTTCGATCCGCTCGGCATCAGCCCGGCGTGGATGCACAGCGCACGCGGCTTCTGGTCGATGTCGACGCTCGGCCTGGCGATCGCCGGCGCCAGCCTCACGACGTTCCTCGCCACGCGCCTGCGGCGCGACGCGAAAGCGGCCCCTGCGGCGCCGCCTTGAACGAGGCTCAGGCGGCAGGCACCTCGAGCACGAAGCGGCTGCCGCCGCCTTGGCGCGCTTCGCAGCGGGCGCTGCCGCCGTGGCGCGCGGCGATCTGCTTGACGAGCGCCAGGCCGAGGCCGACGCCGCCGGCCTGCTCGGCATGGCCGGGCAGGCGGAAGAACGGCTCGAAGATGCGTTCGCGCATCGCCTCGGGCACGCCCGGCCCGCGATCGCAGACCTCGACCGAGACGAGCTCCTTGCCGCGCACCTTGACGCGGCCGAGGCCGATCTCGGCGTCGCCGCCGCCGTAGCGCTGCGCGTTCTCGAGCAGGTTGCGGATGGCGCGGCGCAGGAGCCGCTCGTCGCCCGTGACGTTGACGCTGGCCGCGCCCTCGACATGGGCGCCGACGCGCGCCGCCTCCTCGGCCGCGACGCCGAGCAGATCGACCTTGTCGTGGTGCAACGGGTTCTCGGCGACGTCGAGGCGGCTGGCGAGCAGCACCTCCTCGACCAGGCCGTCGAGCTCCGCGACGTTCTTGTCGATCTCGCGCTTCAGCTTCTCGCGCTGCTCGGGCGTCGCCTCGGCGAGCATCGACACGGCCATCTTCATTCGCGCCAGCGGCGAGCGCAGCTCGTGGCTGGCGTTGGCGAGCAGCGTGCGATGCGAATCGACCAGCGCCTCGACGCGCCCGGCGGCGACGTTGAAGCTCGCCGCCACCGCGGCGACCTCGTCGGAACCCGAGACGTCGACGCGATGGCCGAGCGCGCCGGCGCCGAACTGCTCGACGCCCTGCTTGAGCGACTCGAGGCGGCGCGTCAGGCGGCGCACGACCGGGTAGGCGCCGGCGGCAATGGCGAGAAAGAGGACGAGCAGGACGACCGCCAGCGCGAGGCTGCGCGGCAGGCCCGGCAGCAGCAGCGGCCACCCCGGCGGCCGGCCGCCGCGCTCTTCCCCGCCCGGTCCGGCGCGCCCCTCGCCCGCGGCGCCGGCGCGGCGCCCGGCCATCGGGCGCAGCCCCGGCCGCATGGTCAAGAGCGTGCGGCCGTCGTCGAGCTTGAACGAGAACGGCCGGGCCATGCCCTCGGCGACGCGGCGCTCGAACGACTCGGAAGCGCCGATGCGCTGGCCCTGGGTATCGTCGAGGGCGAGCGGGACGCGCAGGCGCTGCGACCAGTCGCGCAGCGAGGCGAGCTGGACGTCGGCGGGCGCGTCGGCCGCGGGCAGCGAGTGGCCGACCAGCTCGGCCCAGGCGCCCAGGCGCTCGCTCGCCACCTGCTCGTTGCGGGTGCGCTCGTCGTCGAGATGACGCTCGAGCACCCAGCCCGAGACCAGGGCGAACAGCAGCAGCACCACGACGACGGTGGCGTAGATGCGCAGGTACAGGCTCTTCATGGCGAGCGAGCGCGGCTCGCGCTCATCGCGACAGCGCGGCGATGGGCGCTGCGCTCGTCGCCTCGGCAGCGGCCCGGCATGTCATGTCATGCCGCGGCGTCGTCGGCGTCCTGCTTCCTCGCGAACACGTAGCCGGCGCCGCGAACGGTGAGGACGCGGCGCGGCGCCTTCGGGTCGTCCTCGATCACGGCGCGGATGCGCGAGATGTGGACGTCGATCGAGCGATCGAAGGCCTCGAGCGGATGGCCCTTCAGCGCGTCCATGATCTGATCGCGCGAGAGGACGCGGCCGGGGCTCTGGGCGAGGACGACGAGGAGGTCGAACTGGTGGCCGGTGAGCTCGCAGGTCTTGCCCTCGAGGCGGGCGACGCGCGCGCCCAGATCGACCTCGAGCCGGCCGAAGCGCAGCACGTCGTCGCCGCTCGCCTGCGGCGACGCGCGACGCAGGAGCGCCTTGACGCGGGCGAGCAGCTCGCGCGGCTCGAACGGCTTGGGCAGGTAGTCGTCGGCGCCGAGCTCGAGGCCGACGATGCGGTCCATCGGCTCGCCGCGCGCCGTCAGCATGAGGAGCGGCAGTTGCCGCGTGCGGCTCGTGCTGCGCAGCTCGCGGCAGAGATCGAGGCCGTCGCCGTCGGGCAGCATCAGGTCGAGGACGAGCGCGTCGTAGGTGTTGGCGGCGAGCAGGTCGCGGCCGCCGGCGAGCGAGCCCGCGGTCTCGACCTCGAAGCCGGCGCGGCCGAGGTAGTCGCCCACCATCGAGGCGAGGCGGCTGTCGTCGTCGACGAGAAGGAGGCGTGGCGTCATGCGGTGGGCAAGGTGTCCTGTCTCATCCGGAGCGAAGGGAAGGATCGCGGCGTTGCTGCTCGCGTCGAGGTCCTTCGCTTCGCTCAGGACGATGACCGCCGGCGGGGCGGCAGCAATCGATTATCGGCGCGGCGGCATCATTCCTTGATGCATCGATTCCATCCGCTTCATGCGATCTTCCATGCGCGCCTGGCGGTCGCGCATGCGCTCGCCGAGACGGGCGCGCTGCTCGGGGCTCAGGACGCGGGCGATGTCGAGCATCGCCTGCGTCACGCGCCGGCTCATCTGGTCGTGCTGCTGCAGCATCTGCTGGCGCACCTGCTCGGCAGCGGCGGCGTCGACGTTCGGCGCGGTGAAGGCCTGCAGCGCGCGCTGGCGCAAGCCGCGCCCCGCCTCGGCCTGGGCCTTGACGTCGGTGGCCGCCGCGACGGCGATCTGCTTGATCTGGGTGCGCTGGGCGTCGGTCGCGTTGAGGCCGTCGAGCATGTGGTCGACCATGCGGGCGATGCGCTCGGGCGAACCGCGGAACATCATGCCGTCGCCCATGCCGTGGTGCATCCCGCCTTCGCCACGATGCATGCCGCCCATGCCCGTGCCGTGTTCGCCGCGGCCGGGGAACATCATGCCGGGACCCCGCTCGCCCATCGGCGGCGGCGGCGGCGCGGCCTGCCCCCACGCCGACAGGCTCAGCGCGGCGAGCAACGTCATCGCCATGCCGATCAGCACCACCTGGACGCGACGCGCGGCGCGGGTCGATGCCGCGAATGTCACTGCCTTGCTCATCTCACTGCTCCTTCGCCCGATCGTCGGGACAAGAAGGATGCTCGCGAGGCGCCGTGAGGCCAGCTTGGCCGAGGGGTAAAGATAAGTGAATCCTGCCCGGCCCGGACGTCCGCAGGCAGCCCAGCAGGGAAGAAAAACCGCAGCCCGGGTTTCACCGTCGCTCGGCGCTGGCTGAGAATTGAAGCCATGACATCGCTGATCCTCAATCCGGCCATTCTTTTCTGTCTGGTCTGGGGTTCGACGCTCTTCCTCTATTCGCTCAAGTACAGCGAGCTGCTGACCGACCTCGAGGTGCGGACCGTGATCTTGGTCGTCGGCAGCTGCCTGGGCGCCTTGGCCGGCTGGCTGTTTTCCAGGATCTTTGCCCGGCAACTGATCGTGAGTCCCGTCCGAAGTGCGACCCCCTGGGCCAATCGCACGAAGGCGATCCTTGCCACGAGACTTCGCTGGTTCTTCTTCGTCTGGCTGGCGCTGGTGCTCTTCGAGTTCGCTTCGTTCGGAAACTTGCCCTTCCTCTCCTTGCTGGGCATCGGCGCGCCAGTCCTGTACACCGAGTACGGTTTCAGCGGATTGCACGGGTTGCTCAATGCGATGCAGCTGGCAATGTTCGACATGGCCCTGATCTTCTACATCAGGACGGGCTCGCGAAGGTATGCCTTCTACGCTGTCGCTCTCGTCGTCTGGTCAGTGCTGATGGTGACGCGGGCAATGATCATGGCCTCCATCGTCCAAGGAATCTTCATCGGCCTGCTCTTTTCCGCATCGTTTCGGAGGAGGTTCATGCTCCTTGGCTCGTCCGTGGTCCTCGCGGTAGTGCTGGCCTTCGGCGCGCTCGGCGATCTCAGGTCCTCGGGCGGCAGCGCCATTCAGGATGTCGGCCAGCAGTCGAGCGAATACCCCGATTTCCTGCCCGCAGGCTTCTTCTGGGTCTACGTGTACGTCACGACTCCGTTGAACAACATCAACGCGAACATCCATTCGATACCGACGACCGGCTTTCCCTACTACTCGATCCTGCCGCTCATTCCGAACGTCCTTCGGGACGCGCTGGCCGTCGAAGACCTGGACGTTTCCCTGGTCGAGGAGAGCTTGAACGTTTCGTCGTTCTACAGACAGTTCCTGTCCGATTACGGCGTCTACGGAACGATCTTCGCAGTCATGCTGTTGTATTTCGCGTTCAGCGTAGCGATGGCGAAATCCAAGCGCGACGAGTTATGGTCACTCGTGCTCGTCGTCATCCTCTTCTGCACTGTCCTGTCGGTCTTCGTGAACGCGTATACCGCCATCATCTACGTGATGGAGATGCTGGTGTTCAAGGCTCTCTACTTCCGCGCGACGCCGGCTCGGCGAAGGCTCGCCCCTGCTTCGAAGCCGCCGACGTCGAGAGTAGCGCCAGTGGGTGCCGTCAATGCCTGAGAGCGACCTGATGTCATGAGCAAACGAAGCAGGCGAAGTCGCTCTTGATCAGCCCCGACGCCGTCAATTCCGCTCCTGCGTCGGGGGTCGCATCGCCCCAGCGTCTGGCATCTGCATCGTCCGTGGCGAAGTGATGCGCGATGTCTTGAAAGACAAGATGCGACAGGTGCCCGTAGTCGCGATTTTCGAGGACCTTGAAATTGCGCAATTGGCGCGGGCCTGATTCGGTCCGATTCGATCGCCCCGGACGGATCGTTCGGCCACATGAGCAGTTCGCCGGCCCGATGGTGGCCAATTCTGAGGCCGCCCCGCCCGGTCCGGTGAACCTTCTCCGGCAGCCCGGCCACGATGGCGTCGCAGAACGCGACCTGTTGTTCGGCCCACTGAGAGCGCCGGGGCCCGACGAATTCGTCGGCAAGCAGCAAGCCTCCCTGACGCAGCAGTTGGCGCGCTCTTGCGAGCACCGCTGGAACGTCCTTGAAGTGATGCAGGCTGTGCTCGAAAACGACGGCGTCGAATCGCTGCTCGCGCAGGTCGAGCGTATTCACGTCGGCAACGCGAAAGGCGTACTTGTGCGCAACCCGTGCTTCTTGCGCAGCGCTTTGCGCCGCCTCGACCAGCGGTGGCTGAGGTCGATACGGAGCATGTACGCTGGTGGAGAGGGTG
>DASYKC010000113.1:0-29652 GCA_035995885.1 Caldimonas sp. | reverse complement strand
CGCTCGGCGGAGAGGCCGAGCGCGAACGCCTTCAGCGGCGAGATCGACGCGAGGCGCGGCGTGCGCGGGTGGAAGATCGTGTTGAGGACGGCGACGCGCTGGGCGTCGTCGAGGTCCTTGACCGGATCGTCGCGGCTATCGACGCACCAGACGAGGCCGGCGCGGCCGTCCTTCAGCGGCAGCAGCGCGGCCGGCCCGTGGCGCGTGAAGCGCTCGTAGGCGACGCCGCCGGTGCCGGCCGCGACGGCGCCGGCGAACGTGGCGATGCCGACCCACGCCGTCTGGCCGTAGTCGTGGCGCAGCGCCGGCCGGCGTTCGCCGGCGACGAGATCGCGCTTCGGCGCCGCCGCGAAGACGCCGCCCTCGGCGACGACGGCGAGATCGAAGCGCTCGGCGATGTCGGCGTCGACCTCAACGCCGGACGGCTCGACGACGTTCTTCAACGCGCCGACGCTGCGGCCGAAGCGGCTGAAGAGGCGTTGCGGCGCGCGCGCCTGCGTCTCGAGCCAGGCCGCCTGCAACGGTGCGACGACCTGGCCGTAGCTCATCACCGCGCCGAGCATCGGCACCGCCTCGTCGATCGCGCGGATCGTCAGCGCCGGCTCGGCGAAGCGCGCCGAGACCGCGCCGAGCAGCGACGGCGCGTCCTGCGAGACGTGCACCTCGGCGATCGGCTGCGCGCTCGCGGGCCGCCAGGCGCCGAGGCGCTGCAGCAGCTGCACGCTGCCGAGCGAGAGGGCGAGCGTGCGCGGATCGCCCGAGACGTCCTTGCTCGCCGGCCTCGCGTCGAAGACCGTGATCTCGGCGTCGGGCAGCGCCGCCGCGGCATGCAGCGCCAGGGCGAGCCCGACCGGGCCGGCGCCGATCACGGCGAGCTTCAAAGGGGTCGATTCGTTCATGCGCGAGCACCCTTTCAGGGGATTGTTTTCGCAGGGCGAGCCTTATTATTCGCCGCACCCGGATGTCCGGGGAACGTGTGGAGTACCGCTGCCATGGCGCTGATGGATTTCATCAAGAAACAGTTCATCGACATCATCGAGTGGACGGAGGACAGCGACGGCACGCTCGCCTGGCGCTTCCCGATGGAAGACCGCGAGATCCAGAACGGCGGCTCGCTCACAGTGCGCGAATCGCAGGTCGCGATGTTCGTCAACGAAGGCAAGGTCGCCGACGTCTTCGGCCCGGGCCGCTACACGCTCACCACGGCGACGCTGCCGATCCTCACCTACCTGCAGAACTGGGACAAGCTCTTCAGGAGCCCGTTCAAGAGCGACGTCTACTTCTTCTCGACGCGCCAGCAGATCGACCAGCGCTGGGGAACGAGCCAGCCGGTGACGATCCGCGATAAGGATTTCGGCGCCGTGCGCCTGCGCGCGTTCGGCAACTACAGCTACCGGATCGTCGACCCGCGCCTCTTCTACAACGAGATCTCGGGAACGCGCGAGCGCTACACCACCGAGGAGATCGACGGCCAGCTGCGCGGGCTGATGCTGCAGAACATCTCCGACGCGGTCGGCGCCAGCGGCACGCCGTTCCTCGACCTCGCCGCCAACCAGGTCGAGTTCGCCAAGGCGCTCCAGGAGGCAACCGCGCCGGCGTTCGCCAAGCTCGGCCTGAAGCTCGAGATGGTGACGATGCAGAACATCTCGCTGCCCGAGGAGCTGCAGAAGATCCTCGACCAGAAGATCGGCATGGGCATGGTCGGCGACATGGGCAAGTTCATGCAGTACCAGACGGCGCAGTCGATCCCGGCGCTCGCTGCCGGTGCCGGCGGCGGCGAGGGCGGCGGCGGCATCGTCGGCAGCGCCGTCGGGCTCGGCGCCGGCGTCGCGCTCGGCCAGGTGATGGCGAACCAGCTCGGCCAGGGGCTCAACGCCGCTGCGCCCGGCGCGCCGGCAGCCGCTGCGGGTGCGCCGGCGACCGGCGTCAAGGCCGAAGACGTGATGAGCACGCTCGAGCGTCTCGGCGAGATGAAGACCAAGGGCATCCTGACGCAGGAAGAGTTCGACGCCAAGAAGGCCGAGCTGCTGAAGAAGCTGGTTTGATGTGATGTCGTGCCTTTGAAGGAGGGGCAGCCCGCGCGGCTCCTCCTTCGCACACCCGCATCCGTTTGGCCACCACCGACCCGCCGCCCCAGCGCGCCTACCGCGCCGCGTGCCCGAACTGCGGCGCGCCGGTCGAGTTCCGCTCGGCGGCGTCGCCGTTCGCGGTCTGCAGCTTCTGCCGCTCCACCGTCGTTCGCGCCGGCGATCAGCTCAGGAAGATCGGCGAAAGCGCCGAGCTCTTCGACGACCACACGTCGCTCCAGCTCGGCGTCGCCGGCAAGTACCAGGGCGCGCCGTTCACGCTGGTCGGCCGCCTCCAGTATCGCTATGCCGACGGCACCTGGAACGAATGGCACGCGCTCTTCGAGAGCGACGACGGCCCGCAGAAGTCGGGCTGGCTCTCCGAGGACAACGGCCGCTACGTCGTCGCCTTCGATGCGCCGCTGACGACAGCGCTGCCGCCGGCCGAGAACCTCAAGCCGGGCGCGCCGCTCACCGTCAACGGGCAGAGCTGGACCGTCGCCTCGGTGGTCGCGGCCAAGCTCATCGCCGCCGCGGGCGAGCTGCCGAAGCGGCCGAACCTCGAGCACGCCTTCGTCGTCGCCGACGTGCGCTCCGCGCGCGGCGAGGTCGGCACCGTCGACTACACCGACCCGGCGCGGCCGGCGTGGTCGGTCGGCAGCTCGGTCGTCCTCTCGGGCCTGGCGCTGACCGGCCTGCGCGAGGACAGCGAGAAGCAGGTCGCGGGCCGGACGCTGCAGTGCCCGAGCTGCGGTGCCGCGCTCGCCGTCAAGCTGGCGACGACGCAGTCGATCGTCTGCACGCAGTGCCGGTCGGTGATCGACCTGACGTCGCAGCAGCAGGGCAACGTCGGCGCCGATCTCGCCCACTACGCGCAGGAGAACGGCAGCGAGCCGCAGATCCCGCTCGGCAGCGTCGGCACGCTCGCGCTCGGCGGCGCCAAGGCGCTGCCCTGGCAGGTGGTCGGCTACGTCGAGCGCTGCGAGGTGGCGCAGGGCGACGACGATCAGACCTTCTGGCGCGAGTACCTGCTGTATCACCGCAGCGAAGGCTTCGCCTTCCTCGTCGACGCCGAGGACGGCTGGAGCTGGGCGGCGCCGATCACCGGCGCGCCGCAGTCGTTCGGCGACAGCGTCAAGCACGAGGGCGTCCTCTATCGCAAGCTCTACGACTACGTCGGCAAGGTCACCTACGTCCTCGGCGAGTTCTACTGGCGCCTCGCGCGCGACGAGCGCACCGCCAACAGCGACTACGTCGGCACCGGCGCGGCGTCTGCGAAGCGGCTGAACCGCGAGCAGACCGAAGGCGCGGACTCGAAGGAGGTCGTCTGGTCGGCGGGCGAGACGCTCTCGGCCGACGCGGTGGTGAACGCCTTTCGCCTCGCGCCCGAGCAGCGCGCCGGCCTGCAGCGCGACTCCCTGCCGACGACTTTCAAGGGATCGCTGCTCGGCAAGATCTTCTTCTGGATGTTCATCGTCGCGCTCGTCCTGCTGCTCTTTCGCTGCGGCAGCGGCGGCGGCGCCGGCGATTGCAGCCAGACTCGCAACACCTTCGGCGACGCGTCGCAGGAGTACCAGAATTGCCTCAAGAACCAGCGCAGCGGCAGCGGCTATCGCAGCGGCGGCGGCGCGTTCGGCGGTTTCTCGAGCGGCGGCGGGCACAAGTAGCGACGTCGCGACCCCTTGTTGATCGACAGGAGAAATGACAATGACACTCGAATGGCTCCGCCCCGAAATCATCTTCGGGTCCGTCCTCTATGCGGTGATCGGCATCGTCGTCCTGGGGCTCTTCTTCGTCGTCGTCGACAAGCTCACGCCCTATCACCTCTGGACCGAGATCGTCGACAAGAAGAACGTCGCGCTCGCGATCGTCCTCGGCGCCGTCTGCATCGCCGTCGGCCTGATCGTCGCGGCGGCGGTGCATGGGTGAGTGATCCGGTGGCCGGCCCGGCCGCCCCTGCCGCGAGCACGATCCCCGTCCGTCCCGTCGAGGTCGCGCTCCTCGCCTCGGTCTTCATCGTCGCCGCCTGCGGCCTCGTCTACGAGCTCGCCGCCGGCACGCTCGCGAGCTACCTGCTCGGCGATTCGATCCTCCAGTTCTCGACCGTCATCGGCACCTATCTGTTCGCGATGGGCGTCGGCTCGTGGCTGTCGCGCTACCTCGAGCGCCAGCTGCTCGCGCAGTTCCTGCGCATCGAGCTCCTCGTCGGCCTGATCGGCGGCCTGATGCCGGCCGCGCTCTTCGCGCTGCAGTCGCTGGCGACGCCGTCGTTCCGCTTCGCGCTCTACGCGCTCGTCCTCGCCGTCGGCATCCTCGTCGGCCTCGAGATCCCGCTGGTCATGCGGATCCTGAAGCGCCATGCCGGCGGCCCGAACGGCGGCCTGAAGACGCTGGTCTCGCAGGTGCTGACCTTCGACTACCTCGGCGCGCTCGCGGTCGCGATCGCCTTCCCGCTCCTCTTCGTGCCGCAGCTCGGCCTGATTCGCACCGGCGCCTTCTTCGGCCTCATGAACGCCGCCGTCGCGGTCTGGGCGCTCTGGCTCTTTCGCGCCGAGCTGCGCGGCTTCGCCGCCCACGCCGCCGCGGCGGCGCTGACGATCGCCGCGCTCGTCGCCGCCTTCGCCGGCGCCGACCTCGTCACGAGCTGGGCCGAGGACCGCTTCTATGCCGACCGCGTGATCTACAGCGAGACGAGCGCGTACCAGCGCGTCGTCGTCACCGCCAGTCCCGCCGGCGTCCGCCTCTTCCTCAACGGCAACCTGCAGTTCCATTCGCGCGACGAGTACCGCTACCACGAGGCGCTCGTCCATCCGGCGCTCGCGGCGCAGGGCGCGCCGCGCCGGGTGCTCGTCCTCGGCGGCGGCGACGGCATGGCGGTGCGCGAGGTGCTCAAGTACGCGAGCGTCGAGCGCGTCACGCTGGTCGAGCTCGATCCGCACATGACGCAGCTCTTCTCGACCGCGCCGCTGCTGCGCCGCCTGAACGGCGATTCGCTGCATTCGCCGAAGCTGACGATCGTCAACGCCGACGCCTTCGCCTGGCTCGAGCAGCACGACGAGACGTTCGATGCGATCGTCGTCGACTTCCCCGACCCGACCAACTTCTCGATCGGCAAGCTCTACACCCGGACCTTCTACGAGCTGGTCGAGCGGCATCTCTCGGCGAGCGGCTATGCGGTCGTGCAGACGACTTCGCCGCTGATCGCGCGCAAGAGCTTCTGGACCGTCGTGACGACGATCGAGGCGGCCGGCCTGACGACGGCGCCGTACCACGCGCACGTGCCGAGCTTCGGCGAGTGGGGCTTCATCGTCGCCAGCCGGCGGCCGTTCCGCCTGGCGTCGACGCTGCCGCCGTCGCTGCGCTTTCTCACCGTCGCCGGTCTGCCGGCGCTCTTCGATTTCCCGCCCGACATGGCGCGCGTGCCGGCCGAGGTCAATCGGCTCTCGAACCAGGTCCTCGTCCAGACCTTCGAGGACGAGTGGGGCAAGGTGCAGCGGTGAGCCGGTCGCGCGGCGCAGCGAGCGGGCCGACGCGCCGCGACGTCCTCGCCGCGTCGCTCGCCTTCGGCCCGCTCGCCGCCTGCACGCGCGACAGCGCGCCGCGCTACGACGGCGGCTGGATCGGCGCCGACCACGAGCGCGGCCACCTGCTGCGCAGCGGCTGGCCCGAGACGAAGTCGGGCGGCGCGCCACCGGTCGCGCTGACGCGGCGGGTCGGCGCGATCGTCGTCGGCGCCGGCATCGCCGGCCTCGGCGCGGCGCGCGCGTTGCTCGGCGCCGGCGTCGACGATTGCCACGTCCTCGAGCTCGAAGACAGCGCCGGCGGCAACAGCCGCGGCCACGCGATGGCCGGCATGCGCTGCCCGCTCGGCGCCCACTACCTGCCCGTGCCGGGCGCGAGCGCGATCGAGGTCGCCGCGCTGCTCGACGAGCTCGGCGTGCGTCGGGTCGAGAGCGGCCGCGCCGTCTACGACGATCGCATGCTGTGCCACAGCCCGCAGGAGCGGCTCTTCATCGACGGCGGCTGGCGCGACGGCCTGCTGCCGCCGATCGAAGCGCTGCCCGCCGCCGAGCGGGCGACGACGCTCGCCCACTACCGCGCCTTCGGCGTCGCCGTCGCGGCGGCAGGCGACGACGGCGCATTCGAGATCCCGACCGCGCGCTCGCGCTGGAGCGATGCGCTCGCCGCGCTCGACCGCGTCACCTTCGCCGCCTGGCTCGACGGCCAGGGCCTCGTCGGGCCCGCCCTGCGCTGGTACCTCGACTACTGCTGCCGCGACGACTACGGCGCCGGCAGCGCCGACGTCTCGGCGTGGGCCGGGCTGCACTACTTCGCGAGCCGGCACGGCTTTCGCGCGCCCGGCGACGAAGCGCACGGCGGCGACGGCGGCGAAGGCATCCTCACCTGGCCCGAGGGCAACGCCTGGCTCGCCGAGCGCCTCGCCGCGCCGCTCGGGCCGCGTCTGCATCCCGGCCGCGTCGTCCTCGGCGTCGACGAGGGCCGCGACGAGGTCGCCGTCGATGCCTGGAACGCGGCCACGGCGCAGCGCGAGCGCTGGCTCAGCGCGCGCGTCGTCGTCGCGACGCCGCTCTTCGTCGCGGCACGCCTGCTCGCGGCGCCGCCGCCGGCGCTGCGCGAGGCGGCGCAGATCGTCCGCCACGCGCCGTGGCTGGTCGCCAACCTGCAGCTCGATGCCGCCCTCGACGATCGCCCCGGCGCGCCGCTGTCGTGGGACAACGTCGCTTACGGCGCAAGCGGCCTCGGCTATGTCGACGCGATGCACCAGAGCACGCGACCGTTCGCCGGGCCGACGGTGCTCACCGCCTACGTCGCTCTCGGCGCGGGCGGCGCCGCCGCGCTCGCGGCGCAGCGCCGGCGCCTCCTCGACGACGACTGGCGCGCCTGGGCCGGGCACGTCGTCGCCGACCTCGCGCCCGTGCATCCCGATCTCGGCGCCAAGCTGCGCCGCATCGACCTGATGCGCTACGGCCACGCGATGAGCATGCCGCTGCCCGGCGTTCGCAGCAGCGCCGCGCTCGCCGCGCTCGCCGCGCCGCAGCGTCGCATCGAGTTCGCGCACGCCGACCTGTCGGCGTACTCGGTGTTCGAGGAAGCGCTCTTCCACGGCATGCGCGCGGGCCGCGCCGCGGCGGCGCGCTGACGCTCCGCCGACCCCCGCGCTCGGCCGACGAGGCCGAGCGACGGGCATGTCCCTTGCCGAATTTCCGCTCGACCCACTCATCGCATCGGAGCTCGCTCATGGCTTCTTCCTCCCGCCCGCTCGCCATCGTCACCGGCGCCTCGTCGGGCATCGGCTATCACCTCGCGCGCGAATGCGCCGCGCACGGATTCGATCTCGTCGTCGCCGCCGACCGTGCCGAGATCCAGTCGGCCGCCGACGACCTGCGCGCCCTGGGCGCCGAAGTCGAGTCGCTCGAGGTCGATCTCGCCACCCTCGAGGGCGTCGACAGGCTGGTCGAAGCGACGCGCGGACGGCCGGTCGAAGCGCTTCTCGCCAACGCCGGGCACGGCCTCGGCAAGGCCTTCCTCGACCAGGACTTCGCCGAGATCCGCCACGTCATCGACACCAACATCACCGGCACGGTCTACCTCGTTCACCAGGTCGGCCAGGGAATGCGCGAGCGGCGCCGGGGCCGGATCCTCTTCACCGGCTCGATCGCCGGCTTCATGCCGGGCACCTTCCAGGCCGCCTACAACGGCACCAAGGCATTCATCGACTCGTTCTCGTTCGCCCTGCGCAACGAGCTGAAGGACAGCGGCGTGACGGTCAGCGTGCTGATGCCGGGCGCGACCGACACCGAGTTCTTCGCCCGCGCCGACATGCTCGACACCAAGATCGGCACCGGCAAGAAGGACGATCCGGCCGACGTCGCCAAGGTCGGCTTCAAGGCGATGATGGAAGGCGAGGGCGACGTCGTCGCCGGGCTGAAGAACAAGATCCAGGCGACGGTCGCCAACGTCACGCCGGCGTCGGTGCTCGCCGAGATGCATCGCAAGCAGGCCGAGCCCGGCTCGGCGAAGGGCAAGAAGGACGAGCCCGAAGCGGCGCGGAAGTAGGCGGCGCGGCCGGCGCCAGCGCGCCGGCCCGGGCCGGCGGCAGCTACGATGCGGCGCCCGCAACATCGTCGAGCTGCGCTCGGCCCGCCATGAAACGTTCGGACCCGGCCCCGGCGAGCGCCTTCGATCGCAACGCATTCCTGATCCTGCTCGTCGGCTTGACGGTCGCCCTGGCGTGGATCGTCTGGCCGTTCTACGGCGCCGTCTTCTGGGGCGCCGTGCTGGCGCTGCTGTTCGAGCCGCTCTACCGCAAGCTGCTCGCGAGGACGGGCAAGCGGCGCTCGCTCGCGGCGCTGGCGACGCTCGCGATCATTCTCGTCATCGTCATCCTGCCGCTCGCGCTCGTCGCCGTGTCGCTGGTGCAGGAGGTGACCGGCATGTACCAGCGCGTCAAGTCGGGCGAGGTCAACTTCGGCACCTACTTCGCCCAGATGGTCGCCGCGCTGCCGTCGTGGGCGACCGGCCTGCTCGAGCGGCTCGGCCTCGACGACCTCGCCGTTCTGCAAGCCAAGTTCGCCGCCGCGATCACGCAGCGCGGCCAGGCGCTCGCCGGCCGCGCCGTCGACTTCGGCCAGGACGCGCTCGACCTCGTCGTCGGCTTCTGCATCGCCATGTACCTGCTGTTCTTCCTGCTCCGCGACGGCACGTCGGTGGCGCGCGCGATCCGCCTCGCGCTCCCGCTCGAACCCTCGGTCAAGGCGCGCCTGCTCGAGCGCTTCACGACCGTGATCCGGGCGACGGTCAAGGGCAACGTCCTCGTCGCCGCGGCGCAGGGCGCGCTCGGCGGCCTCGCCTTCTGGGTCCTCGGCGTGCACGCGCCGATCCTGTGGGCGGTCGTGATGGGCTTCCTGTCGCTGCTGCCTGCCGTCGGCGCGGCGCTGATCTGGGGCCCGGTCGCGCTTTACCTGCTCGCGGTCGGCCAGGTCTGGCAGGGCTTCGGCCTGATCGCCTTCGGCGTCTTCGTGATCGGCCTGATCGACAATGTGCTGCGGCCGATCCTCGTCGGCAAGGACACCGAGCTGCCCGACTACGTGATCCTGATCTCGACCGTCGGCGGGCTGGCGGTGATCGGCCTCAACGGCTTCGTCATCGGCCCGCTGATCGCGGCGATGTTCATGTCGGCGTGGCAGCTGCTCGCGGCCGAGCGCGCTCGTCGCGACGTCGAGGCCTAGACGACGTACGATTCCGACGCGCTGCGGCTCTCGTTGTCGGAGCGCTCCTACCCGATCCGGGTCGGTTCTCCGTCGCCGCCGCGCGCGCGGCGACTCTCGCGCCCGAGGCGCCGTTCACCTACGCTCGCCGCTGCGATGGAAGATGCCTCAGAACGAATCCGCGAGCTCGAGGCCAGGCTGGTCGCCCACGGCCTGGTGCTGAAGACGATCGCCCGACTGCTCTCGGAATCGACCCTCGCCGAGCTGAAGGCCGCGGCGCAGGGCATCGACGACGAAGGCATGCACGAAGCCAATCCCAACCTGCACATGCGCCGCGTCGCCGAGGAGATGTTCAGCATCCTCGAGATGGTCGGCTGAGTCGGGAAGCGCCGCGCCCGACGACGCGCGGCGCGCTCGCGCGGGGCGGCAGAATCGGGTCGATGGACCTGCCGCCCGTCCGTCCGCCTCGTCGCTTCGGCTCGCGCAAGGCCTGGCTGCGCATCGCGATCGCTGCCGTCGTCGTCGTCGTGCTCTGGAGCGCGGCGTGGTTCTACGTGCCGCCGATCGTCGCCGCGCAGGCCGGGCAGGCCGCGTCGCGCGAGCTCGGCCGGCGCCTGACGATCGGCCACGTCGCCTTCAATCCGTGGACGCTCGAGCTGACGCTCGCCGACGTCGCGCTCGCCGGCGCGGCCGCAGGCGCACCGCCGGCGCTCGAGATCAAGCGCTTCTACGCCGACGTCGCCTTGGTCTCGCTGTTCCGCCTCGCGCCGGTGATCGACCGCCTCGAGGTCGACGCGCCGATCGTTCGCGTCAGCCGCCTCGGCGCGGGCCGCTACGACATCGACGACGTGCTGCAGCGTCTCGCCGCCGCGCCGCCGGCGAGCGGCCCGGCGCGCTTCGCCGTCCACAACATCGTCGTCCGCGGCGGCGGCGCCGACTTCGTCGATCGGCCGCTCGCGGCGACGCATCGCCTGCGCAACCTCGAGCTCGCCGTTCCGTTCATCAGCTCGCTGCCTTCGGAGCGCGAGATCAAGGTCGAGCCGCACCTCGCGTTCACGCTCGACGACAGCCGCTTCGATTCGGCCGGCGCGGCGACGCCGTTTGCCGAGCACGGCGACGGCCAGCTGCATCTGAAGCTCGACGGCTTCGCGGTCGCGCCCTACCTCGGCTACCTGCCGCGCGGCCTGCCGGCGCAGCTGCGCGCGGCGACCCTGAACGCCGACGTCGTCGTCGCCTTCGAGCAGCGCCCCAAGCTCTCGCTCAACGTCAGCGGCAGCGTCGGCGCGACCGGCATCGAGGTCGTCGATGCGGCGGCGAAAGAGCTGCTCAAGGTCGCGAGCGTCAAGCTGCAGATCGACGAGCTGCGTCCGCTCGAGCGGCTGGTCCGGCTGAAGCGGATCGACATCGACGCGCCGCACGTCGCTGCCGCGCGCGATGCCGCCGGGCGCGTCAACCTGCTGCTCGTCGCCGAAGGGACCGAAGGCGCGGCGACTGCGGTCACGCGCGTGCCGCTGCCGACGAGCGGCGCGGCGAGCGCCGCGTCGACGGCGCGGGCCGTGAACGTCGCGAGGGCGACGAGCGCGATGAGCGCGATGAGCGCGATGAGCGCGGCGAGCCCGGCGAGCGCGGCAAGCGCGAAGATTCCGGCAAGCGCGGCCAACGCGACAAGCGTCGCCGCCGCAGCGAGCGCCATGGCCATATCGCCCTCCGCGGTCTCGCCGCCGTGGCGCGTCGCGGTCGCAGCGCTGGCGCTGCACGCCGGCCGCCTCGACTGGAGCGACGCGACGACGAGCCCGGCCGCGACGCTCGCCCTCGCCGACTTCACGCTCGACGCGGCCAAGATCGCCTGGCCGCTGGCGGCGCCGGTCGTCTTCCGCGGCGACGGCGTCCTCGGCGCCGGCAGCGAGCGCGGCAAGCTCGCCTTCTCGGGCCAGGGCGACACGACGGCGGCGACCGTCAAGGTCTCGCTCGCGGCGCTGCCGCTGGCGCCGCTGCGTCCCTACCTGCGCAGCGTTGTCGCGCCGCCGCTCGCCGGCGAGCTGAGCGCCGAGCTCGACGTCGAATGGCGCGCCGGCACCGGCGCGCCGCAGCTGAAGATCGCGGCGAGCCGGCTCGCGCTGGCGCGATTCGTCCTCGGCGACACGGCGGCGCCGGATGCCGCGGCCGAGTTGATCGAGGCGAGCGACGCGCGCCTCGACACGGGAGCGAAAACGGCGTCGATCGGGCGCTTCGCGCTCCGTGCGCCGCGCCTGCGCGTCGAGCGCGACCGCGAGCGGCGCTGGAACGTCGCGCGCTGGATCGCGCCGACTGCTGCCGCGCCGGGCGTCGCCGCCGCCGCGGAGACGACGAGCTCAGCGAGCAGCCCGTCCGTTGCGGCGTCGCGCACGACGACCGTCCTCAATCCGCTCGCACCGACCCGCGTCAGCCCCGCGCTCGCGGCGAGCGTCGCCGCGCCGTCGTGGCGCTTCGCCGTCGGCGAGCTCGCGATCGAGCGCGGCCGCGTCGGCTTCGTCGACCGCGGCGCGCACCTGCCGGTCGCGCTCGACGTCGTCGACTTCGGCGTCCAACTGCGCGGCTACGCGCTCGACGGCGCGGCGGCGGCGCCGTTCCATGTCGTCGCCCGCGTCTCGGTGCCGGCCGGGCCGAGCGGCAAGGCGGTCGGCAGCGGCGTCGTCGGCAGCGTCGACGCGAGCGGCGAGCTCGGCGCCTTTGCTGCCGGCGTTCCGGGCCGCGCACAGGCGGCGCTGCTCGTCAAGGACCTGCCGCTGCACCTGCTCGATCCCTACCTCGACGACCTCTTCGACATCGACGTCCAGAAAGCGCAGACGAGCTTCAAGGGCGATGTCCGCTGGGCGCGCGGCGACGCCGGTTCGACGCTGGCGCTGCGCGGCGACGCGACGGTCGACGACTTCCGCGCCACCAACGCCGCGACCGATCGCAGCGCCGCGCCGCGCGCGCTGGCGATGGTGCGCGACGGCAGCGGCGGCCGCCAGCTGCTCAACTGGAAGTCGCTCTCGCTGCGCGGCATCGACGTGGCGATAGCGCCGGGCACGGCGACGCGGGTGAGCGTCGCCGAGACCGCGCTCAGCGATTTCTTCGCGCGCGTCGTCCTCGACGAGAACGGCCGCCTCAACCTGCAGGATGTCGCCCGACCCGCGTCAGCAGCGTCCGCAGCAGCGACCGCGCCGGCCGCGCCAGCGAGCGCCGCCTCGACGCCGGCCACGGTCGCCGTCGCCGCGCCGGCGCCGATCGCCGCCACCTCGGCGGCGCCTTCGTCGACACCGGCGACCATCGTCAGGTTCGGGCCCATCGCCGTCGTCGGCGGCCGCGTCAACTACGACGATCGCTTCGTCAAGCCCAACTACAACGCCAACCTCAGCGAGCTGACCGGGCGCCTGGCCGCGTTCTCGTCGGAGGCGCCGGCACCGGGCCAGCCGGCGCAGCTCGCCGAGCTGTCGCTGAAGGGCCGCGTCGAGGGCACCGCCACGCTCGAGATCACCGGCAAGGTCAACCCGCTCGCCCGGCCGCTCGCCCTCGACCTGCAGGCCAAGGTGCGCGACCTCGAGCTGCCGCCGCTCTCGCCGTACGCGATCAAGTACGCCGGCTACGGCATCGAGCGCGGCAAGATGAGCGTCGACCTCGCCTACGTCGTCCAGCCGAGCGGCGAGCTGACGGCGAGCAACAGGATCGTCCTGCACCAGCTCGCTTTCGGCGCCAAGGTCGAGGGCTCGACCGCGAGCCTGCCGGTCAAGCTCGCGGTCGCGCTGCTCGCCGATCGCAACGGCGTGATCGATCTCGACCTGCCGGTCAGCGGCTCAATCAACGACCCGAAGTTCTCGCTCGGCGGCGTGATCTGGAAGGTCATCAGCAACCTGATCGTCAAGGCGGTGACGTCGCCGTTCGCGCTGCTCGCGTCGGCGTTCGGCGGCGGCGAAGGCGAGCTCTCGCGCGTCGAGTTCGCGCCGGGCACGGCGGTGCTCGACCCGAGTGCGCGCGAGAGCCTCGACAAGATCGCCAAGGCGCTCGCCGACCGGCCGGCGCTGATGCTCACCGTCAGCGGCGAGGCCCGGCTCGACCGCGAGCGCGACGCCTGGAAGAAGGAGCGGCTGGCGCAGATCGTCCGCGCCGAGAAGCGCCGCCAGGCGATCGCCGGCGGCGCCAGCACACAGGCCGAGGTGACCGTGACGGCGGCCGAGTATCCGGCGCTTTTGAAGGAGGTCTACCGGCGCGCCGACATCGTCAAGCCGAAGAACATCGTCGGCCTCGCCAAGGACCTGCCGCCGGCCGAGATGGAAGCGCTCCTGCTCGCGAGCATGACGCTCGGCGACGACGCGATGCAGCAGCTCGCGGTGCGGCGCGGCGTCGCCGTGCGCGACTACCTCGCCGGCCGCGAGATCGCGGTCGAGCGGCTGTTTCTCGGCGCGCCGAAGACGGCGAGCGACGATCCGGCGTGGACGCCGCGCGCCGATTTGAAGCTGGCGATCAACTGAGGTCCAATGCAGCGTCACAGCCGAGGAGCGCCATGATCTTCGAACAGGTCGCCACCGGCGGATGCCAGTCGTACCTGATCGGCTGCGCCGACACCTGCGCCGGCGCGCTGATCGATCCCGAGGTGAGCCAGGTCGACCGCTACCTCGGCCTGGCGACGCGCCACGGCCTGCGCATCCGCTTCGTCATCGACACCCACACGCACGCCGACCATTTCTCGGCATCGCGCCGCATCGCCGAGCGGCTCGGCGCGATGACGGTGATGCACCGCAGCTCGCCCGCGCCCGGGATCTCGATGCGCGTCGACGACGGCGAGTCGATCGTCCTCGGCAAGCTGCGCCTGCAGGTGCTGCACACGCCCGGCCACACCGCCGACTCGATGTGCCTGGTCGGCGCCGACCGCGTCTTCACCGGCGACACGCTCCTGATCGGCGGCACCGGCCGCACCGACCTGCCGACGGGCGACCCGGACGCGCTCTACGACAGCCTCTTCGGCCGCCTGCTCGGGCTCGATCCGGCGCTTCTCGTCTACCCGGCGCACGACTACAAGGGCCGCAGCCATTCGACGATCGGCGCCGAGATCGCGGCCAACCCGCGCCTGCAGCAGCGCGACCGCGCCGCGTTCGTGCAGATGATGAAGAGCCTCGACTTGTCGATGCCGACCCACCTCACCGAGGCGCTGCGAACCAACATGAGCGGCGGCAAGACGGTCGGCGAGATGCTCGCCGAGGCGACCGCGGTCGTGCCGTTCATGAGCATGGCCGAGCTGCGATCGCGCGTCGAGAGCCCGAGCAACGAGCTGGTCGTCCTCGACGTTCGCGAGAAGGACGCCTACGAGGCCGGCCACATTCCCGGCGCGCGCCTCCTGCCGCGCGGCCAGCTCGAGCTGCGCGTCGACAAGGAGCTGCCCGATCCGACCGCGCGCATCGTCACCTGCTGCGAGTTCGGCCGCATCTCGACGCTCGCCGCGGCGACCCTGCGGACGATGGGCTTCGAGCGCACCGTCGCCCTCGACGGCGGCATGAAGGCGTGGCTCGAGGCCGGCTATCCGCTGCGCACCGGCGCCGAGCCCTGACGTCCGGCAGCGCGGCGCGCGCCAAGCGCGCGCGTTGCGCCGAGCCGCGCGGCGATCTAGGCGGCGCCGAGCTCGCTGCGCCGGCGTCGGCCCCACCACCACGCCGCGAGCGGCGCGGCGATCGCGGCCAGCGCCGGCAGCGGCGCGTAGAGCGGCGCCGACAGCAGGCACCAGGTCAGGCCCGGCCACGCCACCGTGGTCGTGAGCTCGAGCAGGTTGCCGAGCAGGTTGCCGCGGGCGCGCCGCCGCAGGTCGCGGCGCCGTCCCGGCCGCGGCAGCAGCAGGTGGATGCTGCCGGCCGAGATCGTCGCGCCGACGACGCAGGCGGCGAAGATCGCCGCGGCGCCGACGTCCGACGACGCGAGGACGAGCACGAGCGGCAGCGCGATCAGCCAGACCGGGGCGATCCCGGCGACGAGCTTGGCGCGGCGCAGCACGCCGCGCTCGACCGGCGCCGAGGCGAGCAGCTCGGGTGCGTCCTCGGCGGCGACCGTGAGCCAGGTCAGGCCCGAGGCGAGCGTCGCGGCGAGCATCACCAGCGCCGGCGCGAGCACGACCTGCGGCGACTCGTTCCGGATCCAGACGAAGGCGAGCGGCAGCATGTAGAGCGACTGCAGCAGCGTGTGCGCGATCAGCTGCGGATCGCGGCCGATCAGCTTCCATTCCTTGACCAGCACGTTGCGCCAGAGGCCGCTGCGAAAGCGCGCCGGCGTCGGTGCGCTGCGCGTTCGCACCGGTGCCGTCAGCACCTCCTGCGTGCCGGCGAGAAAGCGTCGCGACATGCTGGCGACGACCCAGGCAAAGGCGCCGGCGCCGGCGGCGACGACGGCGAGCAGCGCGGTCGGCTGGCCCAGCATCGCGTTCAGCGGCAGCCAGACGAGGCCGTCGCGGTCGAGCGGTCCGCCTTCGCCGAGGTGGCGCAGCGCCGCGCGCCAGCGTTGCGATCGCTCGGGCGAGACCAGGTTGTCGAACTGGAGGACGAGGAAGAGCGCCGCGCCGACGAAGGCGCCGAGCAGCTGCGCGACGACGCGCGCGCGCCGCGCGCCGAGGATGCGAACGAGGACCACCGTCGCCGCCATGCCGGTGGCGGCGGCGAGCAGGGCGAGGGCGGCGAGGGCGGGGTAGATCGCGAGCAGGCGCGCATGGCCGGCGATCGCGGCGACGTTGGCAAACGGCGTGATCAGCCACGCATAGATCGCCGTCGACGTGATCGCGACGCCGAGGCCGCGGACGAGGAACACGCTCCTCGGCGCGAGCGGCGAGGCGAGCAGGAGGTCGAGGTCGCCGCGCTCGAAGAACGCGCCGACCGAGAGGTTGATCGCCTGCGCCAGGATCAGCGTGAAGACGAGCCACACGCCCGCGCCGAGCATCGCGAAGAGCGCCGGCGGCAGCGCGGTCGGGTCGGCGAAGAGCCCGAGCATCGCCCACGCCGCCAGGTGATAGACGAGCCAGACGATGCCGCCGACGCTGATCAGCACCCCGAGGCGCTTGCCGCCGACGCCGCGCCAGGCGAGCCGAAGCTCGTGGCGCAGCAGCCAGGGCGCCGAGCCGGGCGCGAGCTTCAAGGCGGCGCGCGCGTCAGCTCGAGGAAGACGTCCTCGAGCGTGCTGCCGCGGCCGGCGCCTGCCGCCTGCGCGCGCAGCTCGTCGAGGCTGCCCTGGGCGACGATGCGGCCGCGCTGGATGATGCTGATGCGCTCGGCGAGCCGCTCGGCGATCTCGAGGATGTGCGTCGTCAGGATCACGGTGCAGCCTTCGCGCACGCGGGCGATGAGCAGGTCCTTGACCTGGCGCGCCGCGGCGGCGTCGAGGCCGGTCAGCGGCTCGTCGAGGATCAGCACCTGCGGCGCGTGGATCAGCGCGCCGGCGAGCGCGAGTTTCTGGCGCATGCCGCGCGAGTAGCCCTCGGCACGCTGGCGCGCCTGCGGCCAGAGGTCGAGCCAGCGCAGCAGCTCCTCGGCGCGCTGCGCCGCGACGTCGCCCGGCAGCGACCACAGGCCGGCGACGAACTCGAGGTACTCGAGCGCGTCGAGCTTGTCGTAGACGAGCGGGTCGTCGGGCAGGAACGAGAGCACGCGCTTGGCCGCCGCCGCATCGGTCGCGACGTCGTGGCCGAGCACCGAGACGCTGCCTTCGTCGGCCCTGAGCAGGCCGGCGACGATGCGCAAGGTCGTCGTCTTGCCGGCGCCGTTCGGGCCGAGCAGCGCGTGGAACTCGCCGCGCGGGATGGCGAGGTCGAGGCGGTCGACGGCCGGCACGGCGTCGAAGCGCTTGGTGAGCGCGGCGATCTCGAGCGCGTTCGCCGCCATCGCGCCGTCTTCAGCCGTGCGCGGGCAGGAGCCGGCCGCGCACGAAGGCGCTGAGCGAGTCGACCGCGAAGACGAGGACGAACATCGCCAGCAGCAGCGTCGACGCCTGCGCCTGCTGGAAGATCGAGAGATGGAAGTAGAGCAGCTGGCCGAGGCCGCCGGCGCCGACGAAGCCGAGCACCGCGGCCATGCGGATGTTCATCTCGAGCCGATAGAGCGCGTAGGCGACGCCTTGCGCCGTCACCAGCGGCAGGGTCGCGTAGGCGAACGCGGCGACGCGGCCGCTGCCGGCGTCGCGCAGCGCGCGCTCGGGCGCGAGCGCGACGTTCTCGAGGCTCTCGGCGTAGAGCCGGCCGAGCACGCCGGTCGTGTGCAGGGCGAGCGCGAGCGTGCCGGCGAACGGGCCGAGGCCGGCGGCGATCACCATCAGCGCCGCCCAGACGAGCTCGGGGACGCTGCGCAGGAAGTTGAGGACGAGGCGCGCCGCCAGGCGCGGGGCGAGGCCGAATCGACCTGCCGCCGGCAAGGCGATCAAGGCGCCGAAGATGACCGCGAGCAGGGTGCCGATCGCGGCGACGGCGAAGGTCTGCAGCGCGCCCCACGTCGCCTTGGCGAGGAACGCCGGCGTCAGGTCGGGCGGAAAGAACTCGCGCACGAACTTGGCCATCAGGCGCATCGATTCGGCGCTGAAGAGCTGGCGGTAGTCGACCGCCAGGTAGGCGAAGCTCGCGACCACCGCGGCGACGACCGCGAGCGCGAGGGCGATGCAGCCCCAGCACGGCGCGAGCCGCGTCGGCGGCGCCGTCGCGGCCGTCCGGATCGCGCTCACGACAGGACGCGCCGGATGACGGCACTCATCGCGTCGGCGACGATGACGAGGGCGAGGAAGGTGAGCAGGATCGTGCTCGCCTCGCCGCCGTTCAGCATCTTCATCGACTGGTCCATCAGCTGGCCGAGGCCGCCGGCGCCGACGAAGCCCATCACGACCGACGCGCGCACCGCGCATTCCCAGCGGTAGACGGTGTACGACGCGAGCTCCTGCGCCGTGCTCGGCACGAGCGCGTAGAAGAGCGCGCCGAGGCGCGGGCTGCCCGCTTCAAGCAGCGCGCGCGCCGAGCGCGTGTCGCCCGATTCGAGGATCTCGGTGTAGACCTTGCCGAGCATGCCGCCGTAGGTCACCGCGAGGGCGAGCACGCCGGCGCCCGGGCCGAGGCCGAGGGCGCGAACGAAGACCAGCGCCCACACGACCTCGGGGATCGCGCGCAGCACGGTGAGGACGGCGCGCGTCGCGGTGCGGACGGCGGCGCCGACCGCGCGGCCCGGGCCGGGGCCGATGCGCGCGACCGCGAGCGCGCGCGTCGCGACCACCGCGAGCGGCACCGCGACGACGAAGGCGAGGGCGATGCCGGCGGTGGCGATCGCCAGCGTCTCCAGCGTCGCCTTCCAGAGCATCGCCAGGAAATCGGGCCCGACCCGGGGCGGAAAGAAGCCGGCGAGGAAGTTCGCCATCACCTGCAGGTTGCCGCTCTCGAACAGCTGCCACGGCTTGAACTCGGCGAGGCCGAGGAGCGGCCAGAGGACGACGACGGCGACGACGAGCGCGGTCGCGCGCGCTCGCGCCGCCGGGTCGCGGAGCGGCGCCCGTGGCGGCGCCATCGTCGCCGTGACGACGCTCATCGGGCCACCAAGCCGCTTCGCCTTTGCCCGCCGAGGAGGCGCGAGCGCCTCGGGAGCGGCTCGTCGGCGCTCACTGGGCCCCCAAGACGCTTCGCGTCGGCCCCCCGAGGGGGCGAGCGCCTCGGGAGCGGCCCATCGGCGCTCATTGGCAGCCCGGCCGCTTCAGCGCGACGACGTTGGCCGGCCGCGCCGGGTCGAGCGCGTCGACGCCCTGCTGCGGCAGGGCGCGGCCCTCGGTCGCGTAGAGATCGTGAAGCATCGCGCTCGTCACCGCGGCGGTCGGCCGGTCGAAGACGATCTCGCCGGCCTTCATGCCGATCAGGCGCGGGAACCACTTGAGCGCGAGGTCGACCGCGTGCAGCGAGGCGACCAGCGTCGCGCCGCGCCCTTCGCTCTCGGCGACGAGCGCGCCGACGCTCAGGTCGGCGAGCGTCGGGTCGAGCGCCGAGACCGGCTCGTCGGCGAGGATGAACGCAGCGCGCTGGTAGAGGACGCGGGCGATGCCGACGCGCTGCAGCTGGCCGCCCGAGAGCCGGTCGCAGCGATCGAAGACGCGGTCGCCGAGGTCGAGCCGGCCGAGCGCCTCGCGTGCGCCGGCGGCGTCGCCGGGAACGAGGAGCGAGGCCAGCGATTTCCACGTCGGCCACGCGCCGAGGCGGCCGGCGAGGACGGCGGTGACGACGCGCAACCGCGGCGGGATCGGCGGGCTCTGGTGGACGACGCCGATCGTCGCGCGCAGGCGGCGCAGCGCGCCGGCGCCGAAGCGCCAGGGATCGTCGTCGGCGAGGAAGACGCGCCCTTCGCTCGGCCGGAGCGAGGTGCCGAGGACGCGCACCAGCGTCGTCTTGCCGGCGCCCGACGGTCCGATCACGGCGACGCGCTCGCCGCGGCCGAGGGCGAGCGAGACGTTGCGCAGCGCCCGGTGTCCGTTGGCGTGGACGAGCCCGGCGCCTTCGAGCCGAAGGGCCACGGTCGGTCGCTACTTGATGAGCCCGGCCGAGCGCGCCGCCGACTCGATGCCGTCGTAGTTCGAGTTCTGCGTCGGGATGAACCGGCTCGCGCGCTGCAGGTCCATGATCTCCTTCATCGCCGGCTGCGCCGGATCGAGCTTGAGGAAGGCGTCGCTGAGCTTCCTCGTCAGCGCCGGGTCGAGGCCGGGCCGCACGGTCCAGTTGTAGTCGAAGTAGGGCGGCGTGATCGCCAGCACGCGAACCTTCTCGACGTTCGGGTTCTTGCTCTCGATCAGCTTGTCCATCACTGAGGCGTTGAGGACGCCCGCCTCGGCGCGGCCGGCGGCGACGAACGCGACGGTGGCGTCGTGAGCGCCCGAGAACGCGACCGACTTGAAGTCGCGCTCGGGGTCGATGCCGGCCTGCAGCAGGTAGTAGCGCGGCATCAGGCTGCCCGAGGTCGACGACGGCGCGCCGAACGCGAAGGTCTTGCCCTTCAGGTCGGCGAGCGTCTTGGCGGGGCTGTTCGCCGGCACGATGAAGCGGCTCGTGAACTTCGCGTCCTCGGCGCGCTGCACGATCGGCACGACGCCGCCGTTGGTGCGCAGACGCGCCTGCACGTAGGTGAAGCCGCCGAGCCAGGCGAGGTCGAGCTTGTTCGTCGCCAGGCCCTCGACGACAGCGGCGTAGTCGGTGACCGGGACGAACTGCACGTCCATGCCGGTCTCCTGCTTGAGGTAGTCGCCGAGCGGCTTGAACTTGCGTTGCAGCTCGGTCGGCGCTTCGTCGGGGATCGCCGAGACGCGCAGCACGCCTACGCCCTGGGCGAAGGCGGCGGGCGACGCGGCAAGGCCTCCGGCGAGGGCGAAGGCGGCGAGGAGAGGACGAAGGATCGACATGGAGCGCTTTCAGCGTTGAAGGGCGGCGGTGCGAAAGCCGGCGAAGACGTCGTTGCGGTCGGCGACGAAGAAGTTGCGATAGCGCGGATCGTGCAGCCGCTCGGGAGTCGCGAACGCGCCGCCGCGCAGTTCGCGATGATCGCCGAACCACGGCCGGGAGTAGTCGACGTAGGGTCCGGCGACGAAGCGGGGGTAAGGCAGGAACGCGTCGGCGCTCCATTCCCAGACGCTCTTTCCCCACGCGAAGCGCGGATCGCGGGCGGCGAATTCCCATTCGGCGGCGCGCGGCAAGCGCCGCCCGGCCCAGCGGCAATAGGCCTCGGCCTCCCAGGCGCTGACGTGGACGACCGGCGCGGCCGGGTCGAGCGGCTGCCAGCGATCGAACCAGCGCATCTGCCAGGCGCCTTCGCCCTCGCGGCGCCAGCGCTGCGGGTGGCCGAGCGGCTGGCGTGCCCGCCAGGCGCCGGCCGCGCCGGGCCAGAACGCGGCATCGTCGTAGCCGCCGGCGGCGACGAAGCGCAGCAGCTCGGCGTTGCGGATCGGTGTCGCGTCGATCTCGAACGGCGCGACGCGCACGGTCGTCGCCGGCTGCTCGTTGTCGAAGGCGAAGCCGCGCTCGTCCGTCGCGCGGCCGAGCGCGATCGTGCCGCCGGCGAGGCGCAGCGGCTCGGGCGTCGGCAGCGACGGCAGGGCGGCAAGGCCCGGCGGCGCCGGCCAGCCGAGCGTTGCGCGCAGCCAGGCGAAGGCCTCGCCGTGCATGTCCTCGTGAAAGAGGGCGAGGCGGTGAAAATAGTGGGCGGCGTCGTCGGTCTCGTCGCGCGGGATCGCCTCGATGCAGGCGTCGAGCTGCGTCGCCAGGCGCGCGGCGAGCGCGGCCCGCGACGGCAGCGCGACGCGCCAGCGCTCATCGTGGGCGAGGCGCGCGGAATCGAAGATGGCGTCCGGCCCGGCGATCAGCGCCGGCCGCGCCGCGGACACGAAGCCGTCCGGGTCGAGCCGATGCGGCCCGCGCAGGATCCAGAACTCGGCGAACCAGGCGAGGTGGCCGAGCTCCCACGCCAGCGGATTGACGCCGGCCTGCATCGGCACGCGCCAGGCGGCGTCGACGCGGTCCAGGGTGCGCGCCAGCGTCGTCGCGCGCGCGTCGCGGAGCGCCTCGGCGAGCGCGGCGCCGGCGAGCAGGCGGGCGTCAGCGGCCATCGTCGCCGCGCCGCCGTGTCATCATCGATCGATGGAAGGCGAGCTGCTGCCGCGCGTTCGCATCGTCTCGCCGGCGCTCGCTTCGGCGAACAACGGCAACTGGCACACGGCGGCGCGCTGGCAGCGCTTCCTGGCACCGGTCGCGCGCGTCGAGATCGTCGGCGTCGACGCCGGCGCTGACGGCGCCGATGCGCGCGCCGACCTGCTGATCGCGCTGCACGCCCGCCGCTCGGCGCGGCCGATCGCGGCCTGGCGCGAACGCCGGCGCGATGCGCCGATCGTCGTCGTCCTGACCGGCACCGACCTCTATCGCGATCTCGACGTCGACGCGGGCGCACGGCATTCGCTGGAGTGTGCCAGCCGCATCGTCGTGCTGCAGGACGAGGGCCTGGCGCGTCTTGACGCCACCAGCCGCGCCAAGGCGGTGGTCATCGTCCAGTCGGCGCCGGCGCTCCATGCGACGCGAGGCGACGGCGACGCCGACCTCGTCGCCGTCGGCCACCTGCGCGACGAGAAGGACCCGCAAACGCTGTGGCGCGCGGCCCGTCTGCTCGGCGCCGACAGGGATGCGCCGACGATCGCCCACGTCGGTGCCGCGCTCGACGCGCGCCTCGCCGACGAAGCCCGGGCGACGATGGCGGCGTGCCCGTCGTACCGCTGGCTCGGCGCGCTCTCGCACGCGGCGGCGCGGCGAGCGATGGCGCGGGCGCGCGCGCTCGTCCATCCGAGCCGGATCGAGGGCGGCGCCAACGTCGTCATCGAGGCGGTGCGCTCGGGCGTGCCGGTCCTCGCCAGCCGCATCGACGGCAACGTCGGCCTGCTCGGCGGCGGCTACGACGGTTACTTCCCGGTCGGCGACGGCGTCGCGCTGGCGGCGCTGGCGCGGCGCTTCTGCGCCGACGTCGCCTTCGCCGCGTCGCTGCGCGCCCAGTGCGCCGCGCGCGAGCCGCTGTTTCGCCCGGCGGCCGAGCGGCGTGCGGTGCGCGCGCTCGTCGATGGCCTGTTGCCGGCGCGGCGACGCTCTCGCTGACAGAATCGGCGTGGCCCGCCCTGATTCCGATCGGACACCATGAATGCATCGACTTCCGCCCCGGTCCCCCTCGACGCCGCGCCGCTGCGACTGACCAGCTTCTCGCACGGCGGCGGCTGCGGCTGCAAGATCGCGCCCGGCGTGCTCTCGGAGATCCTGCGCTCGAGCGCCGGCGGCATCGTTCCGCCCGAGCTCCTGGTCGGCATCGAGACCGCCGACGACGCCGCCGTCTACAGGCTCAACGACGAGCAGGCGCTGATCGCGACGACCGACTTCTTCATGCCGATCGTCGACGATCCGTTCGACTTCGGCCGCATCGCCGCGACCAACGCGATCAGCGACGTCTACGCGATGGGCGGCCGGCCGATCATGGCGCTCGCCCTCGTCGCGATGCCGATCGACAAGCTGACGACGGCGCAGATCGGCCAGATCATCCGCGGCGGCGAATCGGTCTGCCGCCAGGCCGGCATCCCGATCGCCGGCGGCCACACGATCGATTCGGTCGAGCCGATCTACGGCCTCGTCGTCCTCGGCCTCGTCCATCCGAGCAAGGTGCGCCGCAACGCCGATGCGAAGGTGGGCGACGTGCTCGTCCTCGGCAAGCCGATCGGCGTCGGCGTGATGTCGGCGGCGCTCAAGAAGGGCGCCCTCGACAGCGCCGGCTACGAGCGCCTCGTCGAGACGACGACGCGGCTCAACACGCCCGGCGTCGCCCTCGCCGACCTCGCCGGCGTGCATGCGCTCACCGACGTCACCGGCTTCGGCCTCGCCGGCCACGCCCTCGAGCTCGCCCGCGGCGCGCAGCTCGGCGTGACGATCGAGTGGTCGAAGGTGCCGCTGCTGCCGGGCGTCGCCGAGATGGCGGGCGACGGCTTCGTCACCGGCGCATCGGGCCGCAACTGGGCCGGCTACGGCGTCGAGACCGTGCTCGAACCCGGCCTGCCGGCGGTCGCGCGCGACCTTCTCACCGACCCGCAGACCTCGGGCGGCCTGCTCGTCAGCTGCGACCCGAAGAGCGCCGCCGACGTCCTCGCCATCTTTCGCGCCCAGGGCTTCGACGACGCGGCGGTGATCGGCTCGGTCCGGCCGGGCGTCGGCCTGCGCGTCGTTCGCTGAGCCGGCGGCACGCGTCGCGGCGCGCCGTTCGCCGCCGCGCTTGCCCGTGACCGGCGCCGGTCCGACGCCGGCCGTTCGTCACTGCTTGCGATAGAGCTGCGGCGCCGGATCGACGCTGGGTGCCGGCGCCGCGTCGGTCGGCGCCGTGCGCTGGACGAAGGTCGGGCGCGGCACCGGCTGCGTCGCCGCCAGCGACGGCAGCCAGATCTCGACCGTGCCCGCCCGCACCCTGGGAAACTCCTTCGGGTCGAGGCGGCGCAGCTTGAGCTCGCTGCGAACGCCCTGCCTCGCGAGCTGCAGCTCGGTCGCGCCGAGCACCTGGCGCGCGAACGGCTCGTCCTCGGCGAAGTAGTAGCGGATATCGCTCGCGTTCGTCGCCCGCAGCTCGGGCGTCGCGACCGCGGCCGGCTTGAGCGCCGCCGCGAGCGCGTTGCGCAGCTCGTCGACGCGCGGCTGGTCGGCGGAGTCGTGGTACTGGATCGCGATCTGCGGCGCGGCGCGCGTCGTCGCGGCGTTGCCGAGCACCTTCAGCCGGTCGCGCGCGAGCTGCTGGTCGGCGGCGCTCGCCGGCAGCGCGAGGACGCTCTCGTAGTCGGCGATCGCCGTCGCCGGGCGCGTCGATTCCAGGAGGCGCGCGCGCGCGAGCAGGGCAGGAACGAAATCGGGCCGGAGGCCGAGCGCCGACGTGTAGTCGGCGACGGCGGCGGCGACGCGCTTCTGGCCTTCGTTGGCGGCGCCGCGGTTGAAGTAGGCGATCGGGTCGTCGCCCTGCAGGCCGATCGCCTTCGTGTAGTCGGCGACCGCGTCGGCGAAGCGTCCCTGCTCGGCGCGACTCGCGCCGCGCTCGAGCCACGGCGCGGCGCTGTTCGGCGCGATCTGCATCGCCTGCGCGTAGGCGCGCTCGGCGCCGTCGTAGTCGTTCTGGCTCTCGCGCGCGCGGCCGAGCTTGAGCGCCGCTTCGAGGCGCGTCGGCTCGATGCCGAGGGCGCGCTCGTACGCGGCCGCCGCCTGCGCCGCGTCGCCTGAAGTCGTCAGGCGGTCGCCGGCGACGATCTCGGCGTCGGCGCGGCGCTGGCGGTCGAGCGCCGGATCGCTGGCCGAGGCGGCCGTGCCCGGCGCCGCGACCGCGATCGGCGCGATGCCGCCCGGCGCCAGCACGCGCGACAGCAGCCAGGCGACGACAGCGACGGCGAGGATCGCCGCGGCACCGATCGCCCAGCGCGAGGCGCCGCCGGAACGCGGCGCGCTCGCCGCGGCATCGGCCGGCGCTGATGCCGGAAGCGGCGTGCCGCGCGGCGCCGCGCCGAACGACGCGCTGCTCTTCGCCTGCGGCATCGCGGCGGACGGCAGCGCCGCCGTCGCCACGGTCGGCGTCGGCGCCTCCGCGCGCCGCGCGTTCAGCGCGCTCGCCTCGAGGTAGGCCCGCTCGACGCCGTTGAGGTCGCCGCTGCGCTTGTAGAGCCAGAGCTGCGCCTCGGCGAGCAAGGTGCCGCTCAGGAAGGCGCCGCTGTCGCGGCCGCTGCGGTCCCAGTCGGCGAGGTAGGTGCGCAGCTGCTGGCGCCAGATCAGGAACTCGCGATCGGCTTCGAGCCAGCGCACGAGCGTCGGCCAGAGGCGGACCAGCGCGCCGTTGGCGAAGCTGACCGACTGCTCGGCGCGCGTCGCCTGCGGCGCGGGCAGGCCGGGGGTCGGCGGCGGCAAGGTCGTCTGCGATCCGCGCCCGTCGCTCGTGACGTTGAGGACGCCGCGCCGCGCCAGCTCGCCGATGACGCTGCGCTGGGCGAAGTCGAAGTCGGTGATCGCGGCGCGGATCGGAAAGAAGCTGCCACCTTCCTCGTCGCGGCCGAGGCGGACGAGGCGGCAGAGGACCTGCTGTGCCGCCTCCTTCTCCTCGTCGCCGAGCGCGTAGAGGGCGGCCTCGGCGTTGCGTACCAGCGCCTCCTCGGCGCTCTCGCGCTGCGCCTCGGCGCGCGCCTTCTTCGCCTGCGCCGTCAGCGGCGTCTCGGCGAAGGCCTCGAGGAACGACTGGCGCACCTCGGGCGCGATCGGCAGGCGGTAGTCGGTGACCTCGCGCTGGGTGACGTGCGCGGTCAGGCGCAGGAACGCCGCGAGCACGGTCTTCGGATCGTGCGCGTCGTCCTTGAACGGCGCGAGCACCTCCTCGTAGGCGTAGAAGACGCGGTGCGGCACCTCGACGCCGCTCCAGTACTCGGCGACCTCGCCCGGGGCGATGTGGGCGACGAGATCGGCGAACGATTCGCGCGCGTACGCCTGGCGCAGCGCCAGGCGATCGCTCTCGCCGGCATCGACGCGCATCGGCACCGGAAAGACGACGTAGGGCAGCGGCGTGTCCTCGACGACCGCCGCTGCCGCGCCGTCGTCGCCGCGGCCCGCGACCGACGCGCGCGCGGCGCGCTCTTCGGCGAGGCGCGCGTGCGTCGCCAGCGCCGAGCGCGCGACCGCGGCGGCGCCCTTGATGCTCTGGTTGTTGTAGGTGAAGCAGACGACCAGGCTGTCGGGCAGTTGCGCGGTGCAGATGCCGGCGGTGTCGCTGACGCCTGTGCGGCTGTCGATCAGGACGTAGTCGTAGTCGGCGCGGGCGCGCTCCTTCACTGCCTCGAGGAAGGCGCCGCCGCCGAGACGGTCGTAGAAGTTCTGCCAGTTGAACGAGCTCACCTTGACGGCGTAGGTGTCGCTCTGCCGGCCGGCGGGCAGCAGGTCGATCTTGCCGCCGGGCGGGAAGTGGGCGAAGTCGAGGCCGAGGACGTGGTCGCTGAAGTCGGCGTACTCGAGGTACCAGTCGGGCGACGGCGTCGTGCCTTCGCCGATCGGCGCGATCGCCGCCGTCGCGTAGCGGTCGATGAGGTCGATCAGCCCTTCCGACGAGCCCAGCTCGGCATCGAGCAGGAACGGCCGGAAGTAGCGATGCAGGCCGGGCGCCTCGAGGTCCCAGTCGATGGTGAGGACGCGCTTGCCGTTGCAGGCGAGGATCCAGGCGATGTTGGCGAGCGCCATCGAGCGGCCGGTGCCGCCCTTGTACGAGTAGAAGGTGACGATGCGGCCGGGCCGCCGCGAAGCCGCCGCCATCAGCGATCCGCCGACGGCCCCGTGACGACGCTCTTCGCCGGACCGGCCGGGATCGGCATCGTCACCGGCGCGCGCTTCTTGATCTCTTCCTTGAGCCGCGTCAGCACGTCGCCGAGAGTGCGCCTGAGCGCGTCGGCCGAGCGGATGCCGTCGCGATAGAACATCGGGTTCGGCGCCAGGTTGGCGTGGCGGTCGAAGGTGCGGCGCACGGTCGCGGTGATCGCGTCGCGGTCGGCCATCGCGTCGGCATCGGCGTCGTTCCAGGGCACGAGCACGCACCAGTGGTAATCGAGCCGGCTGTCGAGCTGCTGCAAGAGCGCCTGGTACTCGGGCGCGGCGCGCTGCGCGTCCCAGTGCACGCTCCACGGGTCGACGACGAGGACGACGATCTGGCGCTGCCGCCAGGCCTCGTCGATGCGCGCGATCAGGTTGGCGCCGAACGGCATCGACTCGCTCGTGAAATCGAGGTCGTCGCCGGCGACGACGCTCTGCACGAAGCGGTGCACGCGCGTCGTGTGGACCGGATAGAACGGCTTCCAGTCAGGCCCGCCGGCCTCGACGTAGGGCTCGGACCGGCGCGCCGCGCCGAACGCCTGCGGATGGGCGGCGACGTAGATGAAGGCGACGTGCTTCGGCCCGTTCGGCGGTGCGCTCGACGGCGCCGCCGCACCCACGCCCGCGCCGGCACCGGCCGGAGTCGCGCCGGCCGCCGTCGCGCCCGCGGCCGCGAACGCCGACGCGACCTGGCCGAGCCTGGGCACCGTCGCCAGCGGCGCGATCGGATGCTGATCGGCGGCATCGACGATCTCGCGCGCGAGCGCCTCGACGAGATCGTTGTAGACGCCGCGCTGCTCGTGGATCTGCTTCAGCAAGTAGCGCAGGCCGCGCTCGTTGTGGATCGCCTGCGGATCGCCGAAGGTGAGCTGGCCGCCGGTCACTGCCGCCGGCAGCTCGCCGATCTTGAACGGCACCCAGACGATCGGCTTCAGCAGCGGCGCCGTCTTGGCGCCGGCGCCGGCCGCGTGCGTCAGGCGGGCGCGGAACATCGCCCACTCCTTGCCGCAGTACTCGCTCTTCCAGTAGCCGGGCGAGGCGATCGCGACCATCACCTTGGCCGACTGCAGCGCGTCGACGAGCGCGCCGTCCCAGTCCTCGCCGAGCTCGAGGTCGCGCTGATCGAAGAAGCCGACCTCGGCGCCCGCCGGCAGGCCGCGCAGCGTCCGCACTTCCTCCGACAGGTCGTCGAAGAACTTCTTCAGGTAGGGATCGTTGTTGCCCCGGGTGTAGCTGAAGAAGAATTCGCGCCCCATCGGCGGAGCGTAGCGCGTCAGGGCGCCGCTGCGAAGAGCCTCGGTGCCGGGGCGTCGGCGCCGTCGCTGGCGAACGACGCGCCGGCGTCGAGCAGGCGGCGCAGGGCGCCGTTGTCGGCGCTGCCTTCGGCGCGGCCGGCGACCTCGGCCGCGAGCGCGCGCATCTGCCGCGTCGACGCGCGGATGCGGTCGCGGAAGGCGGCGTCGTCGAGGCGGTCGAGGAGGCTGCGGTTGAGGTCGGCGAACCACGGCAGCGCCGCCTGGTCGAGCATCGTCGCCGGGTTGGCGACCGACGCGCCGGACCGCGATGCCGACCAGGCACGCAGCAGCACCTGCACCTCGACGTTGAGCGCCTGGCAGTGCGCCAGCTCGGCGCGCAGGACCGAGAACGACGCGAGGTCGGCGAGGCGGCGCTGGAAGAAGAACTGCGCCAGCACGCCCCAGTAGTAGGTGTAGTCCCAGATCACCTTGACCGGCAACACCTCGGGGTCGCCGAAGATCGGGTACTGGTCGCGATAGAGGGCGAGCGTGCTCTCGTAGAACGAGTGGAAGATCTGGTCGAAGACCTGCGCGTGGGCGTCGAGCGGGCGGCCGGCGCGGTCGCGCCCGACCAGCTCGCAGATGTAGGTGTTGGCGATCGCGATGAAGTCGGTGCCGGGCGAATAGAACGGATCGAGGAAGAGCCCGGCCTCGCCGGTCAGCGCCCAGCGCTCGGCCGAGAAGACCTGCTTGCAGCCGTACGAGAAGTGGCGCAGGAAGGCGAAGTCCAGCAGGCGGTCGCGCTTGTCGTCGAGGGCGTCGAAGAGGCGCGGCTGGTGCAGCGCCAGCCAGTCCATCGCCTTCGCGAAGGTGTTCATCGTCGCGAGCGGGTGCAGCTTCGCATCGGCGACGATGCCGATCGAATGCGAGCCCGACGCGAGCGGGATCAGCCAGGCCCAGTAGCCTTCGCCCACGAGGTGGTTGGTCGAGAGCCACCGTGCCGCCGGATCGCAGCGCGCGCGCCAGGCCGCGTCGTCGGACCACTCGTCGATCGCGATCCGCTCCTTGATGCGGAACCAGACCGCGTTGGCGTCGTGGCCGTTCGCCTCGGCGAGCTCGCGCTTCTTCTTGATCAGCCCGGCGCGGCCGCAGGCGTCGACGAGCCAGCGCGCGCTCGCCTCGCGGCCGACGCCGTCGCGGCGATAGACGACGCGATGCTCGCCGCCGTCGCTCGCCAG
>DASYKC010000112.1:0-22027 GCA_035995885.1 Caldimonas sp. | reverse complement strand
ATGAAGGGCTCGCCGGCGTACTTGCGGGCGCCGGCGCTCGCCTGCAGGATGACCGGCGCGCCGACCTCGTCGGCGGCGGTCATCACCGCCTGCACCTGCTCGAGGTTGTTGACGTTGAACGCGGGGATGCCGTAGCCGTTGTCGGCGGCATGGTCGAGGAGCTGGCGCATCGAGACGAGGGGCATGGCGGGATCCTGAAGCAATGGGGGCCTGGCAGCGAAGTCTAGAAGCCCGCCCGTCGCCCAGAGCGACAAGTCCGCACCGTCCGGCGGGGCAGGTCGCAGCCTCGATCGCGCGCGCGCAGGCGCCGTCGCGACGGCGCCCTAGAGCGCCATCGACGGCCGCAGCGCCATCGCCGCGCGCCAGCGCTGCAGCTCGGGGACCTGCTCGTCGACGCGGAGCTTGACGACGCGCGCGAAATCGACGGCCACTACCGCCGTGATGTCGGCGACGCTGAAGCGGCCGCCGGCGACGAACTCACGCCTGGCAAGGCGCTCGTCCAGCGTCACGAAGAACTGCCGCGCCCGGGCCAGCCCGCGCTGCGCCAGCGCCGGGATCTGGGCGTAGTTCACCGGCCCGGCGAGCGCGCGCTCGGCCATCGCCGGGGCGCTGTTGCGCATCGCCTCGGCGATCGCCAGCAGGCCCTCGAACTCGATTCGCCAGTTCCAGCCCGCGATCTCGGCCTTGTCGGCCGGCGTGCTGCCGAGCAGTGGCGGCTCGGGAAATCGCGCCTCGAGCCAGGCCGTGATCGACGCGTTGTCGGTCAGCAGCAGGCCGTCGTCGGTGCGCAGGGCCGGCACCGTGCATTGCGGATTGATGCGGCGGTAGACCTCGCCGAGCTGCTCGCCGCGGCGGAGGTCGATCTCGACCGTCTCGTGGGCGACGCCCTTTTCCGCCAGGAGGATGCGGGTTCGACGCGGGCTCGGCGCGGACGCGCAGTCGTAGAGCGTGATCATGGTCCTGTCCGCGAAGGCGCGCGCGTCAGGCGGCGGGCGCGAGCTTGTCGGCCGTCCGCGTCTCGAAGTCGCCCGCCTCGTGGCGCTCGTGCAGCTGGCTCGAAAGCTGGCCCCAGGTGCGGTTCACCATGCGGCCGCGCTGCACGGCCGGCCGCCGCGCGATCTCGTCGGTCCAGCGCAGGACGTTGGTGTAGTCCTGGACCTGGAGGAACTCGCCCGAGCCGTAGAGCTGGCCCTTGGCGAGCGTGCCGTACCAGGGCCAGACGGCGATGTCGGCGATGCTGTACTCGTCGCCGGCGAGGTACCGGCTCGCGCCGAGGCGACGGTCGAGCACGTCGAGCTGGCGCTTCACTTCCATCGCGTAGCGGTCGATGGCGTATTCGATCTTGCTCGGCGCGTAGGCGTAGAAGTGACCGAAGCCGCCGCCGAGAAAGGGCGCGCTGCCCATCTGCCAGAAGAGCCACGAGAGGCACTCGGCGCGCTCGGCGCCGCCCGCAGGAAGCAAGGCACCGAACTTCTCGGCCAGATGGAGCAGGATCGCGCCCGACTCGAAGACGCGAATCGGCGTCGCACCGCTGCGGTCGAGCAAGGCCGGGATCTTCGAGTTCGGATTGACGGCGACGAAGCCGCTGCCGAACTGCTCGCCCTCGTTGATCCGGACGAGCCAGGCGTCGTACTCGGCGCCGGCATGGCCGAGCGCGAGCAGCTCTTCGAGCATCACCGTGACCTTGACGCCGTTCGGCGTGCCGAGCGAATAGAGCTGCATCGGCTGGCGACCGACCGGCAGCGTCCGGTCGTGCGTCGGCCCCGCGGTCGGCCGGTTGATGTTGGCGAAGCGGCCGCCATTGGCGTGCGTCCAGGTCCAGACCGCGGGCGGCGCGTAGACGATCGGCTCGCTCATGGTGCGGTGTCGCCGCTGCCGGAGCGATCGAGGGGCTGAAGGGTCATAGTGTCTACTCCGAGGTGATGACCGCATGCTACGGGGGCGCCGATGAGCGCGCCCAGAATGCGGCCATGGCCACGCCGCTCGCCGCCCTCGTCGACGCCTCCGCCCGCGCCGCGGAGACGTCGAGCCGGCTCGCCAAGCGCGACGCGATCGCCGAGATCCTGCGCGGCGCCGCGCCCGACGAGGTCGAGATCGCGGTCGCCTATCTCTCGGGCGAGATCCGGCAGGGCCGGATCGGCATCGGCTACGCGACGCTCTCGGCCCTGCGCGGCGCACCAGCGGCTGCGCCGACGCTGATGCTGGGCGAAGTCGACGCCGCCTTCGACGCCATCGCGACGACCGCCGGCAAGGGCTCGGCGGCCACGCGCGGCGCGCGGCTCCACGCGCTCTTCGCGCGCGCGACCGCCGCCGAGCAGGACTTCCTCATTCGCCTGCTCGTCGGCGAGCTGCGCCAGGGCGCGCTCGAAGGCGTGATGCTCGACGCGGTCGCCGCCGCGTCGGGCCTGCCCGCGGCCGACGTGCGTCGCGCGGCGATGCTGAGCGGCAGCCTGCGCGAAACCGCGCGCGTGGCGATGGCCGAAGGCGAAGGCGAGGGCGCCGCCGGTCTCGCCCGCTTCGCCGTCGCCCTGCACCGGCCGGTGCAGCCGATGCTGGCGACGCCGGCCGACGACATCGCCGGCGCGATGGCCAAGCTCGGCACGGCGGCGCTCGAATGGAAGGTCGACGGCGCCCGCGTCCAGGTTCACAAGGCACCTCTCGAAACGGGAAGCGAGGTCAGGGTCTACACCCGCGCGCTGAAGGACGTGACCGCGTCGGTGCCCGAGATCGTCGAGGCGCTGCAGGCGCTGCCGGCGCAGGAGCTGATCCTCGACGGCGAGGCCGTCGCGCTCGCCGCCGACGGCTCGCCGCAGCCGTTCCAGGTGACGATGCGCCGCTTCGGCCGAAAGCTCGACGTCGAGCGCATGCGCGCCGAGCTGCCGCTCGCGGCCTACTTCTTCGATTGCCTGCACATCGACGGCACGTCGCTCCTCGACGCGCCCGCCAGCGAGCGCTTCGACGCGCTCGCCGCGGCGCTGCCGCAGGAGCTGGTGATTCCGCGCATCGTCACCGCCGACGTCGCCACTGCCGAGGACTTCTACGCCGACGCGCTGGCACGCGGCCACGAGGGCGTGATGGCCAAGGCGCTCGACGCGCCCTACGAGGCCGGCCGGCGCGGCGCGAGCTGGCTCAAGGTCAAGCGCGCGCACACGCTCGACCTCGTCGTCCTTGCCGCCGAGTGGGGCCACGGGCGCAGGAAAGGCTGGCTCTCGAACCTGCACCTCGGCGCCCGCGATCCGGCCGGCGCGTATTCGCCGAGCGGCTGGGTGATGCTCGGCAAGACCTTCAAGGGAATGACCGACGCGCTCCTCGAATGGCAGACGAAGGAGCTGCTGGCGCTCGAGATCCGGCGCGACGCCTACACCGTGTGGGTCGAGCCCGAGCTCGTCGTCGAGATCGCCTACAACGACCTGCAGGAGAGCCCGCAATATCCCGGCGGCCTGGCGCTGCGGTTCGCGCGCGTCAAGGGTTACCGGAGCGACAAGCGTGCGGACGAGGCGGACACCATCGAGACGGTCAGGCTGTCGGCGATGAAGGCCCGCCTCGCTTCCGGCGCCTAGGCCCGCGCGTCAGCCCTTCGCGTCCTTCAGGAACGCCAGCAGATCGGCGTTGATCGTCTCGGCGTTGGTCGTCGGCATGCCGTGCGGGAAGCCCTTGTAGGTCTTCAGCGTGCCGTTCTTCAGCAACTTCGCCGAGAGCGGCCCCGAGTCGGCGTACGGCACGATCTGGTCGTCGTCGCCGTGCATCACGAGGACCGGGACGGTGATCTTCTTCAGGTCTTCGGTGAAGTCGGTCTGCGAGAAGGCGACGATGCCGTCGTAGTGCGCCTTGGCGCCGCCCATCATTCCCTGGCGCCACCAGTTCCAGACGACCCCTTGCGAGGGCTTCGCGCCGGGCCGGTTGTAGCCGTAGAACGGCCCGGCCGCGACGTCGTAATAGAACTGGGCCCGGTTGGTCGCGACCTGCGACTGGAAGCCGTCGAAGACATCCTTCGGCAACCCGCCCGGGTTGCTCGCGCTCTTGATCATCAGCGGCGGCACCGCGCTGATCATCACCGCCGCGGCGACCCGGCTCGGGCCGTGGCGCGCGACGTAGCGGACCACCTCGCCGCCGCCGGTCGAGTGGCCGACGTGCACCGCGCCCTTGAGGTCGAGGTGCGCGGTCAGCGCGGCGAGGTCGTCGGCGTAGTGGTCCATGTCGTGACCGCTGCCGACCTGGCTCGAGCGGCCGTGGCCGCGCCGGTCGTGGGCGATGACGCGATAGCCGTGCTGGAGGAAGAACATCATCTGCGCGTCCCAGTCGTCGGACGAGAGCGGCCAGCCGTGGCTGAACACGATCGGCTGACCCTGGCCCCAGTCCTTGTAGAAGATCTCGACGCCGTCCTTGGTGGTGATCGTGCTCATGCGCTGATTTCCTTGCGAATGGTTGGCTGACTGATGCGAAGACCGCACCGTTTGCGCCGTCGCCGAGCCCGCCAAGGCAACGACGGCCATCGTTCCCGCGCCGGCGAGAAAAGGTCCCGGCGCGAGATCTCGCCCATTGTTGTTCGAGCGTGCTCTTCGACGGGTCCGACCATTTTCCGGGGATGGGTTCACGCTCGACGGCGCCACCGTGCTGATGCGCGACGCCGGAGGCGCGCACGGCGACAGGCGCGCGCGCCGATCTTCCGGACAATCGCGCCATCTTGGCGACGCACGGTTGATGCATGGATTCCCTGATCGCCGCCTCGGCGCGCGCCCTCGCCGCCGGCGACGCGCTCGGCGCGCTCAAGCGCATCGCCCTGCGCGACGACGCACCGGCGCTGGCGCTGCGCGGCATCGCCATGGCCCAGCTCGGCGAGCACCCGCGCGCCCGCGAGCTGCTGCGCCGTGCGTCGCGCGCCTTCGGTCGCCATGAGGCGCTGGCGCGCGCCCGCTGCGTCGTCGCCGAAGCCGAGGTGGCGCTGGCGATGCGCGATCTCGGCGGCTCGCCGCGCGCGCTCGCCGCCGCCGCGGCGACGCTCGCGGCGCGTGCCGATCACGCCAACGCCTTGCAGGCGCGGCTGATCGCGGCGCGCCGACTGCTGCTTCTCGGCCGCCTCGACGAGGCCGCGATTGCGCTGGCGGGCCTCGACGCCAGCGGCCTGGCGCCGTCGCTCGCCGCCGTCGCCGAGCTGACCGCCGCCGAGCTGGCGCTGCGCTCGCTGCGCATGGCGGCGGCGCGGGCCGCGCTCGACCGGGCGAGCGAGGCGGCCGGGCGCGCTCGCGTTCCCGCGCTCGCGGTCGAGGTCGAGGAGGCACGCGCCGCGCTCGATCGTCCCGCCGCCCGGCGCCTCTTCGCCGGCGGCGCCGAGGTGCTGCGCCTCGACGAGGTCGCCGCGCTCGTCACCTCGGGTGCGCTCGTCGTCGACGCGTGTCGGCACGGCCTGCATGTCGGCGCGGCGTGGCGGCCGCTGGCGCGCCGGCCGGTGCTGTTCACGCTCGCGCTCGCGCTCGCCGAGGCCTGGCCCGGCGACGTCGATCGCGAAGCCTTGATCGCGCGCGCCTTTCGCACCCGCCATCCCGACGAGACGCATCGAGCCCGCCTGCGCGTCGAGATCGGCCGCCTCCGCGCCCTGATCAAGACGCTGGCGAGCATCGAGGCGACGGCGCGCGGCTTCGTCCTCAGGCCGGGCGCCGAGCGCGCCGTCGTCGTCGTGGCGCCGCCGATCGACGGCGACCAGGCCTCGCTCGTCGCCTTGCTCTCCGACGGCGCGGCCTGGTCGACCTCGGCGCTGGCGCTCGCCCTCGGCACCGGCCAGCGCACCGTCCAGCGCGCGCTCGTCGAGCTCGCCGCGGCCGGCCGCGTGCGCTCGATCGGCCAGGCGCGAGCGCGCCGCTGGCTCGCCCCGCCGCTCACCGGCTTCACGACGATCTTGCTGCTTCCTGCTGCGCTGCCGATCGAGTAGAGCGCCTCGCGACGCCGAAGCGAGGCGCATCGCACCGCTCGGCGGCCGATCACGCCAGCAGGCTTTTGGTCGACGCGTCGCGACGAGCGCGCTAAGGTGCCGGCATGGACGAGCTCGTTCGCCTCAGCGCCGGCGCGCCGGCTTCGGCGCTGCTGCTGGCGACAATCGTCGTCTTCAGCGCGCTGGGCCTCTTCGTGTCGCCGGCGCTGATCGAGCGCAACCTGCTGCGCCCCCACGGCCTGGTCCAGCGCGGCGACTACTACACGCTCGTCACCAGCGGCTTCATCCACGCCGACATCGCGCACCTGCTCCTGAACGCCTTCACGTTCTGGGCCTTCGGCTTCGGCCTCGAACGGCGCATCGGCACGCCGAGCTTCGTCGCGCTCTATGCCATCGGCCTCCTCAGCAGCAGCATCGCGACCTGGCTGATCCACCGGCGCCAGCCCGGCTATGCGAGCCTCGGCGCGTCGGGTGCGATCCTGGCCGTGCTGTTCGCTTCGATCGTCGTCGCGCCGACGTCGTCGATCTACATCCTGCCGTTGCCGGTGCCGATCCCGGCGCCGCTTTTCGCGATCGCCTATCTCGCCTACAGCGTGATCGCGAGCCGCGCCCGCGTCGGCCGCGTCAACCACGACGCCCACATCGCCGGGGCGATCGCCGGCCTGGCCTACATGGAGATCACGATGCCGGGCTCGCTGCAGCGCGCCTTCGGCGCGTGGGTCGGCTGAGCGAAGCGGCGCTTCGACATCGAGGGCCGGCTTCGCGGCGACGCCGCCCTATTGCCGCGTGCAGGCGACCTTCCAGTAATCGCGGATCGGCCCGGTCGTCGCGATCTCCTCCCAGCCGGCAACCGCGTTGCCCGATCCGACGACCGCCCCCTGGCCCATGTGGCCGGAATAGCCGGTCGTCGACAGCATGCGTCGGCGCGAGGTGACGCAGTCGTACTCGTACTGGTTGCGGGTCGACAGCAAGCGCTTGCCCTCGAAGACGTGCGGCGTCTTGAAGTCCCACAGGTCCGACATCTGCGACGAGGCGCCCGATCGGCGGATCGTCGCGCGGGCGACGTAGATGTCCATGCCGCCGTTCGCTGCCGTGGTCCCGAGCAGCGCCCACTGGCTCGGCGCAGCGGCGTCGCCGCCCGGGGCGGTGTTCGCGGCTGCGACGGTGCTCGCCGGCGCCGCCCGCGCGCTGCCGCCGGATCGCGCCAGCGAGCAGCCGACCGCGGCGACGCTCGCCCGGTCGGCGCCGTTGAAGTCGATGATCATGTGGGTGAACGTCGTGCCGCCCTGCGGCAGGACGACGACGCGCGAGCCGCCGCCGCGGTACTGGGCGCGGTACATCGGATGCTCGCGGCCATCGGCGCCGATCGAGACGACTCCGGCGGGCCGGAACTCGACCGTGCCCCGGCCGAGCATCGAATCGCACAGCCCGCCGGTGATGCCGCCGAGGAGCGCCGCAGCGAGGTTGGCCATCTCGGGCGAGACGCCCGGCGCGGCTGCGCGCTTGCCGACGCCGAGCGATTCCCAGCGGCCGAGGAGCGGGTTGTGCTCGGGCGCGAGCGGCGGCCGCTGCTGCCACGTGCGCAGCACCGCCTGGCCCTGCGCCGTGTCGGCCGCGGCGCGGCCCTGCTGCTGGCGCACGGTGTCGTTCCACTGCTGGTCGGCCTGCTGCTGGCTGCTCTGCTGCTGCTGCGCGCGCTCCTGGGCACGCTGCTGCTCGGCCTCCTGGCGCAATGCGCCCGGGTCCCTGCCGAGTTGCTCGGTGGTCGGCGGCCGGCTTTGCGAAGAAGCGGCCAGCGCCGCTGCCCCGAGCCCGCATGCCGCGACGATCCTGCACAAAAGCTTCATGGGCGACTCCTCGACGGTGCGACCGCGACCGGCAGCTCGGGCGTGCCGGCCCATGTCGGTTGTACGGCGATCGGCGTTACCGTCGCGTTACCGCGCCGGCGTCGCGGACCTCACTCCAGCGCCAGATCGAGCACGCCGCGCGCGGCGGGGCGGTCGCGCAGCGCCGCGAAGTAGCGCTCGAGGTGAGGCCACGCCGGCCGCGCGTAGAGGTCGGCCGGCAGGCCGAACCAGCGGTGCAGCTCGCAGCCGATCGGGAGGTCGGCCATCGTGAAGCGATCGCCGGCGATGAACGGACGCGCGCCGAGGTGCGCGTCGAGCAAGGCGAGCAGCGACTCGGTCGCTTGCGCCGAGCGCTGCGCGGCCGCGGCGTCGCGCCGCTCGGCGGGCGTTCGCACCCACTGGATGAACGCCTCGCGACCGGCGGGGTTGAGCGTCGTCTGCTGCCAGTCCATCCAGCGCTCGGCGTCGAATCGCGCCGGCAGCGGCTCGGGATAGAGACGACCGGCGGCATGACGCGCGCAGAGGTAGCGAACGATCACGTTCGACTCCCACAGCCGGAAGCGAGCGCCGGCCGCGGCATCGTCGTCGTCCTCGATCGTCGGCACGAGCGAGTTCGGGTTGAGGGCGCGATAGGCCGGCGTCTGCACGACGCCGAAGCGGCCGCCGGCGTCCGTGCGCTCGAACGCGAGGCCGAGCTCCTGCGCGCACCAGACGACCTTGCGGACGTTGATCGAGCTGAGGCGGCCCCAGATCTGCAGCATGCGAAGGCGCCTCGGCAGGCGACACGGCACCGGGATTCGCCGGCCGTGCCACGATAGCCCCTCAGCCGCCGCGCAAGGAGCCGCCCGTGCGACCCGAGACCCTCGATTTCTTCAACCCCTACGGCCACGGCTACGCCCGCGTCGCCGTCGCCGTGCCGCGTGTCCGCGTCGCCGACCCTCCGTTCAACGCGACCGAGACGATCGCGATGCTCGAGCAGGCCGCGGCGCAGGGCGCCGTCGTCGTCGCCTTCCCCGAGCTCGGGATCTCGGCGTACACCTGCGACGACCTGTTCCACCAGCGGGCGCTCCTCGACGCCTGCGAGGCGGCGCTCGGCCGCGTCGCCGAGGCGACGGCGAAGATCGCGGCGATCGCGATCGTCGGCCTGCCGCTCCGCGTCGACCATCGCCTCTTCAACTGCGCCGCGGTGGTCGGCAACGGCCGCGTCCTCGGCGTCGTGCCCAAGACCTACCTGCCGAACTACGGCGAGTTCTACGAGGCGCGCCAGTTCCAGGCCGGCGACACCGCCGTCTCGACCACCGTGCGACTGCAGGGTGCCGACGTGCCCTTCGGCGCCGACCTCATCTTCGAGACGCCCGACCTGCCGCTCCTGAAGATCGCCTGCGAGATCTGCGAGGACGTGTGGGTGCCGATCCCGCCGTCGAGCTACGCCGCGCTCGCCGGCGCGACCGTGCTCGTCAACCTCTCGGCATCGAACATCACGATCGGCAAGGCCGACTACCGGCACCGCCTCGTCAGCGTGCAGTCGTCGCGCTGCCTCGCCGCCTACCTGTACTCATCGGCCGGGCTCGGCGAATCGACGACCGACCTCGGCTGGGACGGCCAGGCGCTGATCTACGAGAGCGGCGACCTGCTCGCCGAATCGGCGCGCTTCGTCACCGGCTCGCACTTCATCAGCGCCGACGTCGACCTCGAGCGCGTGTCGCGCGAGCGCATGCGCCTGAACTCGTTCGGCGACTCGGTCGAGAAGCACGAGGACGAGGTGCGCTCGTTCCGCCGCGTGCCGTTCGCTCTCGCCGTTCCGACGCAGTTCCCGCTCGCGCTGCAGCGCAAGGTCGACCGCTTCCCCTACGTGCCCGACGAGGCGGCGCGCCTCGACGAGCGCTGCATGGAGGTCTACAACATCCAGGTCAACGCCCTGCTGCAGCGGCTTAACGCGGTCGGCGGCAAGCGGCTCGTGATCGGCGTCTCGGGCGGGCTCGACTCGACCCATGCCCTCCTCGTCTGCGCCGCGGCGATGGACCGCGCCGGCCTGCCGCGCAGCGACATCCTCGCCTACACCATGCCCGGCTTCGCGACGACGACGCGAACGCTCGAACAGGCCAAGCGCCTGATGGCCTCGGTGCGCTGCACGGCGCAGGAGATCGACATCAAGCCGAGCTGCCTGCAGATGCTCGCCGACATCGGCCATCCGTACGCGCGCGGCGAGAAGGTCTACGACATCGCGTTCGAGAACGTGCAGGCGGGCGAGCGCACGAGCCATTTGTTCCGGCTCGCCAACTTCCACGGCGGCTTCGTCGTCGGCACCGGCGACCTCTCCGAGCTCGCGCTCGGCTGGTGCACCTACGGCGTCGGCGACCACATGTCGCACTACAACGTCAACGCGAGCGTGCCCAAGACGCTGATCAAGCACCTCGTCCGCTGGGTCGCGGCGAGCGGCTCGGTCGAGCGCGGCGACGACCCGGTGCTCGACGAGATCCTGGCGACGCAGATCAGCCCCGAGCTCGTGCCCGGCGACGCCGCCGAGGACGCGCCGCACCAGAGCAGCGAGGACGTCGTCGGTCCGTACGAGCTGCAGGACTTCCACCTCTACCAGATCCTGCGCTACGGCTACGCGCCGACCAAGGTCGCGTTCCTGGCCTGGACGGCGTGGCACGACGCGAGCCAGGGCGAGTGGCCCGACGCGCCCGACGTGCCGCGCAACGCCTACACGCTGGCCGAGATCAAGAAGCACTTGCGGACGTTCTGCTGGCGCTTCTTCAAGACCAGCCAGTTCAAGCGCTCGGCGATGCCGAACGCGCCCAAGGTCGGCTCGGGCGGATCGCTCTCGCCGCGCGGCGACTGGCGCGCGCCGAGCGACGCCGAGGCGACGGTGTGGCTCGAGGACGTGGCGCGGATTCCCGACGCCTGAGCCTCACCGCTCCGGCGGACATGTCACCTGTGACGTGCCCCGCCCTGTCTGCAGCACGAAAGGAACACGCCCTCCCCAGCATGTGAATGCGGGATCGTCCGCCAACGACCCATGGGGATCGGTCCATGAACGACCTGCCGCCGAGCTCGCCCCTTCGACGCGATGCGCGGCCGCATTGGCGAGTTCTCGGGCCGTCGCTGATCGTCGTCGTGCTGCTCGGCCTCGGCGCCGCGGCCGCCTGGCATCTCCATCGCGTGCCGGCAAGGGTGACCGCCGCCCAGGCGGGCGCCGCCAGCGGCGCCGGCGCCGCCGGTCGGCGTGGCGCGGCTGCGGGGCCCGTGCCGGTGGCCGTCGCGACCGTGTCGTCGCAGGACATCCACGTCACCGAGAGCGGGCTGGGAACCGTCACGCCGCTCGTCACGGTCACGGTTCAGACCCAGGTCAGCGGCCAGCTGACGCAGGTCCCCTTCAAGGAGGGGCAGTCGGTCCGCAAGGGCGAGCTCATCGCCGAGATCGACCCGCGACCGTTTCAGGCGGCACTGGCGCAGGCCCAGGGCCAGCTCCTGAAGGACCAGGCCGCGCTCGACGAGGCGAAGATGGACCTGGCGCGCTTCGAGCAGCTCGCCGCGACCAACTCGATCAGCCGCCAGCAGGCCGAAGACCAGAAATGGATCGTGCAGCAGGACGAAGGCGCGGTGAAGGTCGACGAGGCGCAGGTGGCGACGGCGCAGATCAACCTGGGCTTTTGCCGCATCGTGTCGCCGACCGACGGCCGGATCGGCTTGCGCCTGGTCGACCCGGGCAACTTCGCGCAGGTCAGCAGCAACACCGCCCTCGCGGTCATCACCCGCATGCAGCCGATGACCGTGGTCTTCGCCTTGCCCGAGGACAGCCTGCCCGAGGTGATGACGCGGCAACGCGCCGGCGCCGCGCTGCAGGTGCAGGCCTACGACCGCAGCGGCCTGCACCTGCTCGACACCGGCACGCTGTCGGCCATCGACAGCCAGATCAACACCAGCACCGGCACGGTCAACCTGAAGGCGCTGTTTCCGAATCTGCATGAAGCGCTGTTTCCGAATCAGTTCGTCAACGTCGTGCTTCGCGTCGGCGACCTGCCCGGCGCCACCGCGGCGCCGACGTCTGCGGTCCAGCGCGGCGCGGACGGGACCTTCGCCTACCTGGTCAAGGCCGACAACACGGTCGCGGTGACGAGCGTCAAGCTCGGCCCGACCGACGCCGATCGCGTCGCCGTGCTGGCCGGGCTGAAGCCCGGCGACCGGGTCGTGATCGACGGTGCCGACAAGCTGCGCAACGGCGCACGAGTGACCGTGCGCGGCGAGAGCTGAGCCATGAATCCGTCGCGGCCGTTCATCCAGCGGCCGGTGGCGACCTCGCTGCTGATGCTGGCCATCCTGCTGGTCGGCGGGCTCGCGTTCCGCTACCTGCCGCTGTCGGCGCTGCCCGAAGTCGACTATCCGACGATCCAGGTACAGACCTTCTATCCCGGTGCCAGCCCGGACGTGATGGCGACGTCGATCACGGCGCCGCTCGAGGTCCAGCTCGGCCAGATGCCGGGGCTGACGCAGATGTCGTCGTCGAGCTCCGCGGGCGCGTCAGTGATCACGCTGCAGTTCAACCTGTCGCTCGACATCGACGTCGCCGAGCAGGAAGTGCAGGCGGCCATCAACGCCGCCGGCAACCTGCTGCCCGCCGATCTGCCTGCGCCGCCGATCTACGCCAAGGTCAATCCGGCCGATGCACCGATTCTCACGCTGGCATTGACGTCGAAGTCGATGCCGCTGCCGCAGGTCGAGGACCTCGCGGACACGCGGCTGGCGCAGAAGATCTCGCAGCTCTCCGGGGTCGGCCTGGTCAGCATCAGCGGCGGCCAGCGGCCGGCCGTGCGGATCCAGGCCGATCTTCGCAAGCTCGCGGCCTACGGCCTGAACATCGACGACCTGCGCACGACGATAGGCAACGCCAACGTCGACATGCCGAAGGGCAGCTTCGACGGACCGATGCGCTCGTACACGGTCGACGCCAACGACCAGCTGCAGAAGGCCGACGACTATCGCAGCCTGGTGATCGCCTATCGCAACGGCTCGCCGGTGATGCTCGGCGACGTCGCCCAGGTGGTCGCGGGGGCGCAGAACAGCAAGCTCGCCGCGTGGAGCGGCACCACGCCGGCGGTGATCGTGAACATCCAGCGCCAGCCGGGTGCCAACGTGATCGCCGTGGTCGACGGCATCCAGGCGCTCCTGCCGCAGCTGCGCGCGTCGCTGCCGCCGTCGATCGAGGTCGCGGTCCTGAGCGACCGCACGACGACGATCCGCGCCTCTGTCGCCGACGTCGAGCTCGAGCTGGCGCTCGCCGTCGGCCTGGTCGTGCTCGTGATCTTCCTGTTCCTGCGCAACCTGCCGGCGACCGTCATCCCGGCGCTCTCGGTGCCGGTGTCGCTCGTCGGCACGTTCGGCGCGATGTACCTGTTGGGCTTCAGCGTCAACAACCTGTCGCTGATGGCGTTGACGGTGGCCACCGGCTTCGTCGTCGACGACGCGATCGTGATGATCGAGAACGTGTCGCGCTACCTCGAGCTCGGCGAGTCGCCGCTCGAGGCGGCGCTGAAGGGCTCGAAGCAGATCGGCTTCACGATCGTGTCGCTGACCGTCTCGCTCGTCGCCGTCCTGATCCCGCTGATCTTCATGGGCGACCTGGTCGGCCGGCTGTTCCGCGAGTTCGCGATCACGCTCGGCGTGGCGATCCTGATCTCCGCCGTCGTCTCGCTGACGCTCGTGCCGATGCTGTGCGCGAGGATCCTGCGCCCGTCGCGGCGCGCCGAGCGGCATGACGGCGACGCCGGCGATCCACGCGATGCGACCGGCTGGTACGCCCGCCTGCTGCGCGGCTACGGCCGCTCGCTCGATCGGGTCTTCGCCCACCAGGGGTTGGTCCTCTGGGTCGCGGCCGGCACGCTGGCGCTGACGATCGCGCTGTATGCGGTGATTCCGAAGGGCCTCTTCCCGGTGCAGGACACCGGCATGATCCAGGGCGTCTCGCAGGCGTCCGAATCGGTCTCGTTCGAAGCCATGGCGGCGCGCCAGCAGGCGCTGGCCGACGTCGTCCTGCGCGATCCCGATGTCGCCGGCGTGTCGTCGTTCATCGGCGTCGACGGCACCAATGTCACGCTGAACAGCGGCCGCTTCCTGATCAACCTGAAGCCGCACGCCGAGCGCAGCGGCAGCGCCGTCGACGTGATCCGGCGGCTCGCCGGCGCGACGGCGAAGGTCGCCGACGTTCGCCTGTACCTGCAGCCGGTGCAGGACCTGACGATCGACACGACGGCGAGCCGTGCCCAGTACAGCATCGTCCTCGAGGACGCCGATCCCGACGAGCTCGAGTCATGGACGCCGACGCTGGTCGAGCGTCTCGGCCGGCTGCCGCAGCTTCAGGACGTGGCGAGCGACCTGCAGCAGCGCGGCCTCGCCACCTACGTGACGATCGACCGCGCGACGGCGGCGCGATTCGGCATCACGCCGGCCACCGTCGACAACGCCTTGTACGACGCCTACGGGCAGCGCATCGTGTCGACGATCTTCACGCAGGTCAACCAGTACCGCGTGATCCTCGAGGCCGACACCAAGGCGCAGCAGTCGCCGGCCGACCTGGCGCAGATCTATCTGCCGTCGTCGACATCGACCTCGGGCACCGGGCAGGTGCCGCTGGCGGCGATCGCCACGATCAGCGAGCGCAGGCTGCCGCTGCAGATCGGCCACCTCGGCCAGTTTCCGGCCGCCAACGTGTCGTTCAATCTCGCGCCGGGCGCCTCGCTCGGCGAGGCCGTCGCCGCGATTGAGCGGGCGATGCACGAGGCCGGCCGACCCGAAAGCGTGTTGCCGGTGTTCCAGGGCGCGGCACTGGCCTTCCAGCACGCGCTCGGCAACGAGGTCTTCCTGCTCCTCGCCGCGATCGTCACCGTCTACATCGTGCTGGGCGTGTTGTACGAGAGCTACATCCACCCGCTGACGATCCTCTCGACGCTGCCGTCGGCCGGTATCGGCGCGTTGCTGGCGCTGATGATCGCCGGCAAGGACCTCGACATCATCGGCATCGTCGGCATCGTCCTGCTGATCGGCATCGTCAAGAAGAACGCGATCATGATGATCGACTTCGCGCTCGAGGCCGAGCGCGAGCAGGGCAAGACGCCGCTCGAGGCGATCCGCCAGGCGTGCCTGCTGCGGCTGCGGCCGATCCTGATGACGACGACGGCGGCGATCTTCGCCGCGCTGCCGCTGATGCTCGGCACCGGCGTCGGCTCGGAGCTGCGCCACCCGCTCGGCATCACCATCGTCGGCGGCCTGATCCTGAGCCAGCTGCTGACGCTCTACACGACGCCGGTCATCTATCTGGCCTTCGATCGGCTCGGGCGACGTGTGCGCGCTGTCCTGCATCGTTCGCGCGGCGCCGCGTTCGACGGCAAGGCGGCGGGATGAATCTCAGCGAGCCGTTCATCCGCCGGCCGATCGCCACGACCCTGCTGACGATCGGCATCGCCCTGGCCGGCGCGATCGCCTTCATGCTGCTGCCGGTCGCGCCGCTGCCGCAGGTCGACTTCCCGACGATCTCGGTGCAGGCGACGCTGCCTGGCGCCAGCCCCGAGGTGGTCGCGAACAGCGTCGCGACGCCGCTCGAGCGCCACCTCGGCGTGATCGCCGGCGTCGCCGAGATGACGTCGTCGAGCACGGTCGGCGCGACGCGCATCACCTTGCAGTTCGGCCTCGACCGCGACATCGACGGCGCAGCGCGCGATGTCCAGGCCGCCATCAACGCCGCGCGCGTCGATTTGCCGACCAGCCTGCGCAGCAATCCCACCTATCGCAAGGTCAATCCGGCCGACGCGCCGATCATGGTCCTGTCGCTGACGTCGGCGACCCGCAGCCGCGGCCAGATCTTCGACGCCGCCTCGTCGGTGCTGCAGCAGAAGTTCTCGCAGATTTCCGGCATCGGCCAGGTCACGCTCGGCGGCTCGGCGCTGCCCGCCGTCCGCGTCGAGCTGAATCCGAATGCGCTGAACAAGTACGGCATCGGCCTGGAGGACGTGCGCGCGTCGCTGGCCTCCGCGAACGCGCATGCGCCCAAAGGCGCGCTCGAAGGCCACGGCGTGCACTACCAGATCTACGACAACGACCAGGCGGCGCACGCCAGCGACTATGCGCCGCTGATCGTCGCGTCGCGCAACGGCGCCGCGGTCAGGTTGTCGGATGTCGCCGACGTCGTCGACTCGGTCGAGAACGTCCGCAACGACGGCATCGCCGACGGCCAGCCCGCCGTGCTCGTGATCCTGTTCCGCCAGCCCGGCGCCAACATCATCGAGACCGTCGACCGGGTCAAGGCGGCGCTGCCGTTCCTGCGATCGTCGATCGTTGGCGACATCGACCTGGAGGTCGCGGTCGATCGCTCGACGACCATCCGCGCCTCGCTGCGCGACATCGAAGCCTCGGTGCTGCTCTCGATCGTGCTGGTGATCGGCGTCGTCTTCGTGTTCCTGCGCAGCGCGTCGGAGACCCTGGTTCCCGCCGTCGTCGTGCCGGTCACGCTGATCGGCACTTTCGCCGTCATGTACCTGTGCGGCTACAGCCTCGACAACCTGTCGCTGATGGCGCTCGCCATCGCCACCGGCTTCGTCGTCGACGACGTCATCGTCGTGATGGAGAACATCACCCGCCACGTCGAAGCCGGTCTGCCCCGGCTCGAGGCGGCGCTGCTGGGCGCGCGCGAGGTCGGCTTCACCGTGCTGTCGATGAGCCTGTCGCTGATCGCGGTGTTCACGCCGATCCTGCTGATGGGCGGCATCGTCGGCCGTCTGTTCCGCGAGTTCGCGGTCACCCTCTCGACGGCGATCCTGGTGTCGCTGGTCTTCTCGCTCACCACCACGCCGATGCTCTGCGCGCGCCTGCGCCAGCCCGACAGGAATCGCCCGCCGTCGCGCTTTTCCCGCGTCAGCGAGCGCTGGTTCACGGCGCTGCAGGGCGCGTACGGCCGCTCGCTCGCCAGCGCTCTCTCGCATCCGGCGCTCGTCATCGCCGCCCAGGTCACGGTGGTCGCGGTCGGCCTGGTGCTCTTCACGATGGTGCCGAAGGGCTTCCTTCCGCAGGAGGACACCGGCCAGATCGTCGGCGGCGTGCAGGCCGACCAGAGCATCTCGTTCCAGCTGATGCGCACCAAGCTGCATCAATTCAGCGCGATCCTCGAGAAGGACCCGGCGATCGACCATGTCGTCGGCTTCACCGGCGGCGGCCAGACCAACTCGGGCTTCATGTACGCGTCGTTGAAGCCGCGCAGCCGGCGCGATTCCGCCGACCGCGTGATCGCGAGGCTGAGCCGGCAACTGGCGCAGATCCCGGGGGCGAGCCTCTTCCTGCAGTCGACGCAGGACATCCGGATCGGCGGGCGCCAGAGCAGCGCCCAGTACCAGTTCACGCTGCAGGACGGCGATCTTGCCGAGCTCTATGCCTGGGGGCCGAAGATCCTGCAGGCCCTGCAGGGGATTCCGCTGATCACGCAGGTCAATTCGGACCTGCAGCAAGGCGGCCTGGAAGCCAGTCTGGTCATCGACCGGAAGACGGCGGCGCGGCTCGGCGTCACCACGAGCCAGATCGACAACACCTTGTACGACGCGTTTGGCCAGCGCCAGGTCTCGACGATCTACAACCCGCTGAACCAGTACCACGTGGTCATGGAGGTGGCGCCGCAGTATTGGCAGGACCCGTCGATGCTGAAGAACGTCTACGTCAGCACGTCGGGCGGCGGCGTCGGCGGCACGCAGTCGACCAACGCCGTGGCAGGGACCGTGACCGGCAGCAGCGCGGCGGCTTCGGCGGCGGCATCGGCATCGGCGGCGACGGCGGCGATCGCCCAGAACGCGCAGCGCAATCTCGCGACCAATCAGCTCGCGGCGACCGGCCACTCGAGCGCCTCGACCGGCGCCGCGGTCAGCGCGGTCGAGGAGACGATGGTGCCCCTGGCCGCCGTCACGCGCTACGAGCCGGGCAGGACGCCGCTGGCCGTCAATCACCAGGGCTCGTTCGTGGCGAGCACGATCTCGTTCAACCTGGCGCCGGGAACGGCGCTGAGCGATGCGATCGCGCGCATCCATGCGGCGATGGCGCAGATCGGCGTGCCGGCGTCGATCCACGGCGAATTCCAGGGAACGGCGCGCGCCTTCCAGCAGTCGCTCGCCGACGAGCCGTACCTGATCGCCGCGGCGCTGGCCGCGATCTACATCGTCCTCGGCGTGCTGTACGAGAGCACGGTCCACCCGATCACCATCATGTCGACGCTGCCGTCCGCCGGCGTCGGCGCCATCCTGGCGCTGCTGGTCTTCCATCTCGAATTCAGCATCTTCGCGCTGATCGGTGTGTTTCTCCTGCTCGGCATCGTCAAGAAGAACGCGATCATGATGATCGACTTCGCGCTGGTCGCGCAGCGGCACGACGGCCTGTCGGCGCGCGACGCGATCCATCGCGCCTGCATGCTGCGCTTCCGGCCCATCATGATGACGACGGCGGCGGCGATGCTCGGCGCGATTCCGCTGGCGCTCGGCACCGGCGAAGGCGCCGAGCTGCGCCATCCGCTCGGCATCACGATCGTCGGCGGCCTGCTCGTCAGCCAGTGGCTGACGCTCTACACGACGCCGGTCATGTACCTGCGTCTCGACCGATTGCGCGCGTGGCGCGGCGGCATCTGGCGCCGACGAGAGAGCCGATCATGAACATCGTGCGCGGCCTGAGATCACTGGCTGTCGTCGCCGCGGTCGGCCTGTGCGCGTGTGCCGCGGTCGGCCCCGACTATCAACGTCCGAGCGCTGCCGTGCCGGAGCAGTACAAGGAGATGGCCGGCTGGAAGCCGATCGAGCCGAAACCGGCCGCCAGCGACAGGGCCTGGTGGTCGATCTTCGCCGACCCGAAGCTCGACGAGTTGGAGCGACAGGTCGAAGTCTCGAACCAGTCGCTGAAGGCGGCCGAGGCCGCTTACCGGCAGGCCCTGGCGATCGTCGCCGAGAGCCGCGCCGGCTTCGCGCCGACGGTCACCGCCGGCGCGTCGGCCCAGCGCGCGGGCCAGTCGAGCGCGGGTACAACGTCGGTGCAGAACCAGTTCAGCGCCTCGCTGGCAGCGAGCTGGGCGCCCGATGTGTGGGGGCGGATCCGCAGGACCGTCGAAAGCAGCGTCGCCAGCGCCCAGGCGAGCAATGCCGACCTCGCAGCGGCCCGACTGTCCCTGCAGGCCACGCTGGCGACCGACTATTTCGAGCTGCGCGTCGCCGACGAGATGAAGCATCTCTTCGAACAGACGGTCGTCGGCTACCAGGCGGCGCTCGAGATCACGCGCAACCAGAACCAGGCCGGCACGGCGGCCGGGACCGACGTGATCACCGCCGAGACCCTGCTCGAGGGCGCGCAGGCTCAGCTGATCGGGATCGGCGTGCAACGGGCGCAGCTCGAGCATGCGATCGGCACGCTGATCGGCAAGACGCCGGACCGCTTCTCGATCGAGCCGGCGACCTTGGCGCGCGACGTGCCGGTGGCGCCGACCGGAATGCCGTCGACGCTGCTCGAGCGCCGGCCCGACATCGCCGCGGCCGAACGCGCCGCCGCCGCTGCCAGCGCGCAGATCGGCGTCGCCACCGCCGCCTATTACCCGGACGTCACGCTGTCGGCCTCGCTCGGTGTCGTCGGCTCGGCGCTGGGCGGGCTGCTGAGCGCATCCAACGCCGTGTGGGCGCTCGGCTCGCAGGTCGCCGAGACCGTCGTCGACGGCGGCTTGCGACGCGCCCAGGTCGCCGCGGCGCGCGCGACCTACGACGAGAGCGTCGCCAGCTATCGCCAGACCGTGCTGTCCGCCTTCCAGCAGGTCGAAGACCAGCTCGCGGCGCTGCGGATCCTCGAACAGCAGTCGCAGGTGCAGCAGCGCGCGGCGTCGTCGGCGCGTGAAGCGGTTCGGCTCACGACCAACCAGTACGAAGCAGGCACCGTCGCCTACACCAGCGTGGTGACGGTGCAGGCGATCGCGCTCGTCGACGAGGAGAACCTGCTGACGACGCTGGCGAGCCGGCTGAGCGCGAGCGTGGCGCTGATCTCGGCGCTGGGTGGCGGCTGGGATGCCGCCATGCTGGCCGATGGGTCCGGGCGGAGCCAGCCTTGACGCAATCGGATCGACGCGGTCCGGCGCTTCGCTTCGCGCTCACACGCGCATCTCCGTGCCGCGACGCTCGGGGCTGAATCGGATCAACACCGCCACCGCCACGGCGACGACGCCGGCCCACCACGCCAGCGCGCTGCCGTAGCTGTGGCCGGGTGACTCGGCGACGCGTGCCTGCAGGGGCGCGCTGTACGAGGCGAGCAGGTTGCCGGCCTGGTAGACGAAGCCGGGCATCGTCGCGCGCAGCACGCCGGGCGACAGCTCGCTCAGGTGCACCGGCACCACGCCCCACGCGCCCTGCACGGCGAATTGCATGGTGAAGGCGCCGAACGCGAGCACGGCCGGCGCGGTGGCATGGGCCCAGAGAGGAATCGCGGGCAGCGCGAGCAGCGCGGCGATGGTGATGGCGTTGCGCCGACCGATGCGCTCCGACCAGGCACCGAACAGCAGGCCACCGGCGATGGCGCCGAGATTCGCGACGATGGTCAGCACGCTCACCGTGTGCGGCGCGAAACCGTGCTGCTTCTGCAGGAAGACCGGGTACAGGTCCTGCGTGCCATGGCTGAAGAGGTTGAAGAACGTCATCAGGACGATCGCGTACAGCGCCACGCGCCAGTTCGCCCGCAGCGCGGCCAGCGCAGCCTGGCGCGGTGCGCCTCGCGCCTGCTCGAACGCCGGCGATTCGTTGACGTGGCTTCGGATGTAGAGCACGAGCGCCGCCGGCAGCAGGCTGAAGAGAAACATCTGGCGCCAGCCGATCGTGATGCCGAAGATCGTGGTGCCGAAGAAGACGCCGAAGACGATCGCCGCGAGCAGGTAGCCGGCGGGATAGCCGCACTGGAGGATGCCCGACACGCGGCCGCGCCAGGACGGCGGCACGGACTCCATCGTCAGCGCCGCGCCCAATCCCCACTCGCCGCCCATCGCCGCGCCGAACAGCGCCCGCAGCACCAGGAACACCGTCAGCGACGGCGCGAGCGCGGCCAGCGCGCCGAGCACCGAATAGCAGACGATGTCGAACATCAGCACCGGCCGGCGGCCATAGCGGTCGCCGAGGCGGCCGAAGACGAAGGCGCCGACCAGGCGCATGGCCAGCGTCAGGAAGATGGCGTAGGCGACGGCCGGCACGCCGACGCCGAACGACGCCGCGATCGAGGGCAGCGCGAAGACGAGCAGGAAGAAGTCGAAAGCGTCGAGCATCCAGCCGAGGAAGGCGGCGACGATCACCTTCCTCTGTGCCGCGGTGAGCGGCGCTTCGCCCTTCACTCCAAATCCGAAGGATGCGGTCGTCACGATGCGATCCCAGCGATGAGTCGAGCCGGCAGTCTGGAATCGCGCCCATGGCACGGCCGTTGCGCGCCGGCGCGGCCGCGTTTCATCTGTCATGCGAACGGCTGCCGCCGCCGGTCAGCTGCTGAGCTTGCGCAGCTCGCCGCGGGCGATCCCCGAGAGGGTGCGCCACGCCAGCCAGAGGATCGTCCCCGTCGCCAGGGCGAGCAGGAGGACCGCGATCGTGTCGGTGGTCCACGCCGGGAATGCGGCGGCGACGCGCAGAGACGCGATCGCGGCGGCGGCGAGGGGAAATCCCACCGCCCACCAGGACACCCGGAACGGGCAACACTGGCCGAGGTAGCGAAACCGGCCGACGAGCACGAGCAGCAGGAAGAGCGTCAAGGCGTAGAGGGACTGGGCGAACAGGTCGATCTCTCCGGTCGTGACGAAGTAGGTCGACGTCGCGACCGCGGACGGCGCGAGCAGGATCATGAGCGTCGGCTGCAAGGCATCGGGAAGCGGCGGCTCGAACAGCAGTCGGGAAAATATCAGGGTGAAGAGCGGAACGGCGAAGAACACGCCGACCGCCAGGGCGAGAACCATGACGCCGTGCATCGGCCCGAGTGCGAGCGACGGGATGGCGAGGGGAACGTCGAGCAGGCCGACGACCGGCACGATCCAGGCCGGCGTCGCCTGCTGCAGCTGTTGTCGGTCGGCCAGCCAGCGGTCGACCTTGAACCAGGCGAAGAACAGCATGGCGACCGCGCCGACGATCCAGAAGGCGCGCGCCAGCCACAGGCTCGACGGCGCGATGACGATCGGCAGCAACAGCAGGCTGACGAGGTAGGTGCCGAAGAGATTGCCGACGATCGGGTG
>DASYKC010000111.1:0-26842 GCA_035995885.1 Caldimonas sp. | reverse complement strand
GGAGCGAGCCCCGCGCCGCGGCCTTCCGGGAGGCGATGAACGACGACTTCAACACGCCGATCGCGGTCTCGATCCTGTTCGAGCTCGCCGCCGAGGTCAATCGCGGCGGCAAGGCCGGCGACGCGGCGCTGCTGAAGGGGCTCGGGGCGACGCTCGGGCTCCTGCAGCAGGCGCCGCGCGCGTTCCTGCAATCGGGCGCCGCGCTCTCGGAAGCCGACATCGCCGGGCGCATCGCCGCGCGCGCCGAAGCCAAGCGCGGCCGCGACTTCGCCCGCGCCGACGCGATCCGCGCCGAGCTCGCCGCGCTCGGCGTCGTCCTCAAGGACAGCGCCCAAGGCACGACCTGGGTCAAGGGTTGAGCGTGGCGACCATCGCAGCGCCGAGCCTCGTCGCCGAGTTCTGGGACGACGCCTGCAAGCACCTCGCCAGGCGCGATCGCGTGATGAAGAAGCTCATCCCGCGCCTCGGCGACGGTCGCCTCGAGAGCCGCGGCGACGCCTTCACGACGCTGGCGCGCTCGATCGTCGGCCAGCAGATCTCGGTGAAGGCGGCGCAGGCGGTCTGGGACCGCTTCGTCGCGCTCACGGCCGGGCCGTCGAGCCGGCTCGCGCCCCACGCCGTGCTCGCCCTCGACGCGCCGCACATCCGCGCCGCGGGCCTCTCGGCGCGCAAGGTCGAGTACCTCTGCGATCTCGCCGAGCACTTCGAGTCGGGCGCGGTGCGGCCGGCGCGCTGGCGCGAGATGGACGACGAGGCGATCATCGAGGAGCTCGTCGGCATCCGCGGCATCGGCCGCTGGACCGCCGAGATGTTCCTCATCTTTCACCTGCTGCGCCCGAATGTGCTGCCGCTCGACGACCTCGGCCTGATCAAGGGGATCAGCGTCAACTACTTCAGCGGCGAGCCGGTCTCCCGCGCCGAGGCGCGCGAAGTGGGCGATGCCTGGGCGCCGTACCGGTCGGTCGCGACTTGGTACATTTGGCGCAGCCTCGATCCCCTGGCCGTGAGCTACTGACCGCGATGAGCAAGAGACACTTTCTCGATTTCGAGCAGCCGGTCGCCGAGCTGGAAGCGAAGATCGAAGAGCTTCGCTACGTCCAGAACGAGTCGGCGGTCGACATCTCGGAAGAGATCGACCGGCTGAGCAAGAAGAGCCTGCTCCTCACCAAGGACATCTACTCGGGCCTGACGCCGTGGCAGGTGACGCAGATCGCGCGCCATCCGCAGCGGCCCTACACGCTCGACTACGTCAGCGAAGTCTTCACCGATTTTCAGGAGCTGCACGGCGATCGCGCCTTCGCCGACGACCAGTCGATCGTCGGCGGCCTGGCGCGATTCAACGGCCAGCCGTGCATCGTCTTCGGCCACCAGAAGGGGCGCGACACCAAGGAGCGCGCGGCGCGCAACTTCGGCATGTCGCGGCCCGAGGGCTATCGCAAGGCGCTGCGCCTGATGAAGCTGGCCGAGAAGTTCGGCCTGCCGGTGTTCTCGTTCGTCGACACGCCCGGTGCCTATCCCGGCATCGGCGCCGAGGAGCGCGGCCAGTCGGAGGCGATCGGCCGCAACATCTTCGAGATGGCGCAGCTCGGCGTGCCGATCATCGTCACCATCATCGGCGAGGGCGGCTCGGGCGGCGCGCTCGCGATCAGCGTCGGCGACCAACTGCTGATGCTGCAGTACTCGATCTATTCGGTGATCTCGCCCGAGGGTTGCGCCTCGATCCTCTGGAAGACCGCCGAGCGCGCCCCCGAGGCGGCCGAGCAGCTCGGCATCACGGCGCACCGCCTGAAGGCGCTCGGCCTGGTCGACAAGATCGTCAACGAGCCGGTCGGCGGCGCGCACCGCGACACCAAGCAGATGGCCGCCTTCCTGAAGCGCGCCCTCAACGACGCCTTCCGCCAGGTCAGCGACCTGCCGGTGAAGGAGCTCCTGCAGCGCCGCTACGACCGGCTCCAGTCCTACGGCCGATTCAGCGACACCACTGCGCGCTGACGAGGGCCGTCGTTCGCGCATCGTCGCCGTCGCCTGCAGCGGCGGGCGCGACTCTACCGCGCTGCTCCATGCGACCGCGACCGCAGCCGCAGCGAACGGCGTCTCGGTTCTCGCGCTGCACGTGCACCACGGCTTGAGCGCGCATGCCGACGAATGGCTCGCCCATGTCGAGGCGACCTGCCGGCTCTGGTCGCGGCGCGGCCTGCCGGTCGAAGTGCTCGCGCGCCGCATCGACGTGCGTCCTCCCGCCGGCGCGAGCGTGGAGGCGTGGGCGCGCCGGGCCCGTTATCGCGCGCTGCGCGAGATGGCGATCGAGCGCGGCGTCGACCTCGTCCTCCTCGGCCATCACCGGCGCGATCAGGCCGAGACCTTCCTCCTCCAGGCGCTGCGCGGCGGCGGCGTTGCGGCGCTGTCGGCGATGCCGAAGGTCGTGCGCCGCGATGGCCTCACCTGGACTCGTCCCTGGCTCGAGCAGCCGCGCGAGGCGATCGAGGCCTATGCGCGCAGGTACCGGCTGCGCTGGATCGACGACGACAGCAACGACGACGAGCGCTTCGCCCGCAATCGTTTGCGCCTGCGTGTCTGGCCGGCGCTCGCGGCTGCCTTCGGCGACGCCGGGGTCTCGCTCGCGGCCGCTGCCGTGCGTGTCCAGCAGGCTGCCGCGGTCGTCGACGAGATCGCCGCGCTCGACCTGGCCGCGATCGCCGACGTCGACGGCCTCGACCTCGTCGCCTGGCGTCGCCTGTCGGCCGCGCGGCAACGCCAGGCCTTGCTGCGCTGGCTGCGCAACGAGCGCGTCGAAGCGCCGCCGGCGAGCCTGGTCGAGCGCCTGATGAACGAAGCGGCGCCGACCGGGCCGCAGCGCCGCTGGCCGCTCGGCGACGGCGAGCTGCGCAGCTATCGCGGCCGGCTGCGCAGCGTCGCGGCGCCGTCCGCGAGCGACGACGTGCCGGCGCTGGTCGTCGACCTGAGCCGCGCCGGCGTGCATCGGGTCGTCGCCTGGCACGGTTCGTTTCGCGTCGATCGCGTCGACCAGGGCGGCATCGCGATCGGCGCCGCGGCGCGGCTCGAGCTGCGCCGGCGCGTTCCCGGCGACCGCTTCCAGGCCGGGGCGCGACGGCCGCCGCGCAGCCTCAAGCTGCAGTACCAGGCCAGCGGCGTCGCGCCGGCGCTCCGCGACGGCCCGATCGTCTGCCGCGACGGCGAGCCGGTCTTCGTTCCGGGCCTCGGCGTCGATGCGCGTGCGCTCGCCGCGCCGGGCGAGGCGCAGGTCTCGCTCGCGTGGCTGCCGGGCTGACGGCGCCGGCGGCGGTCGAGAGCGTCGGACCGCTGGCTAGAATTGCCTTCCCCCGGCGCCCCGTGCCGGGCTTCTCGGCGCCGCAGCGACGCGGGCCTTCCTTCCCATGGCATTGATCGTTCACAAGTACGGCGGCACGTCGATGGGCTCGCCGGAGCGGATCCAGAGCGTCGCGCGCCGGGTCGCGAAGTGGTCGAGGGCAGGGCACCAGCTCGTCGTCGTGCCGTCGGCGATGAGCGGCGAGACCAATCGCCTGCTCGCCCTCGCGCGCCAGCTCGCGCCCGAGACGGCGACCGACCAGGTCCTGCGCGAGCTCGACGTGATCGCCTCGACCGGTGAGCAGGTCTCGGTCGGCCTGCTCGCGCTCGCGCTCCAGGCGGAGGGCGTCGCGGCGGTGAGCTACGCCGGCTGGCAGGTGCCGATTGCGACCGACGTCGCCTACACCAAGGCGCGCATCGAGAAGATCGACGACGCGCGCGTCCGCGCCGACCTCGCCGCCGGCAAGGTCGTCGTCATCACGGGCTTCCAGGGCGTCGACCCGCACGGCCACATCACGACGCTCGGCCGCGGCGGCTCGGACACGTCGGCGGTGGCGATCGCCGCGGCGCTGCACGCCGACGAGTGCCTGATCTACACCGACGTCGACGGCGTCTACACCACCGACCCGCGCATCGTCGCCGACGCGCGGCGGCTGACCACCATCAGCTTCGAGGAGATGCTCGAGATGGCGAGCCTCGGCTCCAAGGTGCTGCAGATCCGCTCGGTGGAGTTCGCCGGCAAGTACCGCGTGCCGCTGCGCGTGCTGTCGAGCTTCACGCCGTGGGACATCGACATCGACGAGGAAGCCCGCTCCGGCACGCTCATCACTTTCGAGGAGGACGTCAAGATGGAACAAGCCGTCGTGTCCGGCATCGCGTTCAACCGCGACGAAGCCAAGATCAGCCTGATGGGCGTCACCGACAAGCCCGGCATCGCCCACATGATCCTCGGCCCCGTCGCCGAAGCGAACATCGACGTCGACGTCATCATCCAGAACGTCTCGCACGACGGCCGCACCGACTTTTCGTTCACCGTCCACCGCACCGACTACGCGCGCACGATGGCGCTGATGAAGAGCGCCGTCATCCCGAAGACCGGCGCGGCCGGCCTGATCGGCGACGACCGCATCTGCAAGGTGAGCATCGTCGGCATCGGCATGCGCTCGCATGTCGGCGTCGCCAGCAAGATGTTCAGTGCCCTGAGCGACGAAGGCATCAACATCCAGATGATCACGACGAGCGAGATCAAGACCAGCGTCGTCCTCGACGAGAAGTACATGGAGCTCGCCGTGCGCGCGCTGCACAAGGCCTTCGATCTCGATCAGGCGCCGAGCGCGCCGTAGCAGCCATCGCGGGGGCCGGCCGAGTGTCGCGGCCCGTTAGAATCGTGGCCACGGAGCTGTGACCGAGTGGCCGAAGGTGCTCCCCTGCTAAGGGAGTATGTGGGCAAAACCTGCATCGAGGGTTCGAATCCCTCCGGCTCCGCCAACCTACCTCTGAACGAAGCCTCGAAAGGGGCTTTCTTCTTTCCGTCGGTCACCCGGGCCGAAGCTGGAGACAAGGCAAGACGACTTCGTTGAAGGCGAAGTTGACGCTCCATGCTTGTCACCCGCAACCCAGCATCGCCGCACCCTGTCTGAAAAGGCGGCAGCCGTTCGACCATAGCTGCTTCCCCAGCCGCTGCGATCGATGATTGGAATGACTGTCATCGACCCCTCGACTGTCCTTTGCAGCGCCGACTAAGGGTCGCTCTGCCGCGGCTGCCATCGGTCTTGGCGGACTGACGTGTACAGTTCGTTTCACTAGCGCGATCGCGTCGAGCTTGACGGGGCAGGGTGCATGCGATGAAGCTTTGGAAGGGCCTGCGCGGTCCGCTGATCGGACTGATGTGTTTGCCAGGGCTCTGCCAGGCGGGCACGCTTGTCGGCAAAGTGGTGCTCGATGGCGTGGCACCGCCGGCCGGGAAGGTCGATGTGACCATCGACCAGTACCTCTGCGGCAAGGAGAAGGACGCAGAGGACCTGATCGTGTCCCCGCGCAGTGAAATCGCCAACGCCGTGGTATGGCTGGATAACGCGCCGCCCAACGCGATCTGGCCAACGGGGGCGGACAAGTCCACGATCGATCAGAACGGGTGCGCGTTCGTGCCGCGAGTCACCATCGTGCGGGCCGGCGGCACGGTCGATTTCCTGAACTCGGATCGGCTGCTGCACAACATCCATGCAACGCCGAAGCTCAATGTCGGCTTCAATCGCACCCAGCCGAAGAACCGCACGATCCCGGTCACCTTCGCGAAGCCGGAGATCGTCCGCATCGACTGCGACCTGCATTCGTGGATGACGACTTGGGTCGTCGTCGCGGCGCACCCCTACTATGCGGTGACCCGGGAGGACGGGCGGTTTTCCTTCGAGAACCTCCCGGCCGGTTCGTACCGTCTCCAGATATGGCACGAGCGGCTCGGCACCGTCCTGCGCGAGGTGACGGTACCGGAGAAGGGCAATGCAACGGTCAAGGTGGAGATCAAGCCACGCTGACTCGGCGCAAGCTCCCCACGACTAGGGTCGGACGGTGATCGCCTTCGAGGTTTCCCAGACGGAGGAATGTGTCGGCTCGGCGAGCGCGCGCAGCGCACCTCCTTCGTCGAGGGCGATCGTGAAGGTGACCTTGGGAGCCGAATACACCGGGTGCAGGTAGATCCGGGAAATTTCGAGCGAGTCCTTGTACAGGGCGATGTAGCGCACGAAGTGCTCCTGCAGCGACGGGTGGGTCGATCCGGCACCGACACTGACCGTGACCGTGAACCACTCTCCCCGCTTGACCGAGTCCGGCGCTTCGATCTTGGGTGAGTGCTTGGCGTCGAAAGCGGCATGAGGCTGCCGGAACTCCGGCGTGAACTGTTCGGCCTGCTCGCCCGCGGGTTGAGCGTGCGCCGCGGTCGAGGCGACCATGAACAAGGCGATGAACGTCTTGCGAAGCTGCTGCGTCATGCGAATTACTCCGGAAGAAATTTGCGCACCAACGCCAGCAACTCCCCGGGGCTGTATGGCTTGGCGAGATAGCCGGATGCTCCGGCTTCGGCTGCGCGCTCGCGATCACCGCTCAGCGCGAATGAGGTGATGACGACGATCGGGATTTGCCGGGTGCGCTCGTCCGCGCGCAGCACGCGTGTCGCGTCGAGTCCCGACATCTTGGGTAACTGGACGTCCATCAGGATCAGGTCGGGCAATTCGCTGACGGCCAGAGCGACGCCGGCCTCGCCATCAAACGCTTCGACCAGCCGATAGCTGCTACGGCTGAGCAGCTTCCGCACGATCTTGCGGTTGTACTCGTTGTCCTCTATGAGGAGGATGGTGCGCTCGTCCATGGGGATGGCTCTCCGACTCGCACAGGAACACTGAAAACGAACGTCGATCCCGCTCCAAGCTTGCTTTCGGCCCAGATGCGGCCGCCATGCATCTCGATGAACTTCTTGGTGATGCTCAAACCGAGCCCCGTGCCACCATACTCTCGTGTCACGGTGGCGTTGATCTGGCGGAATTCGGCGAACACATTCTGCAGCTCATCGGGCGCGATTCCGATGCCCGTGTCACTGACTCGGTAGATCAGTCGATCATCCTCCAGCTTCACCCCGATCCCCACCCCGCCCTGCTCGGTGAACTTGATGGCATTCCCGGCCAGGTTCATCAGGCACTGGGCCAGCCGGCCATCGTCGCCGCAGGCGGTGGGCAGGTTGTCCGGAATGTCGGCGTCGAAGGCGAGACCCCTTTCCGTCGCCAGGGAGCGCAGGGATGCGCGCACCGAGCCCACCAGTTCCGCGACCGAATAGTCACGCAGGGCCAGTTCCATGCGGCCAGCCTCGATCTTGGCAAGGTCGAGGACGTCGTTGATGAGCCGCAGCAGATGCTTGCCATTGGCCTGCACGTCGTCCAGAGGCTCTTTCAATTCCGCCGTCAACTCCCCGTACAGCCCGTCGACCATCATCTCCGTAAAGCCGAGGATCGCGTTCAACGGCGTGCGCAATTCATGGCTCATGTTGGCAAGAAACTCGGACTTTGCGCTGCTCGCCTGCTCGAGTCTCGTGTTCAAGCTCCCCAGCTCGGCAGCGGCGCCGCGCTGAATGTGATCGAGGCGCTCGAGCTCCCCGCTCATGTAGTTCATGCGCTCGGCCAGCGCACCGAACTCGTCGCCGTTTCGCACCTCGATGCGGCCGCTGAAATCGCCCGCCGCGACGCGTGCCATGAAGCTCTGCGCATCGCGCACCGGGACGATGAACGACCACGAGATCACGAAACCGCACAGCCAGGCGAGGGCAATGGCGGCGACCGCGAAGGCGGCCGTCGTCACGAGCGAATCTCGATTCGCGGCGGCGATGCTGGCTCGGAGCCTCGCCATCCGGGTTTGCTCGGTGTTCACCAGGTTCGCTACTCGCGCCGAGATCTCGCTGTCGATTCGCCCTTGCTGGTCGAGCAGGTCGCGCGTGACGTTGCCAAGGGTGCGGTCGCGGATCGCGTTGGCCATGTCGGCGACCACGGACATCGCCTCGTCCTGGGAAGCGCGGACCTGCTCGACCAGGTCATGCTGTTCGGGAAGCCCGGCGGCGTCGAGCTTGGCCAGCGTCTCGTTGAAGCGGTTGTTCTCGCGAAGGATTTTCGCGATCGCCGCTTCGTCCTGCGAGAGCAGCGCCAGCACCGAGAAGTGCATCTGGCGCGCCAGTGCCTGCTCGATCTGCTGAGACCAAGCGACCCGTTGGTGCGCGAGGTCGAGCTGGCGGCTCTGCTCCCCGGTTTGCAGGATCGTCCGTACACTGAAACCTCCCATGGCGATGAACAGGAGCGTGACGACCAGGAACGCGCCCATCAGCTTGGTGTGCAGCGAGGCGCGGATGCCGGCCACCGCCCGAACCAGAGCGCCCATCGGGGTCCGGGCCAGCACGACAGCGGCTAGCTGCTCCAGCTTGATTTCAGGTGCTCCGCTGAGGATTCGTCGGATGCGGATACTACGCCCGAGGCAACCTTCCCAGCCGGAGAATGGCCTGTGAGAACTCCCCCACGGATCCTGGTCGTCGACGACAACGCGACGAACATCAAGATCGTAAAGACTCGCCTCGCCAGCGAGGGCTACGACATCGTCACCGCGGCCGACGGCGAGGAAGCCTTGGTCGCTGCACGCGATCATCTCCCCGACCTGATCTTGCTCGACATCATGATGCCCCGCCTCGACGGCATCGAAGTCTGCAAGCGACTGCGCGCCGACACGGCGTTCCCTTTCACGCCGATCATCCTCGTCACCGCGATGACCGACACCAAGGACGTGGTCGTCGGACTCGAGGCCGGAGGCGACGAGTATCTGACCAAGCCGGTCGATCACCGGGCGCTCGTCGCGCGGGTGCGCTCGATGCTGCGCATGAAGGCACTGCACGACCGCGCGGAAGGGCTGGCCGCGGAAGTCAGCCAGTGGAATGCCTTGCTGGAGCGGCGCGTCGCGGACCAAGTGGCCGAGCTCGAGCGAGTCGGCAGGCTGCGCCGCTTTTTCTCGCCGCAACTGGCCGAGGCGATCCTCGGCGGCGGCGCCGACGACCCGCTGCGAAGCCATCGGCGCGACATCACGGTGGTCTTCTGTGATCTGCGCGGCTTCACCGCTTTCGCGGAGATCTCCGAACCCGAGGAAGTCATGAGCGTCCTGCGCGATTACCACGCGGCAACCGGCAAGCTGATCCTCGAATACGAGGGCACGCTCGAACGATTCACCGGGGACGGCCTGATGGTCTACTTCAACGACCCGGTGCCGGTCCCCGATGCACCCGAGCGCGCGGTGCGAATGGCGCTCGCGGTGCGCGACCGGGTCGGCGCGATGAGCCGCGATTGGGCTGCGCGCGGCTATGAGCTCAGCCACGCGATCGGCATTGCGCAGGGCTACGCCACGCTCGGGGCGATCGGCTTCGAGGGACGCTGGGACTATGGCGCGATCGGCACCGTCACCAATCTCGCCGCCAGGCTGTGCGCCGAGGCGGCGGGAGACCAGGTGCTCGTCTCGCAGCGAGTGGCGGCCAGCGTCGAAAGCCTCGTTGAGGTGGAACCCGCAAAGGCGCTGAGCCTAAAGGGATTTCACCGGCCCGTGCCCGCGTGCGCAGTCCGCGGACTGAGAACTTCGCCCACGAGCTAGCCCTCGACCGGGGGGAGGGCGTCGCAAGAGGCCAGAGAGGCGCCCGATCGCTACATCGCCCGGAACCGGGCGGCATGGCTCTCGCTCACCGGCAACGTCTCGCTGCGCTGCCTCAGCTTGATGCAGAGGTGCCCATTGGCGTCGCGCAGCAGGCCGGCGATCGCATTGGCGTTCACCACCGTGTGCCGATGCACCTGCCAGAACACCGCCGGATCGAGCTGCTCGATCAGGTCGCGCAGGGACACCCGGATAAGCGCCTCGCCGTCCGCCGTCACCACCGACGTGTACTTGTTGTCCGAGCGGAAATAGCACACCTCGCCCACCGTGATCAGCCGAACCTCGCGACCTTGCGCCGCGGTGATCCAGCGCAGATGTCCGTTCTCGCGCGGCTCCGCGAGACGCTCCAGCAGCCCGTCGAGGCGCGCCGGCGCGCTGCCGATGCACTTCTTCAGGCGACCGACCGTGGTGGTGAGCCGTGCGATCGACAACGGCTTCAGCACGTAGTCGACCGCACCTTGCTCGAATGCCTGAACCGCGTATTCGTCGAAGGCGGTCACGAAGACGACGTGGCACCGACCGTTGACCTGGCGGGCCGCCTCGATCCCCGACAACCCCGGCATCTGGATGTCGAGAAAGAGAATCTCGGGCGCGTGTTCGTCGAGCGCGCGCAGCGCCTGGATGCCGTCTTCGACCGTCGCGCAGATCAGCAGCTCGGGCCATAGCTGCGCCAGTGCTTCGCGCAGGCCCTGGGCCAGCAAGCGTTCGTCCTCCGCAATGATTGCGCGCGCCTCATAGCTCATGAAATCATCCCAGCGCAATGGCTCCGCTGTGATCCGTGCAGAGCTGTCGCAGCTCGTCCAACGCGGCTGTGACGCCTCGCCCATCGATGACGCCGCGCTGATGCGCGACCCGCAAGTACGCCGTCACTGCACCCAGCAGCTGCTCCGCTTCCGCGGCTTGACGCGCCAGCAGCGGGAGCGCGAGCCGCATCCCCGTCAACACCAGATCGTGGTCGATCGTCGCGAGCTCCGTCTGCAACCGTTGCTGGACCAGACGCTCCGTCTCGGCCGCCCGTTCGAAGTCGAGGGAGCGCAGCAGCCTGGCGTGGTACGCGGCGTTGCTGGCGCAGACATAGAAGACGGCGGCCGGGGCAAGCAGCATGGACAGAATCGTCAGGTGCGCGATGACGGTTGCCGGAAAGTTTCGGCTCGCCGTGCCGACCTTCCAGGCATAGGGAGCGAACGCCAGGTCGGCCACGGCGGCTGCCGTCACGATGACGACGACTGCCAGCGCGTAGGCAGTCCAGGCGCTGGCGCCACGGGCGACCGCGACCATGGACAGCGCGAGCGCGAGCACCGTCACCGTCGCGATGGCGAGCCAGTACAGCGAGCGCGCCGCGACGACTGTCGTCTCGACGTTGGCGTGTTCGAAGTGCATCAGGCCCACACTGAACACGGCAAGCCCGAATGCTCCGACGATCACGGCGCGATCGAGGCGTCTGGCGACGTCCGATCGCCAGCCTCGCCAGTCGACCCGCGGTCGCTGCGCATTCATGACGTCTCCCCTGCGAGCGGCGCACCGGCGGGCAGGCGCAGCGTCGCGGTCGTTCCTCCCTCGGCGCCGCTGGCCAGGCGCAGCCAGGCGCCGCCGCCGTAGAGGCCTTGCATCCTGGCACGAACGTTGGCCAGGCCGGAGCCGCGTCCGCTGGTCGTTCGCAAGCCGACGCCGTCGTCGGCCACGCTGACGACCAGCCAGCCGGCCTCTCGATGTGCCGCGATGCGCAGGGTGCCGCCGCGCTCGCGCGGTGCCAGCCCGTGCTTGATCGCGTTCTCGACCAAGGTCAGCAGCGCGGCAGGCGGAACACGGTTGCCGCGCAGGTCCGGGGCGACATCGATGGCATAGCGCAATCTCGATTCCATGCGCAGGCGCTGGATCTCGAGGTACCCCTCGGTCAGCCGGAGCTCCTCGGCCAAGGTCGTCTCCTCGCGCCGCATGTGCGCGCGCGAGGCGCTCATGTAGTCGATCAGCCGCGCCAGCGTGCGGCGCGCGGCGACCGCGTCGGTCCGGACCAGCTGCACGACGGTTGCCACCGTGTTGAACAGGAAATGCGGCTCGATCTGGGTGCGCAATCGCATCAGCTCGGCTTCGGCACGATCGGCCTGCAGGGCAAGCAGGCCGAGGCGCGTTCGATGCAGCTCCTCGCGGATCGCCGAGCCGCGCCGCAGCCAGTACATCGCACCGACGATCGATGCGGCGCCGAGCGTGTAGATCAGCAGGCTCCAGGCCACCTTGGGCAGCACCGCCACAAGGTCGTCGCTCTGCGGAAAGTAGATCCACCGACCCGCGCACACATGGCCGACGGCCGAACCGAGAACGAACGCAGCGAAGGTGCGGACGCAGCGATGCAGGGTCGTGGGGTAGCTGGGCGAGAGCAGCCGAACCGCCAGCACGCCGGGGCCGACGCACAGCAGGCCGCCCAGCAGGAGGCGTCCGAGATGCGCCAGCCAATCGAAGGCGATCGGTTTCTCGGCGATCTGCACGATGAAGACGACGCTGGCGTCCCACGCGGAGATCCCGAGAACCAATGCGATCAGCTGCAGGTCGTTGCGGAGCGAGCGCCGTGTCCGCCCGACCGCGGGCTCGTCCATCGCCACCGACAACCCAGCCATCCCGCTACTGTAGGGAGATCGCGACCTGGAGGCCAGTGCGTGCGACGAATGGGCTCCAGCCGTTCGCGAACGCCATCCTGGCGGGCGCGAAACCGGGCCTGTCGCGGCGGGGCATCCGGGTCCGACGCTTTTTGCTTGCGGCAGCTGATGGCTCAGGCATCGGCGCCCGGTACGATCGGAGCGCAGCCGCCTTCACGAGACTTCCGCGATGAGCAAGAACGACGATCCCGAGTTCTGGAGACAGGCCCGCCGCCATCTCGTCCGCTATGGCGGCAGCTTCGAGTCGTTGATCATCGAGCGGGCCGAGGGCAGCTTCGTCTACGACGCCGACGGGCGCGCCATCCTCGACTTCACGTCGGGGCAGATGAGCGCGGTGCTGGGTCACGCCCATCCCGAGATTGCGGCTGTCGTCACCGAGCACATCCATTCGCTCGACCACCTCTTCAGCGGCATGCTCTCGCGCCCGGTGGTGGCTCTGGCCACGCGCCTGGCCCGGCTCGCGCCGGGCGGGCTCGAACGCAGCCTGCTGCTGAGCACAGGCGCCGAGTCCAACGAGGCCGCGATCCGCATGGCCAAGCTGGTCACCGGCGGTCACGAGGTGGTCGGCTTCACGCAGTCGTGGCACGGCATGACCGGCGCCGCGGCCGCGGCCACCTACAGCGCCGGCCGCAAGGGCTACGGGCCCGCGGCGGCGGGCTCGATGGCGATTCCCGCGCCCAATGCCTACCGGCCGCGTTTCACGGCGCAGGACGGCGAGCTCGACTGGCGCCGCGAGCTCGATGACGGCTTCGAGCAGATCGACCGGCAGTCCACCGGCAGCCTGGCCGCATTCATCGCCGAGCCCGTTCTGAGCAGCGGCGGCATTCTCGATCTCCCGGTGGGCTACATGGCGGCGCTCAAGCGCAAATGCGAAGAGCGCGGCATGTTGCTCATCCTCGACGAAGCGCAGACCGGAGTCGGCCGCACCGGGTGGATGTTCGCCTGCGAGCGCGACGGCATCGCGCCCGACATGCTTACCTTGTCGAAGACCCTGGGTGCCGGGCTGCCGCTGGCGGCAGTGGTGACCACGGCGGCGATCGAGGAGCAAGCCCACGCGCGCGGCTATCTCTTCTACACCACGCACGTCTCCGATCCCTTGCCCGCGGCGGTGGGCCTGAAGGTGCTCGAGGTGGTCGAGCGCGACGGACTCATCGAGCGGGCGCGGGTCGCCGGGGCCCGGCTGGAGCAGGGCCTGCGGCGCCTGCAATCGCGCCACGAATGCATCGGCGACGTCCGCGGTCGCGGCCTGTTGCTGGGGCTGGAAGTGGTGAAAGATCGAAAGAGCAAGGAGCCCGCTTTCGCGCTCGGCGAGGCGATCACGCACGAGTGCATGAAGCTCGGCCTCAGCATGAACATCGTCAAGCTGCCCGCCCTGGGCGGCGTCTTCCGGATCGCGCCTCCGTTGACGGTGAGCGACAGCGAGATCGACCTGGGCCTCGAGCTGCTGGGAAGGGCGATCGATACCGCCGTCCGCCGGCCGGCGCAGGCTTCGCGCGGCTGACGGCGCCGAGGTCCTCCACGGCATGGACCGGGCTGCTCACGCGGCATTGGCAGCCGGGGCGCTGGTCACTTCGAACGAATTGGCGGCCCTGCGCCGTCCGGGTCAACGTTCGACGTGAGCGGCGGCCGCAAGCAAGCGAAGCCGTCCGCTCGATGGAGTGGTTAGGTGTCTGCCGCCATCGGTCTTTCATGCCAGCTATGCACTTCTCCACATCTCATCGTTCAGAGATCCGGGTATCCAGCAATCGGCTCCGCTTGCCAGCAATTCCATGTACTTCTGGTCCGCAGAAGACTTGTTCAATATCCGTTCGAACTCTGTCAGATCCTTGTAGCTGGAAGTGAATGCGATGCGATTGGGGTTGCCTCCGATCGGGCGGAGCAAGTCGATGTGTTGATCGTAGTTGCTCTGCCAGTAGGCGACGATCTTTTGAGAAAAGGCGAAGGCCTGCGCGCCTTTTCCAGGGGCGACGGCCCCTGTGCGAACAAAGGAGATCATGCGTGTTCCCTTTCCCGTCGAATAGAGCGGCGGATCTCTTCCGCGACATTGCGGACACAGAGTCTGGGGCGCGCGGGCGAGTGGGCTTATATGGGGATAACCCGAATGAAGCAGCCGACCCGGTCCCCCATGGCCCCAGCAGGCCGTCAAGCTCGGCGGGCGGCTATGACGAATGGTTTGCAGGACGGCGCACTCCGGCCGTAACGTCAGATAACGGGAGCCATGTGCCAAAGGCGGCTAGCGCCTCCTGCTCGTTCAGCGCGCGTGCCTCCTGCATGACCGCTTGCGGCACCCACTCCGGGAAAGGAACCGCATGGCTGACGTGACGACCAGACGCCGTGTGTTCCTCTCGCACACGCGAAATCTGTTCGGGTGCGAATCGGTGAGCCAGTCGAGCAAGGGCAGGCCAAAGACGCCGATGAACGAGGGTGACCTTGCCACCAACAAGGCGGCAGACGAGCACTTCCTCTGATTCGGTGACGAACCCCAGCGTGACATGGATGTGCTTGCCTCGAGGATGCGCCCACCAGCTTCCCTTGATGGGCTGACCCACGATGGCCTCGACCAGGCTGGTCGCGCTTCCCTTGGCCGACACCAAGACGACACCGCGTTCCCGCACCAAGGCCATCGCGTCTTCGGCGGTAAATTGGGGCAACGGCGTCGAAGCGCCAAGATTGGTGGTGTTCGAAGTCATCAATCTCAAGCCATTGAAGGGGGAAGTCCGTGGAGCAGATTACACGAGCTGGTGTTGCCGGCGAAGTGGTCCGCGTTGGCGTCGATCTGGCCAAGCGCGTGTTGCAGGCTCATGCGGTTGACGGCGGCGGTCGAGGGGTGACTCGCCGCGCGCTGCGGCGCGACACCTTTCTTGCCTGGTGCGCGCAGCTGCCGCCTGGCTGCATCGCGGCCATGGAGATCAGCTCGAGCGCGCACCACTGGGCGAGGAAGTTGGCCGCGACGGGGCTCAAGCCGCTGTTGATGTCCGCGCAGCTCGTCAAGCCTTACCGCAGCGAAGGCGCCTTCGGCAAGAATGACGCCAACGCCGCCGCCGGGATGGTGGTAAGAGAAGACCAATGTTTCCAGCAGACGTTGTGAATCGCTGGCCAAGCAGGCTAGACCTAGCGTAAAGGCCGAAGGCCCAGGGTTGGCGTTCGCGTCACGCGCCCAACTGCGCAAGACCTCAGGGCGTGCCGCCGCCGCCTTCGGCGAGCTTCAAATACGACGCGCACAGCGCGAAGAACGCGTCGATCTCGGTCGACTTGTCGAAGACGGCGTCGGCGCCGACCTCATTGCAGCGGCGGCGGATCTCGGGCGTCGCGTAGTTGGTCAGGACCACCATGTGCTGGTTCGGGGCGCGGCTGCGGAATGCGCGCAGCACCGCCAGGCCGGTGCCCTGCTTCAGGTACAGGTCGATGACGGCGAGCTGCCACGCGCCCTCGTACTTCTTCAGGGTCACGATCGCGTCGTCGGCCGTGTCGGCGATGGCGACGACCTCGGCGTGCGCGAGCTCGGCCATCGCCGGGACGAGGCTTTCGCGGATGACTGCGCTGTCTTCTACAAGGATCGTGATCAGCGGCATCGCAGCGACAGACGGAACAGGGGCAGAGCCGACTCCTCCATTTTGGCCGGCACCGCCGCGTTATACAGGGTCATGCCCGCGGAAGACATCGGACGAACGCCCGCCGGGCGGGCGCGCCGATTGCTCATGCGCCGCATCAGAAGCTCATCAACGGGAGAGGACATGTCGCCAGCAAAGCCTGCAGCGAAGAAAGAGATCGCTTCGGCCCCGGTCGCCGAAGCGCTCGGCAAGAACAAGAAGGTCGCCAAGGACGTCAAGGAAGCGGCCGACGAGCTGGCCGTCGTCCACGCGGTGCTCGACAAGAGGCTGCCCGGCGATGCCCGTGACGGCGACGTCGCCACCGCGGTGGCGCAGACCGATGACCTCGAGAAGCGCTTGACCGAATCGGGCAAGAAGCTGGACGACGTGAACCGGTCGCTCGAGAAGTCGCTCAGCAGTCTCTGAGCGGGCTCGTCGCTCCTTCGAGCGGCGTTCCCGACAGCACGACGACGGCGGCCTGGCGCGCCGTCATGCGCTGCTTCTCGGTGATGGTCGCGGCCTCGAGGGCTTTGCCTTCGATCGTTGCGCTGGTCGGAATGCCGCTGCACGCGAGCAGGTAGACGACGCGGCGCGCGGTGCCGGTCGTCGCCCCGGTTTGTGCGGCGATGCGCGGTACCAGTGCATCGAGCTCCTCGAATTGCATGCCGACGCGCGGCGCGACGGCGGTGAGGTGCTTCGAGTCGACCCGGCCGGTGAAGAAAACGACGACGAACGCAGCCGCCAGCCCGACGCCGGCGACGCTGAAGACGTGTTTCATGGTGCGACCTTCCGGGGACGAGCAACCATTGTCAAGCAATGGCCGGACCAGCGTTCATGCGCGGCTCCGCGAACCGCCGATACTGTATATATTAACAGTATGCCAGGACCGCCGAAAGGACAGCGCCCGATCTCTCGCGACGAGGCGCCACGACCCGAAGACGCGGCGCGCGTGGCGACGAAGGGGCGCGGCACGGTGTGGGCGATCGAGCACCGCTACTCGCGCCAGACAGGCGAGAGCTACGACGACGGCTGGGGCACGCTCGACCAGGAAGCCGCCGAGGAACGCCTCGGCCCGGAGACGACGGTGATCGAGGAGCACGTCAAGTCGATCCTCGCCAGGAACGATTCGCCCGACGTCAGCTTCGACCTCTCGATCAATCCCTATCGCGGCTGCGAGCACGGCTGCATCTACTGCTTCGCGCGGCCGACGCACAGCTACCTCGGCATGTCGCCCGGCCTCGACTTCGAGACCAAGATCATCGCCAAGGTCAACGCCGCCGAACGGCTGCGCGAGGCGTTCGCCGCGCGCTCGTACCGGCCGTCGCCGATCAACATCGGCTCGGCGACCGATGCCTACCAGCCGGTCGAGCGCAAGCTGCGCATCACTCGCGCGGTGCTCGAGGTAATGGCCGAGTGCGCCCATCCGTTCACGATCGTCACCAAGTCGTCGGGCGTCGAGCGCGACCTCGATCTCGTCGCGCCGATGGGCCAGCGCGGCCTCGCCGCGATCCACGTCTCGGTGACTTCGCTCGATCCGGCGCTGGCGCGAATCCTCGAGCCGCGCGCGGCCGCACCGCACCGCCGCATCCGCACGATCGAGGCGCTGGCGCGCGCCGGCGTGCCGGTCGGCGTCAGCGTCTCGCCGATCATCCCGTTCATCAACGAGCCCGAGATCGAGCGCATTCTCGAGGCCGCCGCCGGCGCGGGCGCGAGCTCGGCGTTCGGCATCGTGTTGCGCCTGCCCTGGGAAGTGAACCCGCTCTTCCAGCGCTGGCTCGACCAGCATTTCCCCGACCGGGCGGCGCGCGTCATGGCGCGCATCCGCGAGATGCGCGGCGGCAAGGACTACGACTCGACGTTCACGACACGGATGCGCGGCGAGGGCGTCTGGGCGCAGCTGATCGCGCAGCGGCTCGACAAGGCGAAGCAGCGGTTCGGTCTCGACAACGACCGCCGCGTGCTCGACCCGACGCAGTTCAGGAAGCCCCTGGCGCTGCGCCGCGACGGCCAGGGCGACCTGTTCGGCTGAGCCGCGACCGCGTGCCGCTCAGTCGGCGCCGTCGGGTTCGAAGAAAAGCCACTGCACCTGCGGAAAGGCGGCGCGAAAGCTGCGCTCGACGCGATTGATCGCCTCGATGAGCGCGTGCGCCGACGCCATCGGCCGCATCTTCGCCTTGACGGCGACCATGACGTCGCGGCCGAGCTGCTGCGTCAGCAGGTTGTAGATGCTCTCGACCTCCTCTTGCGCCGCGAGGTGCGCGCGCATGCGCTCGAGGACGCGAGCCTCGACGCTCTGGCCGATCAGGAGCGCCTTCACCTCGACTCCGACGAGCACGGCGACGACGACGAGCAGCACGCCGATCGAGATCGAGCCGATCGCGTCCCAGATCGGGTTGCCGGTGACGAGCGTCAGGCCGATGAACGCCAGCGCGAGCGTCAGGCCACCGAGCGCGGCAATGTCTTCGGCGAAGACGACGAGGAGCTCGCTCTGGCGCGAGCCGCGAAACCAGCGCCACAAGCTCTGGCGGCCGCGGTCCTTGTCGACTTCGCGCAGGCAGCCCCAAAGGGAGACGCTCTCCGCGGCGATGCCGAAGACGAGGATGCCGATCGCGATCCAGGGGTTCTCGAGCGGCTCGGTCGCCTGCAGCTTGTGTAGGCCCTCGTAGATCGAGAACAGGCCGCCCATGCTGAAGAGCATGAGGGCGACGATGAAGCTCCAGAAGTAGATCGCCTTGCCGTAGCCGAGCGGATGGTCTGCGCTCGGCCGGCGCCGGCCTTCGCGCAGGCCCCAGAGCAGGAGCGCCTGGTTGGCGCAATCGGCGTACGAGTGGATCGCCTCGGCGAGCATCGACGACGAGCCCGTGAAGACGGCACCAGCCGTCTTGGCGAGAGCGATCAGGAAGTTTGCGCCGAGCGCGAACAGGATCGACTTGAGCGAATCGGCGCCGGCTGACATCGGGCAATTCTCAACTGGCGTCAGCGGCTTGCGGGCTTCAGGCCTTGAACAGGTCCTTCACGCGGTCGCTCCAGGTCTTCGCCGTGGGCGAGTGGCGATCACCGGCCTTGCGGAAGCCCTCGTCGAGCTCGCGCAGGAGCTTTCGCTGGTGCTCGGTGAGCTTGATCGGCGTCTCGACGCTGACGTGGCAGTAGAGGTCGCCCGGGTAACTCGAGCGCACGCCCTTGATGCCCTTGCCGCGCAGGCGAAAGGTCTTGCCGTGCTGCGTGCCTTCGGGCAGGTCGATCTCGGCCTTGCCGCCGAGCGTCGGCACCTCGATCATGCCGCCGAGCGCCGCGCTCGTCATGCCGACCGGCACCGTGCAGTGGAGATCGTCGCCGTCGCGCTCGAAGATGTCGTGCGGCTTCATGCGGATCTCGATGTAGAGATCGCCGTTCGGGCCACCGTTCGGGCCGGGCTCGCCGTTGCCGCTCGAACGGATCCGCATGCCCTCGTTGATGCCGGGCGGGATCTTGACCTCGAGCGTCTTGTTCTTCTTGATCCGGCCCTGGCCATGGCATGTCGGGCACGGCTCGGGAATGATCTTGCCGCTGCCGTGGCAGGTCGGGCAGGTCTGCTGGATGCTGAAGAAGCCTTGGCGCATCTGCACCGTGCCGGCGCCGTGGCAGGTCGTGCAGCTGATCGGGCTGGTGCCGGGCTTCGCGCCGTTGCCCTTGCAGGTCTCGCAGGTCTCGTACGAGGGGATGCGGATCTGCGTTTCCTTGCCGTGCGCCGCTTCCTCGAGCGTGATCTCCATCGCATAGCTGAGGTCGCTGCCGCGATAGACCTGCTGGCCGCCGGCGGCGGCGCGGCCGCGGCCGTTGCCGAAGATGTCGCCGAAGATGTCGCCGAACGCCTCGGCGAAGCCGCCGAAGCCCTCGGCGCCGCCGCGGCCGAGGTTCGGGTCGACGCCGGCGTGGCCGTACTGGTCGTAGGCGGCGCGCTTCTGCGAGTCGGAGAGCATCTCGTAGGCTTCCTTCGCCTCCTTGAAGCTCTCCTCGGAAATCTTCGACGCCGATCCCTGGTTGCGGTCGGGATGGTGCTTCATCGCCAGCTTGCGATAAGCCTTCTTGATCTCTTCCTCGGACGCGCTCCTGGGGACGCCGAGCACCTCGTAGTAGTCGCGCTTGCCTGCTGCCATCGTTTCCGCTCCCCCGCGATTCCCGATCCCAACAAACCGAGGCCGGCGCCCGCCGCGACATCGTCACGGTCGGTGCCGGCCGTTCGGCACGGGGGCTTCAGCCCTTCTTGACTTCCTTGAACTCCGCGTCGACGACGTCGTCGTCGCTGCGCGCCGATTGCGTCTCGGCCTGCGCGCCGCCGCCGCTGCCGCCCGCGCCGCCGGCGCCTGCCGAGGCCCCGGCTGCCGCCTGCTGCGCCGCCTGCGCGTCGGCGTAGATTTTCTCACCGAGCTTCTGGCTCGCCGTCGTCAGGGCTTCGGTCTTGGCCTCTATCGTCGCCTTGTCGTCGGACTTGAGCGCTTCCTCGACGTCCTTCAACGCCGACTCGATCTTCTCCTTCTCCGACGCGTCGAGCTTGTCGCCGTGCTCGGCGAGGCTCTTGCGGACGCTGTGCGCCATCGCGTCGGCGGCGTTGCGCGCCTGGATGACCTCTAGCTTCTTCCTGTCGTCGGCGGCGTTCAGCTCGGCGTCCTTGACCATCTGCTGGATCTCGCCTTCGGTCAGGCCGGAGTTCGCCTTGATCGTGATCTTGTTTTCCTTGCCGGTCGCCTTGTCCTTGGCGCCGACGTGCAGGATGCCGTTGGCGTCGATGTCGAAGGTGACCTCGATCTGCGGCATGCCGCGCGGTGCCGGCGCGATGCCTTCGAGGTTGAACTCGCCGAGCGACTTGTTGCCCGAGGCCATCTCGCGCTCGCCCTGGTAGACCTTGATCGTCACCGCCGGCTGGTTGTCGTCGGCGGTCGAGAAGGTCTGCGAGAACTTGGTCGGGATGGTCGTGTTCTTCTGGATCATCTTGGTCATCACGCCGCCGAGCGTCTCGATGCCGAGGCTGAGCGGGGTGACGTCGAGCAGCAGCACGTCCTTGCGGTCGCCGACCAGGACCTGGCCCTGGATCGCGGCGCCGACGGCGACGGCCTCGTCGGGGTTGACGTCCTTCCTCGGCTCCTTGCCGAAGAACTCCTTCACCTTGTCCTGCACCTTGGGCATGCGCGTCATGCCGCCGACCAGGATGACGTCGACGATGTCGCCCACGGCGACGCCGGCATCCTTGATGGCCGTGCGGCAGGGCGCGATCGTGCGCTCGATCAGGTCCTCGACGAGGGCCTCGAGCTTGGCGCGCGTGAGCTTGATGTTGAGGTGCTTGGGGCCCGAGGCATCGGCCGTGACGTACGGCAGGTTGATGTCGGTCTGGGTCGAGTTCGAGAGCTCGATCTTGGCCTTCTCGGCCGCTTCCTTCAGGCGCTGCAGGGCGAGCACGTCCTTCGAGAGGTCGATGCCCTGGTCCTTCTTGAACTCGGCGATGATGTAGTCGATGATGCGCTGATCGAAATCCTCGCCGCCGAGGAAGGTGTCGCCGTTGGTCGAGAGCACTTCGAACTGCTTCTCGCCGTCGACGTCGGCGATCTCGATGATCGAGACGTCGAAGGTGCCGCCGCCGAGGTCGTAGACGGCGATCTTGCGGTCCCCCTTCGAGGTCTTGTCGAGACCGAAGGCGAGCGCGGCCGCGGTCGGCTCGTTGATGATCCGCTTGACCTCGAGGCCGGCGATGCGGCCGGCGTCCTTGGTCGCCTGGCGCTGCGCGTCGTTGAAGTACGCCGGCACGGTGATCACCGCGTCGATGACCTTCTCGCCGAGGTAGTCCTCGGCGGTCTTCTTCATCTTGCGCAGGATCTCGGCGCTGATCTGCTGCGGCGCGAGCTTCTCGCCGCGCACCTCGACCCAGGCGTCGCCGTTGTCGGCCGGGACGATCTTGTACGGCATCAGGCCGATGTCCTTCTGCACTTCCTTCTCGGTGAACTTGCGGCCGATCAGGCGCTTCACCGCATAGATCGTGTTCTTCGGATTGGTCACGGCCTGGCGCTTGGCGGCGGCGCCGACCAGGATCTCGCCGTTCTCGAGGTAGGCGACGACCGACGGCGTCGTCCTGGCGCCCTCGCTGTTCTCGATCACCTTGGGCTTGTCGCCTTCCATGATCGCCACGCACGAGTTGGTGGTCCCCAAGTCGATGCCGATGATCTTTGCCATGTTGTTCTCCAGAAAAATTCGTTGCTTGCGAGGTGTGGATCAGCCGCGACGTTTCAAGCGGCGCGTCGCTCGGGCGAAGCGCTGACGGTGACGAGCGCCGGCCGCAGCACGCGGTCGGCGATCTTGTAGCCCTTCTGCAGGACGGCGACGACCGTGTTCGGATCCTGCGCCGCAGGAACGACGCTGATCGCCTGGTGCTGATGCGGGTCGAACTTCGCGCCGGCAGGCGGATTGACCTCGACCACCTTGTTGCGCTCGAGCGCGGTAGTCAGCTGGCGCAGGGTCGCGTGGACGCCCTCGAGCAGCTGCTCGGGCGTCGCCGACGGGATGGCGATCGCAGCCTCGAGGCTGTCGCGCACCGGCAGCAGGCTTTCGGCAAAATTCTCGACCGCGAACTTGCGCGCCTTGCTCATCTCTTCTTCGGCACGGCGACGGGTGTTCTCGGCTTCGGCCTTGGCGCGAAGGTAGGCGTCGGAGAGCTCGGCATGGCGCGCTTCGAGGTCGGCCTGCGCATCCGACGCGGCGGATGCGGGCGCCGGCGAAGCCGGCTCGTTGCCTGCGGCGGCGGCCGCGGGGCCGGCGCCGTTACCGCCTTGGGGCGAGGAAGGGTCGTTCGCGTTCATCGGGGGCACGTGAGGCGCCTGCCCCCGGTTTCAAGTGAAAATTTTGCGCGCCGGCGCGACTTTTTCAGTCGGAGTCGGCCGAGGCGCTCCAGCGATTCCAGTCGGCGAGCTGGCGCCGATCGCGCTTGGTCGGCCGTCCTTGCTCGATCGCCGACGCCGGCTCAGGGTTGAGCTTTCGCTCCGCCGCCCGGGCGAGCCGGAGCGCGATGCTCTCCGGCGTCTCTTCGTAGAGTGCCTGCGCCGTCGGTGCCGGCCCGCGCAGTCGGCTCAGCGCGCGGACGACGAGGGTTCGGGTCGAGCCCGCCTGGCGCAGCTCGATGACGTCGCCCTCGCGCAGCTCGCGCCCGGCCTTCGCGACCTGCTCATTGACCGAGATCCGGCCCTTGGCGATGTCGTCGGCGGCGAGGGCGCGCGTCTTGTAGAAGCGCGCCGCCCAGAGCCACTTGTCGAGACGATGCTTGTCCATGGTCGGTTGCAGCTGTGCCGCTCCTGTGCCGGCGACGCTCAGAAGATCCAGAAGGTCTCGGCCGGAATCTCGAGCCATTGCTCGCCCGGCGCGAGCGCCCGCGGCCCGTAGGCGCGCAGGCGCAGGTCGCCGCGGTGGAACAGGTGCTCCCAGCGGTCGCCGAGGAACATCGAGGTCACCAGCGGCAGCTTCAAGGTGTTGGCGGCATCGCCCTCGGCGAGGCGGACGCGCTCGAGCCGGATCATGCCGGTCGCGGTGCTGCCGACGGCGGCCGGGCCGCGCGCGTTGCCCCAGAGCTGCCAGCCGTCGCCGGCGAGCAGCGCCGCGTCGCCGCGCCGCTCGACGACCTGACCCTCGACCTTGTTGTTGCTGCCCATGAAGTCGGCGACGAAGAGCGTGCGCGGCTGGCCGTAGAGCTCCTGCGGCGTCCCTTCCTGCTCGATGACGCCGTTGTTAAGGAGGAGGATCCGGTCCGACATCGCCATCGCCTCGTTCTGGTCGTGGGTGACGACCAGCGCCGAGAGGCGCATCTTCAGGATCAGCTCGCGCAGCCAGGCGCGCGCTTCCTCGCGCAGCTTGGCGTCGAGGTTGGAGAGCGGCTCGTCCATCAGGATGACCGGCGGGTTGTAGACCAGCGCGCGGGCGATCGCGACACGCTGCTGCTGGCCGCCCGAGAGCTGGTGCGGCAGGCGGTCGCCGAGGTGGCCGAGGCCGAGGTTGCCGAGCGCGGCGTCGACGCGCTGGCGAATCTCCGCGGTCGGCACCTTGCGCAGCTTCAGCCCGTAGGCGACGTTCTCGAACACGGTGCGGTGCGGCCAGAGCGCGTACGACTGGAAGACCAGGCCGAGGTTGCGCTTCTCGGCGGGCAGCTCGAGCTTCGTCGCCGGATCGAAGACAGGACGGTCCTCGATCCGGATCGTGCCGCGGTGCGGCGCCTCCAGGCCGGCGACGGCGCGCAGCAGCGTCGTCTTGCCGCTTCCCGACGGCCCGAGCAGCGAGACGACTTCGCCCTGCGCGAGCTGCATCGAGACGCCCTTCAGGATCGCGTTGTCGCCGTAGGAGAGGTGCAGGTCGTCGACGCGCAGCTTGATCGGCGAGGCCGTGGCCGTGTCAGTCATGAAGCTTGACTCCGAAACGCAGGGCGACCGTCAGGCCGATCGCCACCAGCACCACGTTGATGAACGAGAGCGCCGCCACCGACTCTGCCGCGCCGGTGCCCCAGAGCGAGACCAGCAACGAGCCGATCACTTCGGTGCCGGGGCCGAGCAGGTAGACGCCGGTCGAGTACTCGCGCTCGAAGATCATGAAGACGAGCAGCCAGCTCGCGAGGAGACCGTAGCGGATCAACGGCAAGGTGACGTCGCGGGTGACGCGGCCCTGGGACGCGCCGGCGCTGCGCGCTGCCTCCTCAAGCTCGGGACCGACCTGAAGCAGCGAGCTCGACACCAGGCGCATGCCGTAGGCGAGCCAGACGACGGTGTAGGCGATCCAGAGGCTGAAGATCGTCGAGCGGAGCGGCGCCAGCGGCGGGAAGAACAGGAACACCCAGAGGAAGGCGAGGCCGGCGAGCAGGCCGGGCACGGCGCGCGGCACCAAGACCAGGTAGTCGACGACCCGGGACCAGACGTCGTTCTTGCGGTGCGTCGCCAGGCCGACGGCGGTGTAGCAGGCGACCGCGAGGCCGCCGCCGATGATGCCGATCAGGACCGTGTTGACGATGCCGCGAACGAGCGTCGGCTGCTGCAGCACCTCGCGGAAGTTGTCGAGCGTCAGCACGTCGGCGAGGCGAACGCCTTCGCCCCAGTTGGTGACGAGCGCGCGCAGGGCGATGCCCGAGAGCGGCACGACCACCGTCACGAAGAGCCAGAAGATCAGGATCGCCGCCGCAACCCAGCGCCAGCCGCCGAGCGGCAGCGGCCGCTGGCGCCCGGCCTTGCCCTTCACGGTGACGTACTTGCCGGCGTTCTTGAGCAGATAGCGCTGCAGCATCACGAGCGGGAACGTCATCGCCACGATGCACACCGCCACCGCTGCCATCAGGTGGTACGACGGCGTGCCGAGCTTGTTGGTGAGCTTGTAGAGATACGTGGCGAGCACCAGGTGGCCTTCGGGATCGCCGAGGACGAGCGGCAGGCCGAAGATCTCGAAGCCGAGGAAGAAGACGAGCACGCCTGAGAACAGCAGCGACGGCGTGACCATCGGCAGGCTGACGTCGCGGGCGACCTGGAACGGCGTCGAGCCGGCCATCCGCGCCGCCTCCTCGACATCGGAGCCGAGGCTCTTCAGCGCCGAGGACGAATAGAGATAGACGTGCGGCACGTGCGTCAGCCCGGCGATGACGGCGATGCCGGTGAGCGAGTAGACGTTCCACGGCACGCCGCCGAAGAGCTCCTTGGCCCAGACCGAGTAGAAGCCGACCGGACCGGCGGAGACGACGTAGCCGAAGCCGAGCACCATCGGCGAGACGAACACCGGGATCAGGAGCAGCGGCTCGATCCAGCCGCGGCCCGGCAGGTCGGTGCGGATCATGAGGAAGGCGAGGATGCCGCCGAGCGGCACGGCGATCAATCCCATCGCCGCGGCGATCACGAGCGAGTTCTTGAGCGCGTCCCAGAAATCGTCGTCGGCGAAGATGAAGTTGAAGGCGCCGAGGCTGACATGGTGCGGCGCGAAGAACGGCGCGTCGAGCAGGCTCTGATAGAAGATGAGCCCGAGCGGCAGGCAGACGGCGAGCGCCGTCAGCCCGATCACGCCCGCCCGCGGCAGGCCGATTCGCATCTACTTGCCGGCCTTCATCGCCGCTTGCCACTGCTTGATGAAGTCGAGGCGCTTGGTCTGGTCGAGGTAGCCGAGCAGGTCGGCGCTGACCGGGATCGGCTTGGCGGCGGCGCCGAGCTGCTTGGTGTAGCCGGCGACCGTCATCTCGCCCTCGACGTCGGCGCGGATCGAGCCGAGCTCGCTCTGGTTGGCGATGATCGTCTGGCCGCGCTTGGAGAGGATGTAGTCGAGCCAGAGCTTGGCCGCGTTCGGGTTCTTGGCGCTCTTCGAGATGAACATGACGCGCGACATGACGAGCGCGTAGTCCTTCGGCAGGACGATGCCGATCGACGGATCCTTCTTCGCCCTGAGGGCGGCGTACGAGTTGAAGATGTTGAAGCCGAGCAGGTTCTCGCCCGAGCTGATCCGCTCCATCATCGTCCCGGCGCTCGACTGCACGCGCGGGCCGACGGCGCCGAGCGCCTTGACCATGTCCCAGAACTGCGGGTTGTACTTGCTGTCCTGGGTGATGAGCATGAAGCCGACGCCCGACTTCTCGATGTCGTAGGTCGTGACCTTGCCCTTGAGCTTGTCGGCCTTGGTCGTGAAGACGCGCAGCAGGTCGGCGTGGCTCTGCGGGATCTCGTCGCCCGAGAGCAGCCGCTTGTTGTAGACGATCGCGAGCGGCTCGTAGGTCGTGCCGAACGCCTCGTTCTTCCACACCGCCCAGCTCGGCAGCGCGGCGATCTCGGGCGACGCGTAGGCGAGGGCGCCGCCGTCGCTGGCGAGCTTGATCTGCAGGTCCATCGACGAGCTCCAGAGCACGTCGGCGGAGCCGGCGTTGGCGGCCCGCTCGCTGATGAAGCGGTTGTAGACCTCGGTCGAGTTCATGTCGTTGTACTCGACCGAGATGCCGGCATAGAGCGCCTGGAAGTCCTTGATCAGGAAGTTGGCTGCCGCCGTGTCGGTCGTGCTGTAGACGACGACCTTGCCCTCCTTCTTGGCGGC
>DASYKC010000110.1:0-32723 GCA_035995885.1 Caldimonas sp. | reverse complement strand
GAAGCGGCGCGCGCCGCGACGTATCCGGCCGAAGCCGGCCGCGAGAACCCGTTCCTGCACCTGTCGATGCACCTGTCGATCAGCGAGCAGGTCGCGGTCGACCAGCCGGCCGGCATCCGCGCCGCCTTCGACACGCTCGTCGCCCGCCTCGGCTCGGCCCATGCGGCCCAGCACGAGGTCATGGAGTGCCTGGGGACGATGCTCTGGGAAGCGCAGCGCAGCGGCCGGCCGCCCGACGGGACGAGCTACGTCGAGTGCGTGCGCCGGCGCGCGTCACGCTGACGGCGGTTCGTCTTCGACGACGCCGCTAATTGCCGACCAGCCCCTGGCGAATCGCGTAGACGGTCATCTCGGAGTTGTTGGCGAGGCCGAGCTTCTCGAGGACGCGGGCGCGGTAGACGCTCACCGTCTTCGGGCTCAGCGTCAGCTCCTCGGCGATGTCGGAGAGACGCTTGCCCGAGGCGATCATGACGAGCGTCTGCATCTCGCGGTCGGAGAGCTTGTCGTGCGCGTTCTCGACCGACGGCGTCGTCAGGCTCTCGACCAGCATCTGGGCGATCTCGGGGGTCACGTACTTGCGCCCCTGCGCGACGGTGCGCACCGCGCTGACGATGAGCGCCGGGTCGCCGCCCTTGTTGACGTAGCCGAAGGCGCCGGCGCGGAGCGCCCGGATCGCGTACTGGTCCTCCGGGTACATCGAGACGACGAGGACGCGCATCGCCGTGCCTTCGTCCTTGAGCGCGTGCAGGACGTCGAGGCCGCTGCGGCCGGGCAGGTTGATGTCGAGGACGAGGACGTCGGCGCTCTTCTCGCGCATCAGCGCACGCAGCTCGCCGTAGTCGCCGGCCTCGCCGACGACCTCGATGTCGGGCGCATCGGAGAGCGTGTCGCGGATGCCCCGCCGGATCAGGGCGTGGTCGTCGCAGAGGAAGACTTTGATCATGTCGGAGCCTTCAAACGTCGGCCCACTGGCTTGGGTCGTAGGACTTGTCGGGCGGCTCGGGCACGTAGGCGCTGTCGGGAATGTCGAGCGGCACCGAGAGGATGAGCGTCGTGCCGTGCGGCCCGCTCGACAGGTCGATCCAGCCGCCGACCGTGGTCGCGCGCTCGTGCAGGCCGCGGATGCCGAACGAGCGCGACTTGGCGAGGTCGTCCTGGCTGACGCCGCGGCCGTTGTCGCTGATCTCGAGCGAGAGCACGCCGCCGGCGAGGGCGAGGTCGATCTGGACGCGCGTCGCCTGGGCGTGCTTGCTGATGTTGGTGAGCGCCTCTTGCGCCGTGCGGTACGCGACCAGCGGCACGCCCGGCGGCAGCTCGAGCGGCTGCCTGGGCAGGCGGATCTGGCACTCGACGCCGCTCCTGCGCTCGAAGCGGAGGGCAATCCAGTGCAGCGCCGCCAGCAGGCCCTGCTCGAGGATGGCGGGACGCAGGTTGTGCATGATCCGCTGGCTCGACTCGACCGCATGCGTCACCGTCTCGAGCGCCGACTGGACGCGCGAGACGATCTGCGGCGAGCTCGAATGGCGTGCGATCCAGGCGAGGTCGAACTTGAGCGCGGTGAGCGAGCCGCCGACGTCGTCGTGGATCTCGCGCGCGATCGCCGCGCGCTCCTGCTCGACGCTCGTCTGCAAGTGCTGGGCGAGCTCGTGCAGGCGCTGCTTCGAGGCGACGAGATCGCGGTCGGCCTTGACGCGGGCGCGCCGCGTCTCGGCGGCGTCGACCGCGTGCAGCAGCGCGGGAACGAGGCGGGCGAGATGGCTCTTCTGGAGGTAGTCGCTGGCGCCGTTCCGCATCGCTTCGACGGCGGTGTCGTCGCCGATCTCGCCGGAGACGAGGATGAACGGGATCTCGCGCATGCTCGCCTTCAGCAGCTCGAGCGCGACCAGGCCGGAAAAGCCCGGCAGGTTGTAGTCGGAGACGACGCAATCCCAGGGCTCGTCGAGCGCCTCGAGGAAGGCGCTTTCGGAATCGATCCGCCGCGTCTGCGCGTTGAGCCCGCCGCGCGCGAGGTGGGCGACGAGCAGCTCGTGGTCGAGCTCGGAGTCCTCGAGATGAAGGACGCGAAAGACGCGCTCGCGAGAGGACCCTGGCATGGCGCGCAGTATGAGACCGCGAGCCGCGTTCCCGGCGGCGACGAGGTCCTTCGCCGGGCTCCGGATGACAAAACGCACACCCGGGTCGCTGTCGTCCTTGAACGCAGCGAAGGATCTCGCCGGCGCGCGCCCTCAGACGTCCGCAGCCTGGCGCAGCGTCTGCACGACCGGCCGCGTCAGCACCTCGCGCAGGCCCCACCAGCCGGCGGCCAGGGCCAGCACCGCGCCGGCGCCGGCGCCGAGCAGCGGCACCAGTGGCGACGGGTTCCAGCTGAACTCGAAGACGTAGCGCGCGAGCGCCCAGCTGACCGCGATCGCTGCGATCGACGCGAGCAGGCCGGCGAGCGCGCCGACGCCGAGCAGCTCGGCGCGCTGCACCTGCGCGAGCAGCTTGCCGCTGGCGCCGAGCGCGCGCATCACGGCGAACTCGCGCGCCCGCGATTCGCGCGTCGCGCTGACCGCGGCGAAGAGGACGACGAGACCGGCGGCGAGCGTGAAGCCGAACAGGAACTCGACGGCGCGGACGACCTGGTCGAGGACGCGCTGCACCTGCGCGATCGACGCCGAGACGTCAATCGAGGTGATGTTCGGGAAGTCGCGGCTGATCGCGTTGTCGAAGCCGGCAACCTCGGGCGCGCGGTAGGCGGCGATGTAGCTGACCGGCGCGTCGACCATCGTCGCGGTCGGGAAGAGGACGAAGAAATTGACCCGCATCGACGACCAGTCGACCTTGCGCAGGCTCGTGATCCGGCCTTCGATCGGGGTGCCGCCGAGGTCGAAGCGGAGCGTGTCGCCGAGCTTCAGGCCGAGCGTCTCGGCCAGGCCCTCCTCGACGCTCAGGCCGCCCTTCTCGTCGGTCGTCCAGCGGCCCGCGGCGACCGTGTTGTGCGGCGGCAGCGTCGCGCTGTGGCTGAGGTTGAACTCGCGATCGACGAGGCGGCGCGCGCGCGGATCGGCATAGTCGTCGGGCGCGACGTTCTTGCCGTCGACCGCGACGAGGCGGCCGCGGATCATCGGGAACCAGTCGTAGCGCTCGACGCCCGAGGCGTGCAGCCTGGCCTGGAAGGCGTCGGCCTGCGGCGGCTGGATATTGATGACGAAGCGGTTCGGCGCGTCCTTCGGCGTCGCCTGGCGCCAGCTCGAGACGAGGTCGGTGCGCAGCAGCGCGAGCAGGACAAGCGCGAGCAGGCCGACCGCGAGCGCCGACACCTGCAGCACGGCGAACGCCGGCCGCGCCGCGAGCTGGCGCGTCGCCAGGATCAGCCAGCGCGGCGCGCGCGCGTCGGGCACCGATCGACGCAGGACGACGAGCGCGAGCCACGACAGCAGCGCGAACACGCAGACCGCGCCGGCGAAGCCGCCGACCGCGATCAGGCCGAGCTTCAAGTCGCTCGAGACGGCGAGCAGCAGCGCCGCGAAGCCGAGCGCGCCGGCGCCGAGGACGGCGAGCGACGCCGGCTTCATCGCGCCGACGTCGCGGCGGATGACGCGCAGCGGCGGCACGCGCGCGAGCTGCAGCACCGGCGGCAGGCCGAAGCCGAACAGCAGCGTGAAGCCGACGCCGGCGCCGAAGAGCGCCGGCCAGACGCCGGGCGGCGGCAGCACCGCCTGGACCAGCCCGGCGAGCAGCCAGACGAAGACGTAGTGGACGGCGAAGCCGATGACCAGGCCGGCGACGCTCGCGACGACGCCGACGAGCGCGAACTCGATGAAGTACTGGAGCGCGATCGTCCGCTGCGGCAGGCCGAGGACGCGCAGCATGGCGCAGTCGTCGAGGTGGCGGCCGGCGAAGTCGCGCGCGGCGATGCCGACCGCGACCGCGGCGAGCAGCGCCGCCAGCAGGGCGACGAGGTTGAGGAACTTCTCGGCGCGGTCGAGCGTCTGGCGCATCTCCGGGCGGCCGGTGGCGAGCGACTCGAGGCGGATGCCGCGCAGGCTCTTGGCCTTGATCTCGGCCTCGGCCCAGTCGACGAACTGGCCGACGGTGGCGTCCTTGGCGGCATCGGCGGCGACGGCGAGGCGGTACGAGATCCTGCTCGCCGGCTGCACCAGGCCGGTCGCGGCCAAGTCGGCTTCGTTGAGCATCACGCGCGGCGCGAGGCTGGCGAAGCCGGCGCCGCGGTCGGGCTCGATGACGATGACGCGGGCGATCTTCAGCGTCGCGTCGCCGAGCAGGAGCGGGTCGCCGACCTGGAGGCCGAGCGAATCGAGGATGGCGTTGTCGACCCAGACGGTGCCGGGCGCCGGCGCGGCGGCGACGTCGACCTCCTTCGCCCCGGGCGCGTCGCGAACGCGCAGCCGGCCGCGCAGCGGATAGGCGTCGCTCACCGCCTTGACGCTGACCAGGCGCGTCGCGCCGCCCTTGTCGTCGGGCGCGCGGCCCATGCTCGGGAAGTTCGCGGTCGTCGCCGTCGTCAGGCCGAGGGCGTGCGCCCGCGCCAGGAAGCTCGCCGGCGCCGGCTCGTCGCTCGAGACGATCGCGTCGCCGCCGAGCATCTGGCGCGCGTCGCGGGCGAGGCCGCCGTTGATGCGGTCGGCGAAGAAGCCGACGGCGGTGAGGGCGGCGACCGCGAGCGTGACGGCGACGACGAGCAGGCGCAGCTCGCCGGCGCGAAAGTCGCGCAGCAGCTGGCGCCAGCCGAGCTGCCACGGCGAAGGCAGACGCGCTTTCGCCGCGGCGGCGGCGCCGCTCGGTGCGGGATGGGTCAGGGAGGGCGTCGTCATCGAGCGCTGAACTTACCCGAGTTGCGAACGTTGCGTGCAAGCGGGTTGAATCAGCGCCGCCCGCGGTGGTGATCCAATGCTTTCATGGACACGACCCTGCCCTCGATCTTCGTCTCGCACGGCTCGCCGATGATCGCCCTCGAGCCGGGCGAAGCCGGCGCCTTCATGCAGCGACTCGGCCCGGTGATCGATGCCGCCTTCGGCCGGCCGAAGGCGATCGTCACCGTCTCGGCGCACACCGCCGCGCGCGTCCCGCTCGTCCTCGCCGCGCCGCGCCACGAGGCGATCTACGACTTCGGCGGCTTCGATCCGACGCTGCGCACTCTGCGCTACGACGCGCCGGGCGACCCCGCCCTCGCCGCCCGCATGCTGAAGCTCCTGCACGGCGCCGGCATCGACGCGCAAAGCGTCGACCAGGGCGGCCTCGACCACGGCGCCTGGACGGCGCTCCGCTTCATCTATCCCGATGCCGACATCCCGATCGTCCCGCTCGCCTTCGTCCCCGACGACGCGCCGGCGGCGCAGTTCAGGCTCGGCGAAGCGCTCCGGCCGCTGACCGCCGAAGGCGTTCTCGTCGTCGGCAGCGGCAGCATCACCCACAACCTGCGCCGCCTGTTCGCGAACGGCCTGCGGCCGCGCGAAGACCAGCCCGAGGCCGCCGACAACGCAACGTTCCGCCACTGGATCGCCGAGCGCGGCAAGGCGCGCGACTGGGACGCGCTGTTCGCGTACCGGAGCAAGGCGCCGCACGCGGTCGAGATGCATCCGACCGACGAGCACCTGCTGCCGTGGTACGTCGCCGCCGGCGCCGGCGGCCGCGACGCCGTGCCCGTGCGAATCCACGACGGCGCGACGATGGGCAGCCTCGGCATGGACGCGTACGCCTTCGGCCCGCGCGCCGGCGCGCTCGCCGCGGCAGTCGCGCGCAGCGAGCCGCAGCCGGCCTGAGCGGTCAGCGCGCCTTCGGCAGGTTGCCGACGACGCCGGCGACGAACCAGTCCATCGTCTTGATGTCGGCATCGGCGAGCGCGCCGCGCGCCAGCCGCGTCGTGCCGGCGTTGTCGACCAGCGGCGCGGCGAAGGGCGCGAGGCTGCCGGCGACGATCGCGGCGCGGCGCGCCTGCAGTCCGGCGCGGACTTCCTTCGTCAGCGTCGGATCGAGCGCGTCGATGTCGACCATGCCGCTGGCGATGCCGCCCCAGACCGGCTCGGGGCGCCAGCTGCCGTCGATCACGCTCCCGGCGACGCGCGTGTAGAAGCCGCCCCAGCGGTGGACGATCGCCGCCAGCTGCGCGTCGGGCGCGAACGCGCGCATGTCGCTCGGGTAGGAGACGACGCGGACGTGGCGATCGCGGAAGTTGGCCTGCGCCGCCTGCGCCACCGCCGTCGACGCGCTGTGGTGGGTGAGCACGTCGGCGCCCTGGTCGATCAGCGTCTGGGCCGCGTCCCGCTCCTTCGCCGGATCGAACCAGGTGTCGAGCCAGACGACGCGCACCGTCGCCTTCGGGTTGGCGGCGCGCATGCCGAGCGTGAAAGCGTTGATTCCCTGCACGACCTCGGGCACCGGAAAGCCGGCGACGTAGCCGGCGACGCCGCTCCTGCTGGCCCGGCCGGCGAGCCAGCCGGCGAGCCAGCGCGCCTCGTAGTAGCGCGCGTCGTAGGTCGCGAGATTGGGCGCGGTCTTGTAGCCGCCGGCATGCTCGAAGCGGGCCTGCGGAAATTCGGCGGCGACGCGCAGCGCCGGATCGAGGTAGCCGAAGCTGGTCGCGAACACCAGGGTCGCGCCCTGCTGCGCGACCAGGTCGCGCATGACGCGCCCGGCGTCGGCGCCTTCGGCGACCGACTCGACCGCAATCGTCCTGACGCGCGCGCCGAGCACCTTCGCCATCTCGCGCCGGCCGAGCTCGTGCTGGTAGGTCCAGCCCGCCTCGCCGACCGGCGTGACGTAGACGAAGCCGACCACGAGCGGCGCCTTCGCCGCCGGCGCGGCCGACGCGGGCGCCGACGACGCGGCGATCGACAACAACGGAGCGGCGAGCGCCGCGACTGCCGAGAGCAGCGCGCAGGCGCTGCCGCGGATGAGGTTTTTCATCATGGTTGACCTCGACATGGCCCGTCTCGAAGCGTGTTCGCGGCACAGGCGGGCGCGCGAACCGACGGATTGTCTCGCGCCCGGCCCGACCGGCCGGCGCAAAGGCCTCGGCTACCGGGCGCGCACGTAGCGGCCGTCGAAGAGGACGGTCCAGCTCTTGCCGGCGTCGCTCGACAGCTCCCAGAGCTGGCGCACCGAGCCGTCGCTCGCCGGCGTCCAGGTGATCCGCTGCAGCACCGTCGCCTTCGGGTCGGTCGGGCTCGGCCCGGACATCGACATCACCATGCTGTGCTCGACCAGCCGGCCGGCGAGGACGAGCAGCGTGCCGCTGTTGTCGACCCACGTCTGGTGCCACTGGCGATCCGTCGCGTCGTAGATGTTGAGGCTCTTGCCGGTGACGCTGCCGTTGCCGGTCCACTCCTCGAGCAGCGCGCAGCCGTCGGCGATGAGCTCGATCCGGTTCTCGCCGACCTTCTTGCCCGCCGTCGAGAACACGTCCCAGTGGCCGACCCAGAAATCGAACTGGCGGTGCTCGCTCGACTGGCACGGCTTGGCGCCGGCAGCCGGCACGGACTGCGCCGAGGCGACGGCGACCGGCAGGGCGAGCGCGGCGGCGGCGAGGGCCGCGACCCGGCCCCCTGGCGAATGCGGACGACGGCGGAGCTTCATGGCGCGAGACTAACCAAGAATGGCGTCGCCGCGGCGCGCTTCGTGCATGCATCGCCGCCGCGCCGCCGTTATCCTGCCCTACCCCACTCCCCGGCCGCCATGAGACTGCTCACCTTCCGCGACCCCGACGACGGCCGGCCGACGCTCGGCGTTCGCTCCGGCCAGCGCGTTCTCGAGATCGCCGCGGCGGCGCGGATCGCCGGCATCGCCGGCATGCCGACGACGCTGAAGGCCCTGCTCGCCGCCGGACCGAACGCGATGACGCGCGTGCGCGAGCTCGGCAGCGCCTCGCAGGCGCACGACGGCAGTCGCTTCGACGCCGCCTGGCGCGACGAGGCGACCCTCGAGTACCTGGCGCCGATCGGCGACGCCGACAAATTCCTCTGCGTCGGCAAGAACTATCGCCAGCATCTCGAGGAGCTGCAGCGAACGAACCTGATCAAGGAGATCCCCGACGAGCCGACCGGGTTCGTCAAGCTCAACTCGAGCCTGGTCGGGCACCGCGCGAAGGTCGTCCGGCCCGACGGCATCGTCCGTCTCGACTACGAGCCCGAGCTGGTGTTCGTGATCGGCCGGCGCGCCCTCGGCGTGAAGAAGGCCGAGGCCTTCAACTACGTCGCCGGCGTGACGATCCTCAACGACCTCACCGACCGCGACTCGCAGGAGCGCGAGGTGAGGTCGGGCTCGCGCTTCTGGACCGGTAAGAACATTCCCGGCTTCGGCCCGCTCGGGCCGGAGCTGATCACCCTCGACGAGATCGTCGATCCCTACGACCTCTGGATGACGTGCACCGTCAACGGCCGGCCGCGCATGCGCGTCAACACGCGCGACCAGATCTGGAAGCTGCCCGACATCGTCGAGCACTTCTCGCGCTACATCCCGATCGAGCCGGGCGACATGTTCTCGACCGGCGCGCCCGGCGGCGTCGCGGTCGGCAAGCGCAACGCGGCCGAGCTCTTCCTGAAGCCCGGCGACGTCGTCGAGTGCGGCATCGAAGGCTTCGCGACGCTGCGCACGACGATCGTCGCGCCGCCGCCGCGCAAGGCCGACGCCGGCGGTACGAGCCCGGCCTAGCGGCCTCGCCGACCAGCCGTGCCGGCCCGGGTAACCTCGTCGGCCTTTCACCTCCTTCGACCGCGCCATGCTTCATTGCCCGACCCGCCGTGCCATCGTCGTCGCCTTGCTCGGCAGCTTCCTCCCGTGGGCCTGCGGCAGCGCCGCGGCGCAGGCGTTTCCGAGCAGGACGGTGACGATCGTCGTGCCGTTTCCGCCCGCCGGCGGCGCCGACACGCTGGCGCGAACGCTCGCGCCGCGGTTGAGCGCGCTCTGGGGCCAGAGCGTCGTCGTCGAGAACCGGCCCGGCGCGAGCGGCCGGATCGGCACCGAGCAGGTCGCCAACGCGCCGGCCGACGGCTACACGCTGGTGATGGCGTCGACCGCGGCGATCACCGAGAAGAACATCGCCAAGCTGGCGCCGGTCGCGCTCGTCTCGGCCGAGGCCTACGTCGTCGCCCTCAACGCCGCCGTGCCGATCGACAACGTCCGCGAGCTGATCGCCTACGCCAGGGCGAATCCGGGCAAGCTCCGCTTCGGCTCGTCGGGAATCGGCGCGGCTTCGCACCTCTCGGGCGAGCTCTTCAAGGCACAGGCGCACGTCGACCTGCTGCACGTCCCGTACAAGGGTACGGGCCAGGCGCTCACCGACCTGCTCGGCGGCCAGATCGAGCTGATGTTCGCGCCGACGCAGACCGTGATTCCGCAATTGCAATCGGGCCGGATCAAGGCGATCGCGGTCACCGGAACCGAGCCGCTCGAGGCGCTGCCGACCCTGCCGACCGTCGCCGCGTCGGGCCTGCCGGGCTATCAGGCGCAGGGCTGGTTCGGGCTGCTCGCGCCGAAGGCGACGCCGCCGGCGGTCATCGCCAGGCTGCACGACGATGTCGACAAGGTGCTGGCGCTGCCCGAGGTGAGAAAGGAGCTGATCGCCAAGGGCGCCGCGCCCGGCACCCTGAGCGCGGCCGAGTTCGGCCGGTTCATCGGCGCCGAGCAGGCCAAGTGGGCCCGGCTCGTCAAGGACGCGGGCATCGTCATGGAGTAAGCGCGGGCGATCCCGCGCCGCGGCCGGCAGGGGCCGGGCTCACGCCGCCGCGAAACGCCTTGCGAGCGCGCCGGGCCTTGCCGGCAAGCGCAGCTCGACCGGCCGCGGCGCGCGCAGATGGACGCTGCTCGCCTCGATCGCCTCGACCAGCGCGACGCCGGGGCGATCGAGCGTGAACCAGGCGCCGGCGTCGACGATGACGTCGCGCGGGTCGTTTTCCTGCGTGATCCACAACGCGCCGCACAGGCAGACGACGGTGACGCCGGGCGCATCGGCGAGGCGCAGGGTCTGGTGCCGATGCAGCTCCACCCGGCTGGAATCGAGACTGATCTTCATGATGCGTTCGCGGTCCGCAAGCGCCGCGCCGAGACGTGATGACGAAGCACGCAGTCTGCCGACGCGGCGGCGCCGCGTCCTGTCCCGGCGTCTGGCGTCGCCGGCTGACCGTCCGCGATCGCGCCGGTGCGCGCGGCTCCGCAGCGCCTTCAGCGCCGTTCGGACGCGGCCGCGGCCTTGTCGGCGCCGAGCTCGACGACGTTGCCGGCCGCGGCCGGCGCGGCAACGCGCAGCAGGTGCCCTTGCACCGTCGCGCCGACGTCCATCTGCAGCTGCCGGTAGCGGATCGTTCCGGTGACGCGTGCGTCCGACTGCAGCTCGAGGCGGTGGTCGACGTCGAGATCGCCGATCACGGTGCCGTTGATCACCGCGTCGCCGCAGCGGACGCTGCCTTCGATGTGCCCCTTCTCGGAGAGGACGAGGAGCGACGGGCTCTGGCCGTCGCCGGGACGGCCGGTGATGTCGCCCTTGACGCGGCCGTCGATGCGCATGCCGCTCGTGAAGAGCAGGTCGCCCGTGATCTCGACGCCTTCGGCGATCAGGGTCGAGAGTTGCGCCATCTTGATGAAGGGCTGCTTCTTGAGGCTCGCGAACATGGCTGGGTGTCCTTTCAGTGCTTCTTGCCCTCGCGGGCCTTGCGGAAGAAGGTCAGCTCGTCCTGCGATTCGGTGAGCTTCTGGTTGAGGGCGTCGATCTGGCGCTCGAGCTCGTGGCTGCGCGCGTCCGCGAGGCGCAATCCCATTCGTGCCTGCTCGAGCTGCTGGCGCAGCTGCACGAGCTCGGCGCTCGGCCCGGCCGGCGCGCGAGCGACGACGGCGGGCGCCGCGTCGCGCAGCAGCTCGGCCGCGGCGAAGCCGGCCACCAGCGCGCCGGCGACGAGCAGCACGGCGACGACGATGCGCCGACCCGCGCCGCGCTGCGGCGCCAGCGTCAGGCCGACCCGGGTCAGGTCCCGCGTCACCCTCCGCCCGAATCCGGCCGACATCGCCAGGGCTCCGTTCACAGTCCCACCAGGTAGCGCTTGGGATCGACGTGGTCGCCCGCGCGCAGGACCTCGAAGTGCAGGTGCGGCCCGGTCGAGCGGCCGGTCGAGCCGACCATCGCGATGCGATCGCCCGGGACGACGACCTGGCCGGCGCGAACGAACAGCTCGGCGGCGTGGGCGTAGCGCGTCGCCAGGCCGTTGCCGTGGTCGATCTCGACGACCCAGCCGAAGTCGCGCTTGAAGCCGGCGAAGGCGACGATCCCGCCGGCCGCGGCGGCGATCGGCGTGCCGGCGCGGGCAGCGAAGTCGAGGCCGGCGTGGAAGGCATGGGAGTGGGCGAACGGATCGACCCGGTTGCCGAACGACGAGGTCAGCTCGGCGCCGGCGATCGGCAGGCGCGTCGGCAGCCGCATCAAGGCGAGCGACTGCTCTGCGGCGGCGCTCGCGACCGAGGCGATCTGCTGCTCGACGCGGCCGAGCTGGGCGTCGATCGCACCCAGGTTCGACGATTCGCTGCGCTCCGGCAGCAGCGGTCCGCCGGCGGGGCCGGTCGGCTCGACCGGCGTCGTCGGGATCCGGGCGATCGGCGCACGCGCCGACGCCGGCGCCTCGCCGTTCATCACGCCGATCCGCTTGCTCAGCTGCGCCGCCTCGCTTTCGAGGCGGAACAGGCGGGCCGAGATCGCCCCGACCTGTTCGAGCGTGAACGGCAGGACGAGTGGCTCCGGCGGCGCCTTTGCCGAGGATGGCAGGACGCGCATCGGCACCTCGGCGAGCCAGTAGCCGACCGCGCCGCCCGAGGCAAGCAACGCCAGCGCCGCGACGCCCGCCAGGGCGATCAGCGGCCGGACCGGCAAGGTCCTGACGCGCGACCGGCTGGTCGCGCCCGCGGCAATCATCACGAACGCCATGCCCTCTCCTTCGTACCGATGCGGCGACCGGCTCGACGCCGCGCCGGTCGGCGGCCCTACCCGGCACCACCGACGAAGTCAATCCTAGGGCTGAGGGGGTCGCCGAGGAGCACCCGGCGCTGCAACGGTTTGTTCAGCGCAGAAACGTTGGCGCAAGTTCACGATCGTCGGGCGCGAGGTGTTGCAAGTCGTTGCGGATCGCAAGCGAATGGCAGCCGCAACCCGCATCGTGGCAATGAAAGAGGCCTGCCGGATCGCATCAGCGGGTCCGACACGGCGCCGAAGCGCCGCCGCCTCGTCAGAAGGCGTACGTCACTCGGCCGTAGATGAAACGACCGCGCGGGTCGCCGTAGGACGGGTCGTAGCCGGTCTGGAAGGCGGCATTCGTGTTGACGTACGGCGGCGCCTTGTCGAGGATGTTTCTCGCACCGACGGTGAGGCGCCAGTTCTTGAAGCCCATGTAGCTGGCCTGCGCATCCCAGGTGATGTACGAGGAGACGTCGCGCGGCGTCGCGGCGTCGCCGTTGATGGCGAGATCGATGTTGCCGGGCGTGTCGTGATAGTGCTTCTGGTAGCTCTGCGCCAGGAACACGTCCCAGGGGCCGTAGGCCCAATCGAAGGTCACGTAGGTCTTGAGCCGCGGGATGACGCCCCCGGTGCTGCCGTTCGGCAGGTCGACGTTGCCGCTGTAGGTGCCGTCCGGATTCTGGGTGTCGTACTGGATGAAGTACGTCGCCTTGCCGTCGAGGGTGAATCGACCGAAGCCCCCCGTCGCGATCTTCCAGTTGCCCGAGAACTCGAGGCCGGAAAGCTTGGTGCCGCCGAGATTGATGTTGCTCTCGAGCAGGTTCGTGATCGGGCCCGGCAGCGTCGGGAAGTTGGGATCGACGGGCCCGCGCACGATGTATTGCGCGTACTTGACCGGGTCGGCCAGGATGACGTCGGCGTTCAGTCCGTTGACGATCGTGTCCTTCAGGCGGACCTTGAAGTAGTCGATTCCGACCGAGACGTTGTTGAGCGGCTGCAGCACCAGGCCCAGGGTGGCGTTGTCCGATCGCTCCGGCTTCAACGTGGCATTGCCGGAGAAGGTCGTCGTGAACTGGGTGTTGCAGTCCTTGATGGCGTCTGCCGTGGTCGGACAGCGCAGGTTGTCGCTCAGGCCGGTCGGCGAGACGCTCTGCGTCTGACCCGTATAGAGGTCGGCCAGGCTCGGGGCGCGGAAACCCCGTCCGATCGACCCGCGCACGAGCACGGCGCTGACGGGTTGCCAGCGCAGACCGAGCTTCGGAGTGACCGATCTGCCGACGTTCTGGTACCGGTCGAAGCGCACCGCGATGTCGCTGTCCAGCCCCTTGATGATCGGGACGGCGACCTCGGCGAACACTGCCGCGACCCCTCGCGACTTGTTGACCGGCAGGAAGTTGCCGCCGTAGCCCGCGATGTCGCCCTGCTGCAGCTCGGTGCTCGCCGCGAAGTCGTAGGTCTCCCTCCGGTACTCGCCGCCCAGCGCCGCCGAGAGCGGCCCGGCCGGCAGCGTCACCACGTCGCGGGAGACCTTGGCCGCGACGCCGGTGATGGAGGTCTTGACGGTGAACGCGTCACCGCTGAAATTGGCCGCCTGAATTTGCGAGACGACCGCCGGCGTGTTCGGGGCGAAGAAGTTCACCGTGCCGCTGTTCAGCAGCGGCAGGATCTTGGTGTTGATCGGAAAGCCGCCGTTGATCTGTTCCTTGACCTTGTTGCCGGTGTAGAGGAACGAAGTATCGAAATCCCAACCCGCCGCATCGCCCTTCACGCCGAGCACCAACCGCGGCGAGGTGGCGATGTCCTCGAAGTCGCGATTGCCGCTTTCCGCCGCGCGATAGCGCACCAGCAGGTCCGGCGTCGCGCCGCCGGTGATGCCGGTCACGTAGGCGGTCGGGTAGAACGGGCTCGACGGCGTCATGATGACCGTCGAAAAGCCGTTGTAGGGCGCGACGTTGAAAAGAGGATTGGCGTTCGGGATCGCGAACTGGTCCGACAAGGGCACGGGCTGGATGACCACGTGCGTCTTGTTCCGGTTGAAGGAGGCCTCCGCATACGCCTCGAGGCTGTTGGCGATGGCCCAGCGGCCCGAGACGAACAGGCTGGCGCGCTCGGTGGGCGGCACGAGCGACACCGAGCCGGCCGGATCGTAGCGGCAGCCGTTCGGGCTCGACAGCGGATCCTGGTCCGTCGCGAAGGGCAAGAGACAGCCCGTGGGCCGGGTCGGGTTGCGCGTGCCGAACGAGCCGTCGACCGCCGCGATATTGGCCGGGAACGTGTTGCCCGACGTCGTGTCCTGCTGATGGGAGACGTCGAAGGCCGAGTTGGCGAAGCTGCGATCCCTGCCGTAGAGCCCGCCTTCCTTCTGCACGGACGCGACCAGGAGGACGTTGTACTTGTCCGAGGCGAGGTCGCCGAAGCCGACGGTTGCGGATCCGCGCTTCAGGTTGGCGCCGCCGCGCGTGGTGTCGCCGTACTCGCCGGTCAGCTCGACGCCCTTGAACTCGCGGCGCAGGATGAAGTTGACCACCCCCGCGATGGCATCGGATCCATAGATCGCCGACGCGCCGTCCTGAAGCACCTCGATCCGTTCGATGGCGGCGAGCGGGATGCTGTTGACGTCGACCGAGGCCGAGTCGTCCGTGAAGCCGACGCCGTAGGGCGAGACCCGCCTGCCGTTGATGAGCACCAGCGTGCGCAACGAAGTCAGGCCATGGATGGAGACGCCCGACAGGCTGCCTGTCGTCGAGCCTGCCGACTGCGCCGCGACGAAGCCTCCGGAGCTGGTCGTGGAGGTGATGGTCTGCATCAGTTGCTCGACATTGACCGCACCCGACTTCTGGATCGCGTCGCGCGTGATCACCTGGACCGGAAGGGCCGTTTCCGCATCGATGCGCTTGATCGACGAGCCGGTGATCTCGACTCGTTCAAGCTGCTGCGAAGAAGCTGCCGGCGGCTGAGGTTGTGCCGACGCCTGCGACCAGGCGGCGAGAGGAAACGCGGCGCCCAGCGCCATGACGAGCGCCCGTTTCCGGCTGACTCGGTTGCGCGTCTCCACGAGGGCGGTCTTGCCTGACTTCGACATGTTTCGATCCTGGAAGTTGTGCGTGGTGCGGCCTTGTGGACCACGCGCGAGGCTACGAAGAGAGCTTGCGCGGGTCGTTGCAGTTCTTGCGAACTTGCCGTCGTGCCACCGCGGCGCAACACCCGGATCGGCGCCGATACGAGTTCGAAACAATCGGCGCGAGTCGGCGCGCCTGCGCCGCAAATTCATCCGTGCAAGGTCCGTCCGTTCTTCTCCAAGTCGGCAAAGATGTATATGCTTTCATCACGGACTTGCCGCGGAATGCACACATCCTTGTCACGGGTCTCGAGCAGCTGCGACGCGGCAGAGCCGCGCGCCGCAGCGGCCGTCGTGATACGGACGGTGCGCCTGGGCGCCGAGCTGGTCGGCGCCAGAGGCTCGGTTCGCCTCGACGCCGACGCCTATCTCGTCACGGACGGCGCCGCACCTTTCGTCTCGACGCGCGAGCCTCGCACCGAGTCGCTGGCCGTCGAGCTGATCCTGCCCGGCGACCTCGCGACGGGTGGCTTCCTGCCGGCGCTGCGCTCGACCCGGGGGCCTGTCGGCAGGCGCGTCGCCGAGATCGCCGCGCGTCGGCCGAACGACGCGCGCATCTCCCTGCACGGCAAGGAAGCGGCCGATTGGTGGTCGACGCTCGACGCCGAGGAACGCGCGCTGAGGGCGCGGGCGTCGCGCATCCGCTGTGTCAAGCCGGCGACGCGCGATGCCTTGTTCCGGCGCCTCCTGTCTTCCGCCGATTTCATCCAGAGTCACTACGAGCAGCCGTTGAACGTCGAGTTGCTCGCCGCCGTGTCGAACCTGTCGCCGTTCCATTTCGCGCGCCTGTTCGCGCTCGTCATGGACGAGACGCCGCACGCGTTCCTGATGCAGAAGCGCCTCGCCGTCGCGCGCCGCCTGATCGATGCCGGCCTCGGTCGCGGCGACGCCGCCGAGCGCGCCGGCTTCGGTTGCCGCTCCACCCTCTTTCGCCATCTCCGGGGGGCGGCCGCCGTGCCGTCTTGACGCCTGTGCTGCCACTCCTGCTCGTCATCACCGCCGACCGCGTCGTCTCCGAGCCGTTCCGGCACGAACTCAGCGGTGCCGGCTTCAAGGCCTACTACGTCGAGACGCTGGCGTCGGCGCTCGGCGTCGTCGCCCAGTGGCAGTTCGACGCCGCGCTGCTCCACGCCCACGGCTTCGCCGAGGCGCTGCCGCACATGCTCGCCAGCCTGCGCGACGACGCCGGCCTGCCGATCCTGCTCGTCCTCGACAAGAGCGACGAGGAGCGGCAGCTGCAGGCGCTCGAGTCGGGCGCGAGCCAGGTGCTCGCCGAGCCGACCTCGATGCGGATCGTCGCCGCCCAGCTGCGCCGCCTGATCGACGTCTCGCACCAGCGGCTCAAGCACGACGCCGTCGAGGTCCGCTTCGGGCCGCTCCGCCTCGACCCGCGCCGCGCCGCGGCAAGCATCGGCCACGCGCCGATCACGCTGACGAGCGGCGAGTTCGAGCTGCTCCTGTTGCTGGCGTCGCGACCGGGCGAGCTCGTCCACCGCGAGGCGATCGCGCGAACGCTGGGCCGCGCCATCACCTCGGAGACGCGGCGCAGCGCCGACATGCACGTCTGCCGCATCCGCAGGAAGCTGCGCGAGGTCGCCGGCCACAACCTGGTCGTCGAGACGGTCTACGGCCGCGGCTACCTGCTGCGCATGGGCACGCCGGCGCAGGAGGCGGAGGAGCAGCAGGCGACGGAATGGTCGGTCTGAGCGCGCAGACGGCGCGCGGCGGCGCGCGGGCGCCGATCCATGTGCCTGCATCTATACTCGCGCCGATGGATTTGGTCGACCAGCTCAGCCCGCGCGGCTTCGACTGCGTGTGCGGCAACCTGCGCATGGCGGCACGCGCTGTGTCGAGCGTGTACGACCGCCATCTCGCCGAGGCGGGCGTCCAGTCGAGCCAGATGGCGGTGCTGTGGGCGGTCTCGAACGCCCAGGGCATGACCGTCAAGGAGCTCGCCGCGTGCATCGCGATGCACGAGACGACGCTGATCCGCAATCTGCGCATCCTCGAGCGCGAGGGCTGGGTGGCGCTGAAGGTCGGCATAGCGGACCGGCGTCGGCGCATCCCGTCGCTGACACGCGCCGGCCGCGCGGTCTTCGGCAAGGCGCTGCTCGGCTGGAAGAAGGCGCAGGCCGAGATCGCGGGTCTGCTCGACGACAAGGTGCCCGAGACCAACCGCAAGCTGGTCCGCCTGTCGCGCGCGATCTGGAACGCCTGAGGGTCAGGTGCTCTCGGCGAGCGGCGCTGCCCGCTCGAGCGCGTCGCCGCGCCGGCTTCGCGTCGTCAGGAAGTAGGCGTAGCCGAGCACCGCGAGGCCGGCGAACACGGCGGCGACGAGCGCGTTGAAGTAGACCATCGTCGCCAGGCAGATCACCGCCGCGACGAGCGCGAACGCCGGAAAGACCGGGTACGCGGGCGCGCTGAACGGGCGCTCGAGCCTCGGCTCGCTGCGGCGCAGCTTGAACAGGCTCGCCATGCTGACGATGTACATGACGATCGCGCCGAACACCGACATCGTGACGATGTTGGCGGTGAGCGACTGGCCGCCGAACTTGATCAGCTCGTCGCTGAAGATCGCGGCGATGCCGACGGCGCCGCCGGCGAGGATGGCGACGTGCGGCGTGCCGAGGCGCGGATGGATTCGGCCGAGCACCGGCGGCAGGTAGCCGGCGCGCGCGAGCGCGAAGATCTGGCGCGAGTAGCCGATGATGATGCCGTGGAACGAGGCGACGAGGCCGAACAGGCCGAGCCAGACGAGCATGTGCAGCCAGCCGCTGTTGTTGCCGACGACGATCTTCATCGCCTGCGGCAGCGGATCGTTGATGTTGGCGAGCTTTGTCCAGTCGCCCGTGCCGCCGGCGAAGACCATCACGCCGAGGGCGAGCGCGACCAGCGTCAGGATGCCGCCGATGTAGGCGATCGGCACCGAGCGGTGCGGATCCTTGGCCTCCTCGGCGGCCATCGCGACGCCCTCGATGGCGAGGAAGAACCAGATCGCGAACGGGATCGCCGCGACGATCCCCGGCCAGGCGGCGTTGCTGAAGCCGTCGGCGCCGGCCCAGCCGCCCTTGACGAAGTTGGCGGCGGAGAATCCCGGCGCGACGACGCCCATGAAGACGCAGAGCTCGAAGATCGCGACCAGCGTGACGATCAGCTCGAAGCTCGCCGCGATCGTCATGCCGGCGATGTTGAGCGCCATGAAGACGACATACGCGCCGAACGCGACCCAGCGCGGCTCGAGCGCCGGATACTGGACGTTGACGTAGGCGCCGATCGCGAGCGCGATCGCCGGCGGCGCGAACACGAACTCGATCAGCGTCGCGAAGCCGGCGAGGTAGCCGCCGGTGGCGCCGAAGGCGCGCCGGCTGTATTCGAACGGACCGCCGGCGTGCGGAATCGCGGTCGTCAGCTCGGTGAAGCTGAAGATGAAGGTCGCGTACATCAGGGCGACGAATGCCGACGTGACGAGAAAGCCGAGCGTCCCCGCCGACGCCCAGCCGTAGCTCCAGCCGAAGTATTCGCCCGAGATCACCAGGCCGACGGCGATGCCCCAGAGCTGGAAGGTGCCCAGGGTCTTGGGCAGCATGCGATCGGCGGCTGGGCTCATGGATCGGCTCCTGGTTCGAACGACGAGAGACGGGGCGGCGACGACGGCGGCGCGGACGCAAGGCTCATGCCGGTCGCGCGCCATTGTCGGAGGTCCCCCACACAGCCCCGCGCGCGCGGCCGACAGACGCCTCGCGGTGCGACCCGTACCTTGTCTTCATTGCCTGGAGACACCATGAAGCACCTTCCCCTGGCCGCCCTCGGCGCGGCCCTCATCATGACCGGCTGTGTTGCCTATCCGGTCGATACGTACCATGATCGTGGCGATCGCGGCGCCTATCGCGACAACAACTGGCGCTACGACGGCGACCAGCGCCGCGACGAACGGCGCGATCGCGACAGAGACCGCAGAGGCCGAGACAACCGGGACGGCGACCGGCACGACTAGCCCGCCCAGCCCTGAACGCGAAAGGTCCAAGAACGATGGAAGCTCTCGATACGGCAACCTGGCGCAGCCGCTGCGCCCAGCGAATGGCCGAGCTCGACCCCGATCTCACCCGCAGCGAAGCCGAACGCCTCGCCAGAGACGTCCACGCCTTCGAGCGAACCCGCGCGATGGCGCCCGAAGCCGCGGCGGAGTTCGTCTCGATCGAGATGAACCGGCCCGAGCGGGCGCCGTTCGAGCGACGCGCGACCTCACGATCGCGCGAGGCCGACGCCGCCTAGCGCGCGTCGCGCGCAGGGCGGGCGCCGCTTGGCGGCGGCCCGCCGCGGCCTAGCGAAGCCAGCGCGCGGCGATGCGGTCGTACTCGCCGTTCGCCTTGGCGAGGTGCAGCCACTGGTCGACCCACGCCTTGAAGGCGACGTCGCCGCGCGGCAGCAGCCACGCCATCTCGCCGTACTGGAGCGGCTTGTCGGGATTGACGGCGCACAGGCCCGGGCGCAGGCGCTGCTGCACGATCGTCTCGGCCGACTCCGAGATCATGACGTCGGCATTGCCCTTCAGGATCTCGTCGAAGATCGTCGTGTTGTCGTTGTAGATGACGATCTTCGCGCTCTTGAAGTTGGCGCGCGCGAAGCGCTCGTTGCTGCCGCCCGGGTTCTCGATCACGGTGACGGTCGGCTTGTCGATGTCGGCGACGGTCTGGAATTTCGCGACGTTCTCGCAGCGCGTGATCGGCGCCTTGCCGTTGACCATGTAGGCCTGCGAGAAGAACGCCGTCTTCTGGCGGTCGAGCGTCACCGAGATGCCGCCGACGGCGACGTCGCACTTCTCGACGAAGTCCTTCATCAGCGTCGGCCACGCCGACTTGACGAACACCGCCTCGGCGCCGAGCGCCTTGGCCGCGGTCTGGACGAGATCGACGTCGAGGCCCTCGAACAATCCCTCCTGCTTCTGCAGCGCAAACGGCGTGTAATCGCCGGGCGTGCAGACGCGCAGCCTGCCGCTCTTCTGGACCGCGTCGAGCCGCGAGGCGGGCGCTTCCTGCGCGCCCGCCGCCGTCGCGGCGAGCAACGCGACCCCCACCATCCATCCCCGGCTGAACATGAATCATTCTCCCCGTCGATCCGCCGGCCGCCCGTTGCAGCCGCATCGCCCGATGCTAGCGTGCCGGTGCGCGGTGGCGACGCTTCTGCTCGGCGCCGGCGCCGCGCTCGCAGCGTGCCCGCCCGAGGGAACGAGCCGCGACGCGCTCGATGCGCTGAAGCGGGCGGAGTGGAAGATCGACGACGACGGCCGCAGGCAGGCTCTCGCGATCGGCCTGCTCGACTGCCTCGGCACGGCCGATCCGGTGCTTCGCGACGACCTTGCCTTCGCAGCGATCGCCCATTGGGCACGCACCCGAGAGCTCGCGCCGGCGACGCTGCAGCGCATGCGGGCGACGCTCGTGCCGCGCCTCGCGCCGGAAGGCCGCGACGCGGCGGGGTTCGCGCAGCCGTTCGCCGCGCTCGCCCTCGCCGAGGTCGCCCGCGCCGACCGCATCAGTCCTTTTCTCTCGATCGAGGAGCGCGCCGGCCTGGTGAGCGCGGCGACGGGCTACCTCGCCGCGGTCCGCGACTACCGCGGCTTCGACGAGCGCGAGGGCTGGCGCCACGGCGTCGCCCACGGCGCCGACCTGCTGCTGCAGCTCGCCCTCAACCCGGCGCTCGATCGCGGCCAGATCGACGCCCTCCTCGCCGCCGTCGCGGCGCAGGTCATGCCGGTCGGCCATTTCTACATCTACGGCGAAGGCGATCGGCTGATGACGCCGGTGTTCTACATCGGCCGGCGCGGCGCGCTCGGCGCTGCCGACTGGAACGCCTGGTTCACGGCGCTGAGCGGGCGGCGCACGAAGGCCGCGCCGGCGACGCAGGCCTCGCTCGCCGCCCATCACGACCTTGCCGCATTCCTGCTGCCGCTCTACGCGTCGCTGCGCGAGAGCGGCACGGCGGAGATGCAGGCGCAGATGCTGCCGGCCGTAGCCGCCGCGATCAGGACGCTCGACTGACGGCGCGGATCGCGAACGCGCGGCGCAGGCGCGATCAGGGCGCGCGCGCCACGGTCTGCAGCATCCGCGTCAGCAGATACAGGCGCGGCACGATCGAGTCGATCTCGATGTACTCGTCGCGGGCGTGATAGCCCCAGCCGGCGAGGCCGAAGCTCTCGAGGACCACCGCCTTGCCGGAGCGGCCGGCATGGCCGGCGTCGCTGGCGCCGCCGGTCATCGGATGCAGCGCGAGCTTGCGACCGTCGAGCTCGACGTAGATCGCCTGCGCCTGCGGCGCGCCGGCGCGATCCGCGTCGTGCTCGCGCCGAGCGCCGTGAGGCGCGCCTCGACGTAGCCGGCCATCTTCGCCAGGCCGGCGGCGTGGCTGCTGCCGGACTCGATCAGCACCATCTCTTCGAGCGTCGCGATCACGCCGGCTGCGCCGCGTTCGCCGCCCCGAGCAGCACCGCGTCGGCCGGCGCGGCGCGCGCCGCCACGGCGACCAGGGCGAGCAACGCCGCTGCCGCGGCGTCGGCGAGGGTCGATCGGGAAGCGCGAAAAAAGAGGCGGCGACTCCGGTGCGGGTGCCGGACGATCCTAGCGGCCCCGAGCGGTCGCCGATTGGGCACATGCCTTGCCGATTTCACGCCTCGGCGTCGCCTGGCGGCGCCGCCTTTACCGCGAAGGAGTTGTCATGGTCAGATCGAGCGAATTGTTCGATGTCGAAGAGGAAGCGGATGTCGACGACGGCGGCGACATCCCGGCGCTGGACGCCGTCTCGCTGCTGTCGGCCGACCACGTCGAGGTCAAGCAGCTGTTCGAGAGCTACCGGCAGCTCGTCGATCGCAACGCCGACGACGAGCAGCGCGGCGACCTCGCCCGCGAAATCTGCACGATGCTCGCCATCCACGCCGAGATCGAGGAAGAGATCTTCTATCCGTCGATGCGCGAGAGCGTCGACGACGAGCTGCTGATCGACGTCGCCGAGGTCGAGCACGCGGCGGCGAAGGACCTGATCGAGCAGATCGAAAGCATGGACCCGGGCGAAGCGCTCTTCGACGCCAAGGTCATCGTCCTCGGCGAGCACGTCGACCAGCACGTGCAGGAAGAGGAAAGCGAGATCTTTCCGCAGGCCGAGAAATCGGGCATCGACCTCGACGAGCTGGGCGCCGCGCTGGCCAGCCGCAAGCGCGAGCTGGCGGCGACGCTCGCTGACGAATAGCGGCCGGCTGATCGCCGATCTGGCGCGCGGCGAGTCGGGCGGCGCAACGAGTCAGGCGGCGTGGTCGGTCAGGCCGCGCCGCCTCGCGTCGCGTCGAGGTGGACGGGTGGCAGGCCGGCGCGGCGGCGCGCGTGCATCGCGGCGTAGAGCTGCTCGAGGTCGCGAGCGAAGCCGTTCACATCGAAGAGCGCCGCCGTCGGCAAGGTGGCGGCGAGCCGATTGCGGATCGACTGCAGCCGCGCCGGGTCGGTGGCGAGCGCCAGCGCCGTCGCCTCGTACGCGGCGACGCTCGCCGTCACCAGCTCGTCGAGGCCGACGCTGCGGACGAGGCTGGCGGCGACGCGCGACGCGAAGGTCGGCCCGAGCCGGGTCAGCACCGGCAGGCCGGCGCGCAGCGCATCGCTCGCCGTCGTGTGCGCGCCGTAGTGCAGCGTGTCGACGAACAGGTCGGCGAGGCGGTGCCGGCTCAGGTGATCGGCGCGATTCGTCCGCGGCGCGAAGACGATGCGCTCGGCGGCGACGCCGCGATCGGCCGCCTCGCGACGCAGGTTGCCGATGGCGCCGGCGTTCGCCTCGATCAGCCAGAGCGCGCTGCCCGGGACGCGCTGGAGCAGCCGCATCCAGACGGCGAAGACGTCGGCGTCGATCTTGTAGCTGTTGTTGAACGAGCAGAAGACGAAGCCGTCGTCGGGCAGGCCGACGTCGTGGCGGCCGAGCCGCGGCGGTGCGACCGGATGCCAGGCCGCGTTGGCCTGGTAGCAGCGCGGCACCCAGGCGACCTGCTCCGTGTGGTCGGCGCGCGCCGCCGCCGGGACGACGACCTCGTCGGCGATGAGGTAGTCGATGAAGCCCGCACCCATCGTGCCGGGGTAGCCGAGGTAGCTCGCCTGAACCGGCGCGGCGCGCGCGGCGAAGATGCCCGGCCGCGCGTCCTGCGTGAAGCCCTTGAGGTCGATGGCGATGTCGATGGCGACGCTGCGCGCGAGCGCGGCGATCTCGCCGTCGCCGATCGCCCCGACCTCGTGGAAGCGGTCGAACGCGGCGATGGCGCGCGCCCGCATCGGGTCGTCGGCGCTCGGGCCGAACGAGAACGCGTGCAGCTCGAAGCGGGCGCGGTCGTGGCGTTCGAACAGCTCGGCGATCAGGTCCATCGTCGCGTGCTGGTGGAAGTCGGCCGAGAAGTAGCCGAGGCGGATGCGATGGCCCGCCGCGCCACCGACCATCGCGGTCGCCGCGCCGTCGGCCGTCGCGCTCGCCGCGCCACCGGGCGTCGCGCTCGCCGAGCCATCCGCCGTCGCCGAGTGTGCCGGTCCGATTGACCAATGCGCGGCGACGTAGCGCTCGGCGCAGCGCTTCTGGAGCGACGCCGGCGCCGCCGTCGGCAACAGCGTGAACGGATGGACGACCGCAGCGCCGGCGTCGACGGCGGCGCCGATTCGCGCGATCTCGTCGTCGAGGCCGCGCCAGTCGCACAGCAGCATCGCCGTGTGCAGGCGGTCGCCGCGCGCTTCGGCCAGATCGGCATCGACGGCGAGGGCGCGATCGTAGGCGGCGAGCGCTTCTTCGTGCCGCTTCAACCGGTTCAGCGTCGCGCCGAGGTTGGCCCAGGCGTTCGCCAGGGCCGGCGCGAGCATCGTCGCGCGCTCGAGCGCGACGAGCGCCTCGCCGTCGCGGTGCAGGTCGTGCAGCGCCAGGCCGCGGTTCGACCACGCTTCGGCGTCGCCGGGATCGATCGCGAGCGCGGCGTCGGCGCTCGCGAGCGCGTCGCCGAAGCGGCCGAGCTGGTGCAGGGCGACGCCGCGATTGGCCCAGGCGGCGCCGAAGCCGGGCGCGAGCGCGATCGCGGCATCGAACGCCCGCACCGCATCGTCGTGACGATGGGCGCGGTCGAGGGCGAGGCCGCGGTTGTTGTGCAGCTCCGGATTCGAAGGCGCGAGCGCGACGGCGCGATCGTGGCTGCGCAAGGCGGCGTCGTCGGCGCCCGCATCGCTTTGGACGACGCCGAGCGCGCTGTGCGCGGCGGCGAGGTCGGGCGCGAGCGCGAGCGCCTTCTCGTAGCTCGCCGCCGCGGCCGCGCCCTGTCCCGACTGGTAGAGGACGACGCCGCGGTTGTAGTGGGCCTGGAAATGGTCGGGACGAACGGCGATGCTGCGCTCGTAGAACGCGAGCGCCGCCGCGAGCTGGCCGCTGCCCGCGGCGATGTCGCCGAGCTGGAGGCAGATCGCGCCGAGCAGCGCGAGCACGCGCGCGTCCGGCCGGTCGACGCGCGCCAGCGGCTCGAGCATCGCCTTCGCCTCGGCGAAGCGGCCCTGCCGGCAAAGGGCCAGCGCGCGCTCGGCCGTTCGCTCGGCGCCCGCCACGCCGCGGCTCAGGCAGCGCTCTGCGCGGCGACGAGGTCGGCGTCGATCTTCGCCGCGCGCGCGACCGCCGGCCGCGAGGCGACGCGCGCGACGTAGGCGGCGATGACCGGCGTCTCCGGCACGAGCTTGAACATCGTCGTCCAGCGCAGCGCCGTGCCCCAGAGGACGTCGGCGGCGGTGAAGCGCTCGCCGAAGAGATAAGGTCCCTGCGCGAGCCGGTCGGTGAGCGTCTTCAGCATCGTCTCGTAGTCGCCGTACGGCGAGCTCGACGGCGGCGCCGGCTCGCGCTTCATCGAGCGATCGATCAGCGCCGGCTCGAACGACGAGCCGTAGTAGAAGAGCCAGCGCAGATACGGGCCGCGCAGCGGGTCGCCGATCGCCGGCGTGATGCCGGCCTCGGGATAGAGGTCGGCGAGATAGGCGCAGACGGCGCCCTGCTCGGTGACGACCGCGCCGTCGTGGACGATCGCCGGCACCTTGCCCATCGGGTTGACGGCGAGGTAGGCGCGCTGGCGCTGCTCGCCCTTCTTCAGGTTCAGTACCTGCAGCTCGTAGTCGGCGCCGAGCTCCTCGAGCAGGATCAGCGCGCCGGCCGAACGGGACTGCGGCGAATGGAAGAACGTGACGTGGCGGCTGGCCGTGGTCATGCGGGTCTCCGGATCGGATCGGCTCAGACGAAGCGCGCGAACGCGGCGTCGAGCCGCGCGGTCATCGCCGCCTTCGCGGTCGCGTCGACGAAGCTGGCGTCGAAGCTGTTCTTCGCCAGTGCGTAGGCATCGGCGGCGCCGAGCTGCGGCAAGGCGGCGAAGGTGGCGACGAAGTTGTCGTTGACGTAGCCGCCGAAGTAAGCCGGATCGTCGGAATTGATCGTCGCCTTGATGCCGGCGCGCAGCAGGTCGGCGAGGTTGTGGTCGGCGAGCTGGTCGAAGACGCGCAGCTTCAGGTTCGAGAGCGGGCAGACGGTCAGCGCGACGCCTTCGCGCGCCAGCCGCTCGACCAGCGCCGGGCTCTCGACACAGCGAACGCCGTGGTCGATGCGCTCGGCGTGCAGGATGTCGAGCGCGCTCTCGATGTAGCTCGGCGGTCCCTCCTCGCCGGCGTGGGCGACGCGGTGCAGGCCGAGCGCGCCGGCCTGCGCGAAGACGCGCGCGAACTTCTCCGGCGGATGGCCGCGCTCGCTGCTGTCGAGGCCGACGCCGACCAAGTGCTCGCGATACGGCAGCGCCGCGTCGAGGGTCGCGATCGCCTCGTCCTCGCTCAGGTGGCGCAGGAAGCAGAGGATGAGCCCGCTCGTGAGGCCGAGCTCGCGCTCGGCGCGCTCGCGTGCGGCGGCGAGGCCGCCGATGACGGTGCCGATCGGCACGCCGCGCGCCGTGTGCGTCTGCGGGTCGAAGAAGATCTCGGCGTGGACGACGTGGTCGGCGGCGGCCCGCGCGTAGTACGCCATGGCCATCGCCTCGAAGTCGCTCTCGTGCAGGAGCACGCTCGCGCCGGCGTAGTAGATGTCGAGGAAGCTCTGCAGGTCGGAAAAGCTGTACGCGGCGCGCAGGGCGTCGACGCTCGGATAGGCGAGCGCGACGCCGTTCTTCTGCGCCAGCGCGAAGATCAGCTCGGGCTCGAGCGTGCCCTCGATGTGCAGGTGCAGCTCGGCCTTCGGCATCGCGCGCAGCAGCTCGGGGAGCCGCTGGCGCGGGATGCGGCCGAAGTCGGGAGCCATGCCGCGGGAATATCCTTCGCTGCGCTCAGGATGACTGGGGCGCTCGCGCCCAAGTCACTTCTTGTCGCCGCCCGGAACCTTGCCCTCGACGCCCTTGACGAAGAAGTTGACGCCGCCGAGGAACTTGTCGTCGGCGGTCGCCCCTGCGGCGAGGACTTCCTTGCCCTCGTTGCTCGTGATCGGGCCCTTCCAGATCACGAAGCTGCCGTCCTTCAGGCCGGCCTTGACGGCGTCGACCTTGGTCTTGACGTCGGCCGGCACCTTGTCCGAGATCGAGACGATGTCGATCGCCCCTTCCTTGACGCCCCACCACGACGCGGTGCCGCCCTTCCACGTGCCGTCGAGCGCGTCGCGCGTCGCCTTGATGTAGTACGGCGCCCAGTTGATCACCGCCGACGCGAGGTGGGCGTTCGGCGCGTACGCGGTCATGTCGCTGTCCCAGCCGAAAGCGTACTTGCCGGCCTTCCCCGCCGTCTGCAGCACCGCCGACGAGTCGGTGTTCTGCATCAGCACGTCAGCGCCGCCGTTGATGAGCGACTGCGCCGCCTCGGTTTCCTTCGGCGGGTTGAACCACTCGTTGACCCAGACGACCTTGGTCTTGACGTTCGGGTTGACCGACTGCGCGCCCATCGTGAAGCTGTTGATGTTGCGGATCACCTCGGGGATCGGGATCGAGCCGACGACGCCGAGCGTGTTGGTCTTGGTCATGCCGCCGGCGATGACGCCGGCCATGTACGCGCCTTCGTACGTGCGCGAGTCGTAGGTGCGCATGTTGTCGGCCTGCTTGTAGCCGGTGGCGTGCTCGAACTTGACGTCCTTGAGGTCGGCCGCGACCTTGAGCATCGGCTCCATGTAGCCGAAGGTCGTGCCGAAGATGAGCTTGTTGCCCTGACTCGCCATGTCGCGGAAGACGCGCTCGGCGTCGGCCGCCTCGGGCACCTTCTCGACGAACGAGGTCTGCACCTTGTCGCCGAATTCCTTCTCGACGGCCTTCCTGCCGTTGTCGTGGGCGAAGGTCCAGCCGCCGTCGCCGACCGGGCCGACGTAGGCGAAGGCGATCTTCAGCGGCCCGCTCGCCGCCGTCGCGACGGCCGCGGGCGCGGTCGTCGTCGTCGTGGTCGTCGTCGATCCCGCCGGCGTCGTCGTGGTCGTCGTCTTCTCTTCCTTGCTGCAGCCTGAGAGCGCCGCGAGCGCGGCGATCGAGGCGCAGCCTGCGAGATGGAGCAGGGAGCGTGTGGCGGTTCGGTTCATGGATCCCTCCGTTTGTGAATGTCAGCTGGGCGTGCCGCGAGCGGCGATTATCCGGGGAAGAACGGCTTGCCGATCGAGGCCGGCATGTTGACGCGGATGAACGACGCGTTCCTCGAGATGAGGACGAGGACGAGGATCGTCGCCAGGTACGGCAGCATGGTCAGGAACTGGCTCGAGATCTGCACGCCCTCGCCCTGCAGCTGCAGCTGCAGCATGGTCACGCCGCCGAACAGATAGGCACCCAGCAGCACGCGCGCCGGTCGCCAGGTGGCGAAGGTCGTCAGCGCCAGCGCGATCCAGCCCTTGCCGGCCGTCATGCCCTCGACCCACAAATGCGTGTAAACGACCGAGATGTAGGCGCCGGCGACGCCGCAGAGGGCGCCGCCGACGACGACCGCGGCGAGGCGGATCCTTCGCACCGGATAGCCGAGCGCATGCGCCGACTCGGGCGATTCGCCGACCGCGCGCAGGACCAGGCCGGCGCGCGAGCGATAGAGGAACCAGGCGATCGCGAACGTCAGCGCGATCGCGAGGTAGACCATCGGGTGCTGGCGGAACAACGCCGGGCCGACGAAGGGCAGGTCGGCGAGGTAGGGAATGCTGAAGCTGTGCTGCTCGCCGAGCTTTTCCTGCGTGTAGCGGATGCCGACGAAGGCCGAGAAGCCGGCGCCGAAGAGGCTGAGGGCGAGGCCGGTGGCGTACTGGTTGGTGTTGAGCCAGATCACGAGGACGCCGAACGCCGCCGCCATCAGCGCGCCGGCGACGGCGCCGGCGCCGAACGCGAGCCAGTCGTTGCCGGTGTGGACAGCGATGGCGAAGCCGGCGATCGCGGCGACCAGCATCATCCCTTCGGCGCCGAGGTTGACGATGCCGGCACGCTCGTTGATGAGCAGGCCGAGCGCCGCGAACGCGAGCACCGTCCCGGAGTTGAGCGTCGCCGCGACGAGGAGCGCGAGCTGGTCCATCAGGTTCCCTCTCGGGCCGGCAGCGTGGTCGAGGCGACGATCGGGTTGAGCGGCGCGTCGTCGAGAGTCGGCGCCGCGGTCGCGGTCCCGGGCGCAGTTCCAGCCACGGGCGCGACGTGCGACGGCTTCCAGCGAACCCGGTAGTAGATCAGCGTGTCGCAGGCGAGCAGCGTGAAGAGGAGCAAGCCCTGGAACACGCCGGTCAGCGACTTCGGCAGGCCGAGGCGCGACTGCGCGAGCTCGCCGCCGATGTAGAACATGCTCATCAGGATCGCCGAGAAGACGATGCCGACCGGATGCAATCGGCCGACGAAGGCGACGATGATCGCGGCGAAGCCGTAGCCCGCGGGAACGTGCGGCGTCAGCTGGCCGAGCGGCCCGGCGACCTCGAGCCCGCCGGCGAGCCCGGCCATCGCGCCCGAGATCAGCAGCGCCGACCAGAGCGCCTTCCGCGACGAGAAGCCGGCGTAGCGTGCCGCCGCGGGCGCGAGGCCGCCGACCTGGAGCTGGAAGCCCGCATAGGTGCGAAAGAGCAGGACCCAGAACGCGGCGACCGCGGCGAGCGCGATCAGGACGCCGACGTTGACGCGATAGCCGGTGAAGAGCTTGGGCACCTGCGTCGACTTCAGGAACGTGATCGTCTGCGGGAAGTTGTAGCCCGCCGGGTCCTTCCACGGCCCGTAGACGAGGTAGTTGAGGAGCTGCTCGGCGACGTAGACGAGCATCAGGCTGACCAGGATCTCGTTGGCGTTGAAGCGGTCGCGCAGGAGCGCCACGACCCCCGCCCAGACCATGCCGCCGACGACGCCGGCGGCGATGACGAGGACGAAGAACCAGGCGCCGGTCGACGGCGTCGCCTGCATCGCCATGCCGCTCGCGAAGATCGCGCCGAGGATGAACTGGCCTTCGGCGCCGATGTTCCAGACGTTGGAGCGAAAGCAGACGGCGAGGCCGAGCGCGATCAGGAGCAGCGGCGTCGCCTTGACCGCCAGCTCGGTCAGCGCGTAGACGCTCTTCACCGGCTCGACGAAGAAGACGGCGAGGCCGCGCAGCGGGTCCTTGCCGAGGATGAGGAAGAGGATCGTGCCGATCACGACCGTGATCGCGAGCGCGATCAGCGGCGAGGCGATCGACATCGCCCGCGACGGCTCCGGGCGCGGCTCAAGCTTGAGCATGGCTCGCCTTCGCGTCGCGGTCCCAGAGGCCGCTCATCCATTCGCCGATGCGCTCGATGGTCGCCTGCGCGGTCGCGACGCTGGGCGAGATGCGGCCCTGGGCGATGACGACGAGGCGATCGCAGATCTCGAACAGCTCGTCGAGCTCCTCGCTGACGACGAGGACTGCGCAGCCGGCGTCGCGCAGGGCGAGCAGCTCGCCGCGGATCTGCGCTGCCGCGCCGACGTCGACGCCCCAGGTCGGCTGCGAGACCACGAGGAGCTTCGGCTGGGCGTCGATCTCGCGGCCGACGATGAACTTCTGCAGGTTGCCGCCCGAGAGGCTCTTCGCCGCCGAGCCCGGGCCGCCGGCCTTGACGTTGAAGCGGCGGATCAGCGCGTCGGCGAGCGCCGTCACGTCGCTGACGCGGATCCAGCCGCCGGCGCCGACCGCGCGCGTCCGCGTCAGCAAGGTGTTCTGCGCCAGCGAGAGCGTCGGCACGGCGCCGCGGCCGAGTCGCTCCTCGGGGACGAAGTGCAGGCCGGCGTCGCGGCGGACGCGCGGCGAGGCGCGGGCGATGTCGCGCTCGAAGAGCGTGATCGACCCGGCCGGCGCGCGCCGGTCCTCGCCCGAGATCGCGGCCATCAGCTCCTGCTGGCCGTTGCCCGAGACACCGGCGATGCCGACGACTTCGCCGGCGCGGACATCGAACGAGATCGTCTCGAGCGCGGTGCCGAACGGGTCTTCCTTGGCGAGCGAGAGGTCGCGCACCGAGAGCACGACCGCGCCCGGCTGCGCGGCGCGGTGCTGCAGCTGCGGCGGCTCGGCGCCGATCATCAGGCGCGACAGGCTGGCGTTGGTCTCCTTGGTCGGATCGACCTCGCCCGTGACCCGGCCGCCGCGCAGCACGGTGCAGTGATGGCACAAGGCACGGATCTCGTCGAGCTTGTGCGAGATGTAGAGGATCGAGCAGCCCTCGGCAGCGAGCTTGCGCAGCGTGACGAAGAGCGTCTGCACCGCCTGCGGCGTCAGCACCGAGGTCGGCTCGTCGAGGATGAGCAGCTTGGGCGCGGTCATCAGCGCGCGCACGATCTCGACCCGCTGCTTCTCGCCGACCGACAGCGTGTGCACCGGCCGCACCGGATCGACATCGAGGCCGTACTCGCCGGCGACCTTGCGAATCCGCGCCGTCACCTCGGCGAGCGACAGCGACTTGTCGAGGCCGAGCCAGACGTTCTCGGCCGCGGTCAGGGTGTCGAACAGGCTGAAGTGCTGGTAGACCATGCTGATGCCGAGCGCGCGCGCCTCGGCCGGCGACGCGACCTCGACACGCGCGCCGTTCCAGCGCATCTCGCCGGCGTCGGGGCGGACGGCGCCGTAGATGATCTTCATCAGCGTCGACTTGCCGGCGCCGTTCTCGCCGAGGACGGCATGGATCTGCCCCGGCGCGACGCGCAGGCCGACGCGGTCGTTGGCCTTCACCGCCGGGTACGACTTGCTGATGTCGACGAGCTCGAGACGCAAAGTCATGGTGCGATGGGATCCTTCGCTGGGCTCAGGACGACGTGAGGCGGGCGACGCGTCGCGCCGTCATTCTGAGCGAAGCGAGGAATCTCTCCGGAACGCGACGCGGCCGGCGACGAACGACGCGACGAGATTGCGCTCGTCGGCGAGCGTCATCCAGGCGAAGACGCGCTCATGCAAAGTGCGGGCCACGGCGGCGCGCCGCGCCGCCACCGGGCCGACGGCCGCGTCCCAGACGCAGATGTCGGCGCTGGCGCCGACCTCGAGCGAGCCGATCTCGTGCTCGAGCCCGAGCGCGGTCGCCGCGCCGCGCGTCGCCGCGTGCAGCGCCTTCCAGGCGGTCAGCCGCTCGCCGGCGAGCGCCTGGATCTTGTACGCGTCGGCCATGTTGCGAAGCATCGACAGGCTGGTGCCGCCGCCGACGTCGCTCGCCAGGCTGACGTTGACGCCCGCCGCTTCGGCCGCACGCCAGCCGAACAGGCCGCTGCCGAGGAACAGGTTCGACGACGGCGAATGGGCGATCTGCGCGCCAGCGGCGGCGATCGCGGCGCGGTCGGCGTCGTCGAGCCAGATGCCGTGGGCGAAGACGCTCTTCGCGTGGAGCAGGCCGACCGCGGCGTAGACGTCGAGGTAGCTGCGCGCTTCCGGAAACAGCTCGTGCACCCAGCGCACCTCGGCGCGGTTCTCGGCGACGTGGGTCTGCAGGTAGAGCGACGGGTCGGCGCGGCACAGCCGCCCGGCGAGCGCGAGCTGCTCGCGCGAGCTGGTCGGCGCGAAGCGCACCGTCACCGCGTAGGCGAGGCGTGCCCGACCGTGCCAGCGCGCGATCAGCGCTTCCATGTCGCGCTCGGCGCTGGCGACGTCGTCGACGAGATCGGCCGGCGCATTGCGGTCCATCAGCACCTTGCCGGCGATGACGCGCATGCCGCGCGCCTCGGCGGCAGCGAAGAGCGCGTCGACCGACCCGGCATGGACGGTCGGGAAGACCACCGCCGACGTCGTCCCGTGCGCGAGCAGCGCATCGAGGAAGTGCGCCGCCGCCGCCTCGGCGTGCGCGCCGTCGGCGTGGCGCGCTTCGGCCGGGAAGGTGTGCGTCGACAGCCAGTCGAGCAGCTCGCTGCCGTAGCTGGCGATGACGTCGATCTGCGGGCTGTGCACGTGGGTGTCGACGAAGCCGGGCAGGACGAGCCTGCCGGCATGATCGTGACGGGGCCAGCCCTCGCCGGGCGCCTCGGCCTGCACGGCGACGATCCGCCCGCCCTCGGCGAGCAGCCAGTGACCGGGGCGAAAGCGCAGCGCCGGCGAATCGACGTCGCCCCAGGCCGGTTCGGCGCTGAAATCGAGCAGGTCGCCGTGAATGGCGATTCGCGCCGCGGCGTCGGCACGCGGCGGCGGGGAGGTCGCGGCAAGGCGGGGTGGCATGCGAATCGCGTGTATACCATCGCCTCACCATGACGAGCCG
>DASYKC010000109.1:0-3541 GCA_035995885.1 Caldimonas sp. | reverse complement strand
GTCGACGCGACGGTCGAGCTCTTCCGTCGCCTCGGCGTCGACGAGCACGGCATCGACTACGTTCACGACGTGCCGGCGGGTCACGCGCTGATCTCGCCCGGCGCCGCGCACGCCTGCGCCGCGACCGCGACGCCGTTCCTCAATCGATGCGATGTCGACGGTGCGCCCTACGACCAGGCCAAGGCGGTGCTCACCCAGATCTACGGCGTCCTGCAAGCGCCGCCGGCGCCGTCGACGCCGTTGCCGATCGCCTTCGACCAGCGCCCCTTTGCCGCCGCGACGGCACAGATGGCCGACACCGGCCATGTCTACGCGCCCGCCGCGTGCTCGACGGCCGGGGCGCGCTGCCGCATCCACGTCGCGCTGCACGGCTGCCTGCAGGCGGAGGAGTCGGTGCACGAGGCCTTCTATCGCGATGCCGGCTTCAATCGCTGGGCCGACGCCAATCGCCTGATCGTCCTCTATCCGCAGGTGAACCAGTCGGCGTCGAACGCCTTCGGCTGCTGGGACTGGTGGGGCTACACCGGCGCCGACTACGCCAAGAAATCGGCGCCGCAGATGAAGGCGATCATGGCGATGGTCAAGCGCCTGACGCAGCCCTGACGACCGGTATGCGGTTGCGGATTGCAGCGCCGCGTGCCCTCGTCCTGCGCATCGCGCCACGTCGTCGTCGACAGGCGGCGGCGACGCGGCAATACTGGCGCCATGAAGCGCGTTTCCCTGCCGGCCGGAGCGAGCGTCGCCGCGCTCGGCCAGGGCACCTGGCACATGGGCGAAGACGCAGGCCGCCACGACGAGGAGATCGCCGCCCTGCGCCTCGGCATCGACCTCGGCCTGACCCTGATCGACACCGCCGAGATGTACGGCGAGGGCCGCGCCGAGATGCTCGTCGGCGAGGCGATCGAAGGCCGGCGCGACGAGGTCTTCATCGTCACCAAGGTCTATCCACACCACGCCTCGCGGCGGGCGATGCACACCGCGTGCAACAACAGCCTGCAACGCCTGCGCATCGACGTGATCGATCTCTACCTGCTGCACTGGCCAGGTCAGGTGCCGCTCGCCGAGACCGTGCAGGCGTTCGAGGCGCTGCGGCGCGATGGCAAGATCCGCGAGTGGGGGGTGAGCAACTTCGATCTCGCGCTGATGAAGGCGCTGCGCTCGACGCCGGGCGGCGAGGCGGTGCAGACCGACCAGGTGCTCTACAACCTCGGCCGGCGCGGCATCGAATGGGACCTGCTGCCGTGGCTGCGCGAGCACCGTATTCCGGTGATGGCCTACTCGCCGTTCGAGGAAGGGCGGCTGCTGCGCCAGCCGGCACTCGTCGGGTTCGCGAAGCGGCATTCGCTGACGCCGGCGCAGGTGGCGCTGGCCTGGCTGCTCGCGCAGGACGACGTGATCGCGATCCCGAAGTCGGCCGACCGCGAGCGCGTGCGCGAGAACGCCGGGGCGCTCGCGCATCGGCTCACGGCGGCGCACCTGCACGAGCTCGACCTCCTGTTCGCGCCGCCGAAGGGGCCGACGCCGCTGGCGATGATCTGAGCGCCGCGGCGATGGCCCGCGGCGGGGCGCGCCGGCGATCGACTAGGCGGAACCCCGGGCTGTCACGCTGCCGCGCGGGCAGTACGCTGCCTCATCGTCTTCCTCGAGGAGCCTCGATGAATCGCCAGCTCGTTGCCGTCGCTGCCCTCGCAATGTCCGCCGCCTGCGCGGCCCCGGACGACGCGCTGCTGCAGCGCCCATGACCTTCGCTTACGCGAGCGTCGACGACGCGATCGGCCGCAGCGGCCTGCGCATGGTCGTCGTCGGCGGCGTGCCGAGCCCGTGGGGCGAGGCCGCCAAGGGCATCCTGCACGTCAAGCGCATCGACTGGACGGCGGTCCGGCTCGCCTACGACAGCGACGCGATGAAGGACTGGATCGGCCAGCGCAGCGGCCCGGTCGCCATCCACGACAGCGAGCCGCCGCGCGCCGGCTGGCGCGAGATCCTCGAGCTCGCCGAGCGGCTCGCGCCCGAGCCGCGGCTGGTGCCCGAAGACGCGCCGACGCGCGACCTCGTCCTTGCCCTCGCCCATGAGATCTGCGGCGAAGGCGGCCTCGGCTGGTCGCGCCGCCTGCAGCTGATCGATGCCGGCCTGCACGACGCCGGCGGATTCCCGGCGCGCGTCGCCGCCTACCTCGGCAAGAAGTACGGCTACAGCGCCGAAGCGGGTGCGGCCGCGCCGGCGCGCGTCGTCGCGCTGCTCGGCCGCCTCGCGGCGCGACTGAAGGCGCAGCACGATGCCGGCAGCCGCTACTTCGTCGGCAGCGACCTGACGGCAGTCGACATCTACGCCGCGACCGCGATGGCGCTGTTCCGGCCGCTGCCGCACGACGTCTGCGCGATGGACGCCGCCACGCGCGCGGCCTTGGAGACGCGCGACGCCGCGACCGACGCGGCGCTCGATCCGGTCCTGCTCGGGCATCGCGACATGATGTATGCGAAGCACCTCGCGCTGCCGCTGTCGCTCTGAATCCGCCCCCATCGATCGCACGCCCGATGCACACCTCGCGCGACGCCGCCCGCTGCTTCATGCCGTACCCCGACGCGGCCGTCGCCCACGCCGACGCCGGGCCGCTCGCCGGCCTCTCGTTCGCGGTCAAGGACCTCTTCGATGTCGCCGGCTACCCGACCGGCGGCGGCCAGCCGTTCGTCCTCGCGATGTCGGGGATCAAGACGACGACCGCGCCGGCGGTGCAGCGCCTGCTCGACGCCGGCGCGCGCTTCGCCGGCAAGACGATCACCGACGAGCTGGCGTTCTCGATGAACGGCCAGAACGCGCACTTCGGCTCGCCGATCAACGGCGCGGCGCCGGACCGGATCAGCGGCGGCTCGTCGTCGGGATCGGCGTCGGCGGTGTCGAACCGCCTCTGCGACTTCGCGCTCGGCAGCGACACCGGCGGCTCGGTGCGCGCGCCGGCCAATCACTGCGCGCTCGTCGGCCTGCGGCCGACGCACGGGCGCGTCAGCCTCCAGGGCGTGCTCGACCTGGCGCCGAGCTTCGACACGTGCGGCTGGTTCGCGCGCGACGTGCCGACGTTCGCGCGCGTCGCCGACGTGCTGCTCGGCGCCGATCCCGCGCCCTTGCCGGCCGGGCGCGCCCGCCTGCTCGCGCCGAGCGACGTGTGGGCGCTGCTCGCGGCCGAGGTCCTCGAAGCGCAACGCACGCCGCGCGCCCTGGTCGAGGCCGTGCTTGGCGCGGCGGCGCCGGTCGACGCCGTCCTCGACGGCTTCGAGCCGATGTACTGGAGCTTTCGCTACCTGCAGGGGCGCGAGGCCTGGCGCAGCGACGGCGCGCTGATCGACCGCTTCGCGCCGCCGCTCGGCCCCGGGGTCGCGCAGCGCTTCGCCTGGGCGCGCGACGTCACCGACGCGCAGGTCGCGGAAGCGACCGCGTTCCGCGCGCGCTTCCGCGATCACATGACGGCGCTGCTCGGCAGCGACGGCGTGCTGGTGATGCCGACGATGCCCGACGTCGCCCCGCTCGCGAGCGCCGACGAGGCCG
>DASYKC010000108.1:0-9861 GCA_035995885.1 Caldimonas sp. | reverse complement strand
CGGAGCAGCTCGCCGACATCGCGCGCGAGACGCTTGCGCACTACGAGTCGCGCGCCGATGCATTCCGAGAGGGCACGCGCGACCACGACGTCTCGCAGAACATCGATGCGCTGCTGCGCCACATCGAAGGCGCGGCGCCCTTCGAGATCCTCGACCTCGGCTGCGGCCCGGGGCGCGACCTCCGCACCTTCATGCGGCTCGGCCATCGACCGACCGGTCTCGACGGCTCCGCGCGCTTCGTCGCGATGGCGCGGGCCGAGAGCGGCTGCGAGGTCTGGCACCAGGACTTCCTGGCGCTCGACCTGCCGCCCCGGCGCTTCGACGGCGTCTTCGCGAACGCCGCCCTCTTCCACGTTCCCGCGCAGGAGCTGCCGCGCGTGCTGGCGCAGCTGCACGCGACGCTGAAGCCGCGCGGCGTGCTCTTCAGCTCGAACCCGCGCGGCGCCAACGACGAAGGCTGGAACGGCACGCGCTACGGTGCGTACCACGACCTCGCGCATTGGCGCGAGTACATGGAAGGCGCCGGGTTCAAGGCGCTGGAGCACTACTACCGGCCCGCCGGCCTGCCGCGCGAGCAGCAGCCGTGGCTCGCCAGCGTCTGGCGCGCGACCTGATCGTTCAGCGTCACGACGCCGCGGCGATCTGCGCAAGCCCTCGCCGACGCGCGTCGAAGACCGCCCGGCTCACTCGAGCTCCGGACTGCGGAACTGCGACATCAGCTGCTGCTGCACGCCGGGCGGCACCGCCTCGTAGTGGCTCAGCGCGAGCACGTAGCGCCCCTGCCCGCCGGTCATCGCATTGAGGCGCGACTGGTAGCTCGAGAGCTCGGCGAGCGGCGCCTGGCCGAGCACGTCGAGCATGCCGGCGGCCGACGAGCGCGTGCCGCTAACCTGGCCGCGCCGCGACGAGAGATCGCCGGTGATGTCGCCGATGCACGGCTCCGGCGCCGTGATCTCGACATTGACGATCGGCTCGAGCACGATCGGCCCGGCCTTCAGCACCGCGTCGAGAAAGGCCTTGCGGCCCGCGGTGATGAACGCGATCTCCTTGCTGTCGACGCTGTGGTGCTTGCCGTCGTAGACGACGACGCGGACGTCGACGACCGGATGACCGGAGATCGCGCCGCTGGCGAGCACTTCGCGGCAGCCCTTCTCGACCGCGGGGATGAACTGGCCCGGGATCGTCCCGCCCTTGACCTGGTCGAGGAACTCGAAGCCGGCGCCGCGCGCGAGCGGCTCGACGCGCAGGAACACCTCGCCGAACTGGCCGGCACCGCCGCTCTGCTTCTTGTGGCGGTGGTGGCCCTCGGCCGGGGCGGTGATCGTCTCGCGGTAGGCGATCCGCGGCGGCCGCGTCGTCACCTCGAAGCGATAGGTCTCGCGCAGCCGCTCGAGCAGGACGCGAAGGTGCAGCTCGCCGAGGCCGTAGACGATCGTCTCGTTGGTGCCGGACACATGCTCGAGCTTCAGGCACGGGTCCTCGTCGACGAGCTTGGTCAGGATCTCCCACATGCGCTGCTCATCGCCGTGCCGCTTGGGCTCGATCGCCAGGCCGTGCACGGGCCTGGGAAACGCCATCGGCAGGAGGTGGATGTGGTCGTCCTCGGCGGCGTCGTGGAGGACGGCGTCGAACTTGACCTCGTCGACCTTGGCGACGGCGACGATGTCGCCCGGCAGCGCCTGCGCGACCTCGACGTGGTCCTTGCCCTGGAGCATGAAGAGGTGGGCGACCTTGAACGGCTTCCTGCCGTCGCCGATGTAGAGCAGGCTCTCCCTCGACACGGTTCCCTGGTGGACGCGGAAGACGCCGAGCCGGCCGACGAAGGGATCGACCGTCACCTTGAAGACGTGGGCGAGGACGTGCCTTCCCGGCTCGGGCAGCGCCGCGAGCGGCTCGGCCGCCGCGCCCTCGCCGCGCAGGAACGCCGGCGGGTTGGCCTCGCCCGGATGCGGCAGCAGCTTGACGATGACGTCGAGCAGCTCGGCGACGCCGGCGCCGGTCTTCGCCGAGACGAAGCAGACGGGGATCAGGTGCCCTTCGCGCAGCGCCTGCTCGAGCGGCGCGTGCAGCTCGGAGGCGTCGATGTCGCCGCTCTCGAGATAGCGATCGACGAAATCGGCGTCGACCTCGACGACCTGCTCGACAAGGGCGCGATGGGCGGCGTCGACGCTGCCGAAGTCGCTGTGGCCGTCGCGGTTGTGGAAGCAGTCGACGACGCGCGCGCCGCGCCCGTCGGGCAGGTTGAGCGGCAGGCACTCCTTGCCGAACGCCGCCTGGATCTGCGCCAGCACCGCGGCCAGGTCGACGCCGAGCGCGTCGATCTTGTTGACGATGATCATGCGGTCGCGCTGGCGCGCGGCGGCGTGCTCCATCATGCGGATCGCCATCGGCTCGACGCCGATCGCCGCGTTGATGACGACGGCCGCCGTCTCGACCGCCTCGAGCGCGGGCAGGCTCTGGCCGAGGAAATCGGGTGCCCCGGGCGTGTCGATGAAATGGATGCGCGTCTCGCCGCGCGTCAGGTGCAGCACGCTCGCGTTGAGCGAATGCTGCATGCGCCGCTCGAGCGGGTCGAAGTCGCTGACCGTCGTGCCGCGCTCGAGGCTGCCCGGCGTGACGATCGCGCCGGCAGCGCCGAGCAGCGCCTCGGCCAGGCTGGTCTTGCCGGCCGCTGCGGGGCCGACGAGCGCGAGGGTGCGGATGGATTCGATTCCGGCGCTCGCGCCGGCAAGTGGGCTTGACATGGGAGGTTCTCCTTCAGCGGCGGCCGGCAGTGAGGACCCCGGCCCGGGTCAGCGCGAGCAGGAAACGCTCGCCGGCGGCGAGCTGGGCGAGCGAGACGTATTCGTCGGCCTGGTGCGCCTGGGCGATACGGCCCGGGCCGCACACGACCGTCGGCACGCCCGCGCCCTGGAACAGGCCGGCCTCGGTGCCGAACGCGACCAAGGTCGTCGCGTCGGCGTCGACGAGGCGCTGCGCGAGCAGCACCGCGGGATCGTCGGCGCGCGCCAGGAAGGCGGGCATCTCGCAGATCGTCTCGAAGCGGATGCCGGCCTCGGCATCGACGGCGCGCATCGCCGGCTCGAGCGTCTCGGCGTAGGCGCGCACCTCGCCCTGCATCGCCGCGACGTCGGCGCCGGGCAGGTTTCGAAACTCGTAGTGGAAGCGGCAGTCGGCGGGGACGACGTTGTCGGCGATGCCGCCCGCGACGACGCCGACCGAGCCGGTGCTGTACGGCACGTCGAAACCTTCGTAACGCGGCTCGTGATCGCGCCAGCGCTCGGCCATGTCGGCGAGCTTGCCGATGACGCGCGCGCCGACCTCGATGGCGTTGACCGACTGCGGCGTCAGCGACGAGTGCGCGGCGTGGCCGCGCACGCAGCAGCGCCAGCGGTAAACGCCCTTGTGGGCGAGCGCCGGCACCATGCCGGTCGGCTCGCCGACGATGCACGCGAGCGGCGTCACGCCGGCCGCCTTCATGTCGGCGATGAGGCGGCGCGCGCCGAAGCCGCCGACCTCCTCGTCGTAGCTGAAGGCGAGGTGGACGGCGAACGGCAGGTCGGCGGCGAGGAAGGTCGGCACCTGCGCGACGGCGAGGCCGATGAAGCCCTTCATGTCGGCGCTGCCGCGGCCGTAGAGGCGGCCATCGCGCAGCTCGGCGCCGAGCGGGTCGACCGACCACTCCTGGCCGTCCCACGGCACGGTGTCGGTGTGGCCGGAGACGATCACGCCGGCCGGCTTGCCGGCGCCGATGGTCGCGAACAGGTTCGCTTTCCTGCGCTCGTCGTCGAAGGTCAGCCGGCTCGCGACGCCGTGGCGCGCCAGCTCGGCGCGGATGAACTCGATCAGCGCCAGGTTCGACTCGCGGCTGACGGTGTTGAAGCGGACCAGCGCGCGCGCGATCTCGAGGGCGCGCGCGGACGGGGCGGCGGGCATGTCCATCGAGTGCAATATAGCGACTGCGCCACGATTGCCCTCTCATGGATATCGAGATCAGCCGCAACGACATCGCCGCCGCCGCAGCGCGCATCGCCGGCGACATCCGCCGCACGCCGCTGCTGCGCATCGACGGCGGCCAGCTCGGCATCGACGGCGTCGAGCTCTGGCTCAAGCTCGAGCACCTGCAGGTCGGCGGCAGTTTCAAGGCGCGCGGCATGTTCAACCGGATGCGCACCCAACCGGTTCCCGAGGCCGGCGTCGTCATCGCCTCGGGCGGAAACGCCGGCATCGCCGTCGCCTGCGCGGCGCAGGCGCTCGGCGTTCGCTGCGAGGTCTTCGTCCCGGAGGCGTCGAGCCCGGCCAAGCGCGCCAAGCTGGCCCGGCTCGGCGCCGTCGTCAGCGTCGTCGGCAGAAGCTATGGCGACGCCCTCGCCGCCAGCCTCGAGCGCCAGGCGCAGAGCGGCGCGCTCCTGATGCACGCCTACGACCAGCGCGAGGTCGTGATCGGCGCGGCGACGCTCGCCGCCGAGGTCGAGGCCGACGCCGGCGTTCCCGACCGTGCCCTCGTCAGCGTCGGCGGCGGCGGCCTGATCGCCGGCGTCTGCGCCTGGTTCGGCGACCGCTGCACGATCGACGCGCTCGAGCCCGAGCTCGCGCCGACGCTGCATCGTGCCCGCGCCGCCGGCCGTCCGGTCGACGTCGAGGTCGCGGGAATCGCCGCCGACTCGCTCGGCGCGCGCCGCATCGGCGCGATCGCCTGGCCGCTGACGCAGCGCCACGTCGACGCCGCCCACCTCCTCCCCGACGCGGCGATCCGCGCCGCCCAGCTCAGCCTGTGGCACGAGCTGCGCCTCGCCGTCGAGCCGGCGGCCGCGCTGCCGCTGGCGGCGCTGGCGAGCGGCGTCGTCGTGCCGCGGCGCGGCGAGAAGGTGCTGCTCGTGATCTGCGGCGCCAACCTCGACCCGGCAGCACTGGCCGGCTAGGCGGCGGCCGCCGGGCGACGATTCAGAGCAGCGCCTGCTCGATCTCCGAGAAGCTGTTGGCGATCGGCGTGATGTCGATCGCCGTGCCGAGCTGGCGCTCGACCTGCGAGCGCGAGATCACGCCGCGCACCCGCCGCGGCGCCTGCGCCGTCGCCGCCTCGACGACGAGCAGGTGGTTGCGGCCGAGCCGGCGCAGCGTCGCGACGACGTTGCCGACCGCGGCGTTGCCGACGCGCGCGTGGTCGATCGCGTCGAGCGCGCCGAGCGGCGTCATCACGTCGGCGACGACGAGTTCGTCGTAGTGGAGGTGGCGCTCGTGGACGACGCGCATCTGCCTGTCGCCGCCCAGGTCGGTGCTGGTGATGAGCCCTTCGACGAGCGGCATCTCGGTGACGACGAAGAGCATGCGCACGCCCTGGTGGATCATCGCCTGCTCGGCCTGGCGCAGCGTCGTCGCCGGGTGGGTCGTCGCCGCCTTGACCTTGGTGAGGTCGGTCATGACGTCGAGCGCCGGCGATGCCAGCGTCACCGGCGCGCCGTCGGCGCGCTGCGCCTCGGCGAGGCTCGTCCCGCGCTCGAGGCGGAAGGTCGGCAAGGCGGCGTCTGGATGCATGGTGGCCCCCGAAAACGAATGTCGTCCCGCCACGGCGGCGGCAGGGACGACATTACTCCAACGGCGGCGCGCGGTCAGGTCTTGGCCGACTTGCGGTCGGCCTTCTTCGCCGCTTCGAGGTTCTCGGCCTTCTTGGTCTTGTTGTCGGCGCGCGAGGGCTTGTGGGTCTTGCCGGCGGCCTTCGCTTCCTTGGGCGGCTTGGCCGCCTTCGGCGCCTTCGGTGCCTTGGGCGCCTTGGCCTCCTTCACCACCTTGACGGGCTTGGCCTTCGGCTGCGCCGCGAGGGCGCGGCGCTCGGCCTGCGCCGCCTTGAGGGCGCTGCGCTCCTCGCGCAGGGCCTTCTCCTGCTCGGAGGCGGGCTGATCCGTGCCCTGCGAGAAGGCGCGGCTCGTCATCGCGAGGTGAAGGCGCTGGCCGTTCTTCTGGAGTTGACGGGAAAGCGAAGCGATACGGATGGGCATGGTCTGCTCCAGGAGGCGAGGGGCTCGAATGTAAGCCCGGCGCCCGGCCGGCGTCACCGTCGCCCCCGGGCCGACGCTTTCATCGCAGGAGCGCCGCGACGACAATCGCCCATGGACATCACCCAGCTCATCCTCGACGACCACCACGAGCAGCGCCGGCTCTTCGCGATCCTCGAGCAGATCGACCGCGCCGACACCCGGTCGCTCGCCGCGATCTGGGGCCGGCTCTCGGCCTTTCTCGAGGTCCACGCGGAGGCCGAGGAGCGGCATTTCTACCCGGCGCTGCTCCACGTCGGCCGCGGTGCCGGCGGCAAGCCGAGCGCCGACGCCGAGACCGAGGACGCGATCAAGGACCACAACGAGATCCGCGACGCCGTCGCCGCGGTCGCCGGCCGCGACGTCGGCAGCGACGCGTGGTATGCCGCCGTCGCCAAGGCGAACAAGGCGAACAGCGACCACATGGGCGAGGAGGAGCGCGAGGGCCTGACCGACTTCCGCCGCAGCGCCGCGCTCGCGCTGCGCCACGAGCTCGCCGTCGCCTTCGCCACCTTCGAGGCGCGCCACTTCGCCGGCGTCGTGCCGGTCGACAAGGATCCGAAGGCCTACGTCGAGGCCAACAAGTAGAGCGCGAGCGGCTCGGCCTACTGCCGGATCGCCTCGACCTGGACGATCAGCGGAACGTCGTCGGGCGAGATGCTCGCGCCGAGGGTGAGGCCGAACTTGCTCCGCTGCACGGTGGCGCCGAAGTCGCCGCCGCAGACCTCGCGCTTCACCTGCGCGTTCTCGTAGCAGTTGAAGCGGATCGCCTTCAGCGTCACGGGTTGCGACTTGCCGAGGATTGTCAGCGTGCCGGCGACCGACGCGACCTTGTCGCCGTCGAAGGTGAAGGTGTCGCCGACGAAGCGCGCCGTCGGGCCCTGCGCGACGTTGAACAGGCGCTCGCCCCTCAGCACGCCTTCCAGCGACGACGACGCGGCGCTCAGCGTCGTCAGGTCGATCGTGATGTCGGCCTTGCCCGACTTCGCCGCGCGATCGAGGACGACGCTGCCTTCCTTGGCCTGGACGCGCATGCGGTGGGTCGAGGTGTTGAAGTGAAGCGCCTCGAAGGTGACGACGCTGTGCCCCGGGTCGATGGCGTAGGTCGCCGGCTCGGCGGCGACGGCGGCGGCAAGGGCCGCGAGCGCAGCGGCGATGAAGGTCTTGCGCATGAAGGGATGTCTCCTGGTCGTGGTTCTTGAGTGACTACAGAGGGCCGAGGCCCGTGAACACCAGCTTGAAACGGACGCGAACGTCGTTCGCGACCAGGCCGAGGTCGGCCCACTCGTTCTCGCCGATCTTGAAGTCGAGCCGCTTGACGACGAACTCGCCGCTCGCCGTCGATTGCGCGCCGCTCTGGACGATCGTCACCGGCACGACGAGGTCGTGCGCCGCTCCCTTGAGGTCGAGCTTGCCGGCGGCCTGGAAGCGGCCGCCGCCGAGCCCCTTGATCGCGCTCGACTGGAAGACGGCACGCGGGAACTTCGCGCTGTCGAACCACGGCGCGCGCGGCAGCTCGGCGTCGCTCTCGGCGAAACCGACGCTGGCGCTGGCGGTGTCGATCGCGATCGTCACGGTGCCCGTCTGCGGCGCCTTCGGATCGAGCGCGAGCTGCGCGTCGAACTTCTTGAACCGGCCGTCGATCGGCACGCCGCTCTGCTTGACCTGGAACGTGATCTCGCTCTGCGCCGGCACGAGCCGGGCCGCGGGCGCCGGCTGCGCCACCGCCGTGGCGGCGAACAGGAGCGGCATCAGCAGCCCCGCCAGCGATCGCGATCGCGATCGCGACGCCGGGCTCACGCGCGCCTCCGGCTCGGCCACCACGGCCACATGCGCAGGAGCAGCCCGTCGCGCGCGAGATAGTGGTGCTTGAGCGCGGCGGCGACATGGACGACGACGACCGCGGCGAGCAGGTAGGAGGCGACGGCGTGGAGCGGCTTCAGGATCTCATCGCCGAGCGCCTTGTCGCGCGCCACGAAATCGGGCAGCGGCAGCCAGCCGAGGAAGACGACCGGCACGCCGACCGCCGAGGTGTAGGCCCAGCCGAGCAACGGCACGACGAAGAAGAGCGCGTAGAAGAGCAGATGCGTGACGCGGTAGGCGGCGAGCTGCCAGGCCGGCATGCCCGTCGGCACCGGCGGCGGCGGGTGCCCGGCGGCGCGCCAGAGAAGCCGCGCCGCCGACAGGATCAGCACGGCGACGCCGAGCCACTTGTGCCAGTTGAAGAAGCGGAACCGCTGCGGCGAGAACGGCAGATCGACCATCGCGACGCCGATGAAGAAGGCGGCGACGATCAGCAACGCCAGCAGCCAGTGCAGCAGGATCGCGACGATGCCGTAGGAGCGGACCGCGTTCGCGGCGGGCAGGGTCGTGGCGTCATCCATGCAGGAGAAGAGGAGCGCCGCCACGGCCGGGCCGTGGCGGCGAGCGAGGCGATTCTAGGCACCCTCCCGCGCGCCTGCCGCGTGCGGCGCACCCCCGCTTTCCCTAACGCCCCGAGTCGCTCAGCATTCCGCCGACGAGGCTGCCGCAGCAGAGCTTGCGCCCTTCGCGCACTGCGGGCGCACAGCCGCCGAATGCGCGGTCCTCGAAGGTCGGCGTCGACTCGTCCGGCCGAGCGCCGGTTGCTTCTTCCTGGGCGAGCGCTGCGGCGGCGGCGGCGCAGGCTCGCAGGCGCCGCTGCAGCAGGATCGTCGCCGACAAGAGGCCGGCGCGCGCGATCGCACGCGCCGCATAGCGCGAGCACGAGCGGCCGCCGGTGCGCGCGTGCAGAGCGCAGACGTAGCCCTTGTGCGGCGAGACGTGACGCTGGTACAGGCCGATCAGGACGAGCGATGCGGACTGCAGCACCGGCCTCATCGCGCCGCCGTGAACTTCGGCGCACCTCGGATCGGCGGGCGCCGGCCGGTGCAGGCACGACGGCGCGAAACGCCGCATGATTCCGCCGGACGCGGATCGGAAACGTCGATGCCCATGACCAAGATCGCACTCTACCGTGCCAGTCTTCTCGCCGACAACCTCGGCGTCCGCCTCTGCGCGGCCGCGGTCCTGGTGATGCCGTCGGCGCTCGTCTTCCTGCTGCCGATGCTCGTCCTCTTCGGCGCGCCCGACGACGCCGTCCTGCCGGGCGCGCCCGCGCACGACGGCGGCGCCCTCTGGTCGCTGGTCGCGATCGCGCTCGGCGTCGGTTTCGTCGCCGCCTGGATCCGCATCGTCTTCACCGGCGGCCGGCTTCTGCGCCGGCCCGGCCTCCGCCTCTTCGTCACCGCCGGTCTCGCCATCGGCATCGTCGCCCTCGCCCTCGAGCTGGCCTTGCTGGCGCGCGCGAACTCGTCGGAAGACGCGGGCTGGCTGCTTCTCGCCTCGCTCGCGGTGAGCGTCTTCCTGCTCGCCGGCACGCTCGGTCAGCCGCGCACCGACCGCCTGCACCGCATCTGAGCGGTGCCGGCGCGGCGAGGTCAGCGCAGCGCGCCCATCACCGGATCGGGCCGCATCCGCTCCATGACGTCGGCGACGACGACGGGCGAATCGTTCGGGATCATGAGCAGCGTCTCGAGGTCGTCCTCGAGGTTGAGGTCGTGCAGGTAGCCCATCGACCAGTCGGCGTACTCGCGCTCGGCGCGGGTCGCCTCGGAGAGGAAGCGCATGCCGGCATGGCGCGGATCGGCGGCGATCTTGCGCGCCAGCGCGGTCACCGCCGGCCGCGAGCCCTCGAGCACCTGCGCGAAACAGTGGCCGGAAAAGAGCAGGCAGCCGGTGATGTCGGCGCGCGCGTTGTCGCGTCGCGCGGCGTGCAGGATGGCCTGGATCGAGGCGTTGTCGAAGGCCG
>DASYKC010000107.1:0-35134 GCA_035995885.1 Caldimonas sp. | reverse complement strand
GCGGCGAGCTCGCCGTCCTTGAACAGCATCAGCGTCGGGATGCCGCGGATGCCGTACTTCGCCGGCACGTCGCGGTTCTCGTCGACGTTCATCTTGGTGACGCGAAGCTTGCCCTCGTAGTCCTTGGAGACCTCGTCGAGGATGGGCGCGATCATCTTGCACGGCCCGCACCATTCGGCCCAGTAGTCGACGAGGACCAGCGTGCCGGCCTCGATGACATCGGCGTTGAACGATGCGTCGGACGTGTGGGTGATCAGCTCGCTGCTCATGGGTTGGATCCTTGTGCCTGCACCCGAGATGAAGACGAAAGCGACGTCTGCAAGGCGCGCTTCGAAGGGCACAATCATTCTGACATAAGCGCTGTTTCCACGGCGCAGCGAGCTTCCCCTGTTCCCTATGGCGACGATAGTCCGCTCGGCCGTCGATGTCTCCGGCGTCGCACCCTGGGACGCCGTCGCGATGCGCGTCCGGTCCTGGGCCGCGGCCGAAGTCGTCGCCCTGCGCGACGTCGTCGTCCTCGTTCCGTTCGTGCAGCTGCTCGCACCGGCGCGGCGTGCCTTCGCCGCGGCCGGCGGCTGGATGCCGCGCATCGAGACGACCTGGACGCTCGCGGCGACGCTCGGCCCGCCGCCGCAGCGCGGCTCGGGCGAGCTCGGCTGGGGCATCGCTCACGACACCTTGATCGCGATGCAGCACATCGCCGCCCAGCCCTGGGCCGGCGACTGGTCGCGCCGCGATCCGCGCGGCTTCGCGCAGGGCGCGGCGCGCGCCGTCGCGACCGCGCACGAGATGATGGCGACGGCCGCGAGCGTCGCCCCCGACGAGCGCGACGCGTGGTGGGCGCGTGCGCGTGATGCATTGCAGGCGCAGGGTGGCGCCGGCGCCAAGGAGAAGCTGCTCGCCCAGGTCGCGCTCGAGTGGGCATCGCGGTCGTCGGCGCTGGCCACCGACCGCTTGTTCACGATGCAGCCTGGCGCCTGGGTCATGGTGGTGGCAGGCGGCGTCGATCCGTTGGCGCGGTCGCTACTGGAGCGCGCCGCGGCGCCGGCGCTTCAGGTCGACACCGACGTCGACCTCGCCGCGCCGTTTCGCGACCTGCCGCCGGTGGCCCCGGCCTTTCACGTCTGCGACGGCTTCGAGGACGAGGCGGCGGCCGCGGCTGCGCAGGTCCTCGCGCACGTCGAGCGCGGCCAGACGCCGGTCGCGCTGATCGCACTTGATCGTGCCCTCGTGCGGCGCATCCGGGCGCTGCTCGAGCGCAGCGCGGTCGTCATGCGCGACGAGACCGGTTGGAAGCTGGCGACGACGCGCGCCGGCGCGACGGTCATGGCGTTGCTGGCAGCGGCGCGTCGCGACGCCAGCGCCGATGCGTGGCTCGACTGGCTGAAATCGGCGCCGATCGGGGCCGCGCGCAGCGCCGCGCTCGAAGCGCTCGAAGCCGCGCTGCGCAAGGCGCAGGTCGCCGACGCGCTCGGCCTCGCTCGCCTGCCGCTCGATGCCGCGGCGGCGGCCTTGCGCGACGACGCGGTCGCGATCGTCGGCGCGCTCGCGCGAACGCCGCGGCGCTCGCTCGTCGACTGGCTCGATGCCCTCGCGACCGCGCTCGACGGCGCCGGCTCGCTCGCTCGCCTGCGCGACGACGCGGCCGGCCGGCAGGCGCTCTCGGCGCTCGGCATCGATCCCGCGCTCGCGCCAGCGCGGCGGACGCAGCTGGCGACGGATCTCGAGCCGATGGCGCTCGCCGATTTCACGCGCTGGGTCGACGACGTCCTCGAGCGCGAGACCTTTCTTCCGCCCGACCCGGTCGACGCGGAGTCGCAGCCGCTGGCCGCCGACGTCGTCATCACGCCGCTGGCGCGGGCGATGCTGCGCCCGTTCGCCGCGGCCGTCCTGCCCGGCGCCGACGACCGCCGTCTCGGCGCGTTGAGCGCGCGCGATTCGCTCCTGCCGCGCAGCGTCTCCCAGGCGCTGATGCTGGCCGATCCGGTCGACCGGCGCGCCGCGGAGCTGCTCGCCTTCGCACACCTGTTGCGGCTGCCCGTGGTGACCTTGTTCCGGCGGCGCGCCGATGGCGCCGACCCGCTCGCCAACAGCGCGTTCGTCGACTGGTTGGCGCTGGCCCTTGCAGAGCAGAGGTCGACATGGCGCGACTGGCTCGACCCTCGCGTCGAGCAGGCCATCGTGCCGGCGCCGATCGTGCGCAGCGCGCCTTCGGTGCCTGCCGAACGGCTGCCGCTGCGGCTGTCGGCGAGCACCTTCGAGGCGCTGCGCGATTGCCCGTACCGCTTCTTCGCGCAGAGCGTGCTCGGCCTGCGCGCCGTCGACGAGCTCGACGTCGAGGTCGAGAAGCGCGACTACGGCAAGTGGCTGCACGAGGTTCTGCACGCCTTCCATCGCGGCCGCGAGGCCGGCGGCGATGTCGCCGCCGACACGGCGCGCCTGCAGGCGGTCGGCGCGGCGAGCCTCGAATCGCAAGGGCTCGACGAAGCCGCGTTCCTGCCGTTCAGCGCCTCGTTCGAGGTCCTCGTGCCGCGCTATGTCGCCTGGCTGCACGAGCGCGAAGCCGCGGGGGCGTCGTGGTCGCGCGGCGAGGTCGAGCTGCGCATCGCGCCGGCCGCCTTGGGCGGCATCGAGCTCGAGGGTCGCGTCGACCGGATCGACGTCGTGGACCGCGGCAGCCGGCTCGAGCTCATCGACTACAAGACCGGCAGCTCGAGCGGGCTCAAGACCAAGGTGCAGGACCGCTTCGAGGACACCCAGCTCGCCTTCTACGCAGCGCTCGTCGGCGCCGAGGATTCGCTGCCGCTGCGGGCGTTCTACCTGGCGATGGACGCGACGCGGGGTCTCGAGGTCCACGAGCATCTCGACGTCATGGCGACATCGGCGGCGCTGATGGACGGCCTCGCCGACGATTTGCGGCGCCTGCGCGAAGGCGCCGCGCTGCCGCCGCTCGGCGAAGGCTCGGCGTGCGAGCACTGCGATGCGCGCGGCCTGTGCCGTCGCGACCATTGGTCGCCGGCGGGCGAGGCGTCGCTCGTGCTCGACGCCGAGCGCGAATGACCGCGCCCGCGTTCCGCATCGACGGCGTGCTCGCCGGGCGCGAGGCGTTCTATGCCGTCGCCTGCGACCCGGCGCGAAGCGTCGCGGTCGAGGCCTGCGCCGGCTCGGGCAAGACCTGGATGCTGGTGTCCCGCATGCTGCGCGCCCTGCTCGACGGCGCCGCGCCGCACGAGATCCTCGCGATCACGTTCACCCGCGCGGCCGCGGGCGAGATGCGGCAGCGCCTGCACGACTGGCTGGCCGCGTACTCGGACCCGCGGGCGCATCATGCCGAGCGGGTCGATGCCCTCGTCGCCCGCGGCGTTGCGCCGGCGCGTGCCGAGGCGCTCGCGCCGGCGCTGGGCTCGCTGTACGGCCGCGTCCTCGCCGCCGGCCGGCCGATCGAGATCCGCACGTTTCACGCCTGGTTCTCGCAGCTGCTGCGCGCCGCGCCGATGGCGCTGCTCGATCGCCTCGGCCTCGCGTCTGACATGGAGCTGATCGAGGACCTCGAGGATCACCGGGCCGCGGTGATGCGGGCCTTCCATGCGCGCGTCCTGCGCGACCCGGCGCTGCGTGCCGACTACGCGGCGATGACCGCGCGCCGCGGTCGCACGCAGCTCGGCCGATGGCTCGCCGCCGCGTGGTGGCGGCGGGTCGAGTTCGAGATGGCCGACGAGGCCGGCGTGCTCGATGAAAGCGTCGAGCCGGCGGCGGCGCTCTGGCCGGAGATCGGCCGCTTCGAGCATCCGGTCGAGGCGGTGCTCGATGTCTTCTGGCAGGCGCGGCTGCGCCATGTCGCCGAAGTGTTCGGCCGCGGCGCGAGGACGCATCAGGAGACCGCCGCGAAGATGGCCGCGGCGCTCGCGTCCGGCGACCCGCGGCAGGTGTTCGACGCGGCCTGGCGCGCGCTCTACACCGACAAGGACGAGCCGCGCGTCCTGAGCAAGGCCAACGCCGTCCTCGCCGAGACGCAGCAGGCGCTCGGTGTGCTGCGTCAACAGGTCGACCAGCAGGATGCGCGAGTCGAGCATCAGCGCATGGTCCGGCTCGTCCGCGCGTTGCTGGTCGCCTTCGCCGAGTACAAGCGCTCGCGCGGCTACGCCGACATGGCCGACCTCGAGCGCTGCGCGCTGGCGATCCTGCGCGACGACGAGCTCGCCGGCTGGGTTCAGGAGCGGCTCGACGCGCGCGTGCGCCACGTGCTCATCGACGAGTTCCAGGACACCAGCCCGCTGCAATGGCACGCCCTGCACGCCTGGCTCTCGGCCTACGCCGGCGCGGGCGGCGGCGCCAGCGGCCAGAGCCCGCCCGGCGTCTTCATCGTCGGCGACCCGAAGCAGAGCATCTACCGGTTCCGCGGCGCCGAGCCGCGCGTCTTCGCGGCGGCCTCGCGCTTCATTCGCGACGGCCTCGAGGGCAGCGTCCTGGCCTGCGATCACACGCGCCGCAACGCGCCCGACGTGATCGCCGCGATCAACGGCGTCTTCGGCGCCGCCGCCATCGAAGGTGCCTTCGATGGCTTCCGTTCGCACACCACCGAGGTCGCGGCTCCATCGGCGTGCGCGATCGAGGCGCTGGCGCGCCATCCGCGCGATCGTCGCGCCGGCCGCCCCGACCCGAACGTCGAGCCGGTCTGGCGCGACACGTTGACGATGCCTCGCCTCGAGCCGGAGGTCGTCCTGCGTGAACGCGAAGCCGCGACGGTCGCGCAGCGGATCGCGACGATGCTCGCGCAAGGCGCGGCGCCGAGCGAGGTCTTCGTCCTCTGTCGCAAGCGCGAGACCCTGCGCCTCGTCGCCGCCGCTCTCGAGCGCGAGCACGTCGCCCACTCGGCCGTCGAGGACACGACGCTCGCCTCGACCCCGGAAGCGCAGGACCTGATCGCCGTCCTCGACGCCATCGTCTCGCCGGCGCATCGCCTGTCGCTCGCGCGCGCCCTGCGCAGCCCGCTGTTCGGCGCCAGCGATGCCGATCTGCTGGCGCTGTCCGCAGCGGCAGCGGCGGCCGGCGATCGCGACTGGTGGCGCGCCTTGGCGGCGATGGCGACGGCGAGCCCCGCGCTCGAGCGCGCGCGCGGCCTGCTGCAGCGCTGGCGCATCGCCGCATCGCAGCTGCCGCCGCACGATCTCCTCGATCGCATCGTTCATGAAGGCGAGCTGCGCGAGCGGATCGTCGCCGTCGTTCCGGCCGAGCAGCGCGCCCTCGCGCTCGATGCCGTCGACGCGGTGCTCGCCCAGGCGCTGCTCCTCGACGGCGGCCGCTACGCGACGCCGTACGGATTCGTCCGTGCGCTCAAGCGCCGTTCGGTCAAGAGCGCGCCGCCGGTGCGCGCCGACGCGGTCAGGCTGCTCACGATCCACGGCGCCAAGGGCCTGGAGGCCGACACGGTGTTCGTCACCGACGCCGACCCGGAACGGCCGTCGATCGAGACGACGACCTTGCTCGTCGACTGGCCGGTCGAAGCCGACCATCCGCTGCGCTGCGCGTTTCTGTATTCGGAATCACGCTGCCCGCCTTCGCTCGCCGAGCTCCTCGACCACGAGATGGCGGCGCGCGAGCGCGAGGAGATGAACAGCCTCTACGTGGCGATGACGCGGGCCAAGCGCCGTCTCGTCTTCAGCGCCACCGAGCCGTTCCTGGCGCCGCCGCGAGCGTCGTGGTGGCAGCGCGTCGAGCCGATCGCCGTCGCCGTCGAGGCCGAGCCGGCGGGCGCGGTGCTGCGGCCGGCGCGCGACCACGCCGTGGCGTCGCTGCAAGTGCTGCCCCGACTCGCGCCGCGGCCGACGAGCTTGGCGCCGATTCCCGCCGCGGCCTCGGGCCGCGCCGCCGTGCGAGCCGTGCCCATTGCGCCGAACGCGCCGATCCCGGCGATCGCGCCGCAGCTCTCGCTGCCGTTCGACGCGGCCGAAGCGGACTCGCGATCGACCCCGCCCCCAGCGCCAACGAGCACGGCCGACGACGGCGCGGCCGCGCTCGGACGCGCCGTCCATCGTCTGCTCGAATGGGCCGGTCGTGTCGACTCGGAAGCGTCGATCGGCGAGCTGGCCGCGGCGGCCGCAGCCGAGTTCGGGGTCGCGGCCGACGCGGTCGAGCGTCACGGCACGGCGATCCTTCGTCACCCGGAAGGCGCGCGCTTCTTCACCGGGCCGCAGATCCTGTGGAGCGGCAACGAGGTCTCGGTCAGCGATGCGAGCGAGGTGCTGCGAATCGATCGTCTCGTCCAGATCGAAGAGGCGTCCGGACCGGCCTGGTGGGTGCTCGACTACAAGCTTCACCACGCGCCCGAGGCGCTCGCGCCGTACCGCGCCCAATTGCTGCGCTATCGCGCCGTCGTCGCTCGGGCCCAGCCCGGAACCAGCGTCCGCTGCGCCTTCGTGACCGGCGAGGGACGGGTCGTCGAGCTCGTCTGAGGTGCAGCGCTTCACGGCAAGAAGCCTCACTTTGCGGGCTTTCATCGCGCCATGGGCGCTGGCTCCGGTAGGCTCCAATCAGGTAACTCCGTCCGCCGCGATGCCGCCCGCTGTCGCCCCTGTGATCCGCTCTTCGTCGCCGACGCGCGCCTTCGGCAGCTACGCCCTGCGCCGCCTGCTCGCCAAAAGCGAGCTGACGATGCTCTGGCTCGCGACCGACACGCGCACCGGCGCCGAGACGATGGTGTCGATGCCGCGCGTTCCGCCGAGCGGCGCGTCGGGCATCGGCAACTGGCTGCTCACGGCGCGCCGCGCCGCCCGCCTCGATCATCCCAACCTCGCCAAGGTCGCCGACTGCGGCGTTCACGAGCACTGGCCTTACGTCGCCGTCGATCGCCGCGCCGGCGTGACGCTCGAGGAATGGCTGGCGCAGCATCCGGCGCCGACCGTCGAGGAATCGGCCCTCTGGATCGCCGCCATCCTGCGCGGCCTCGCCTTCGGCCACGACGCCGGCATCGCCCACCTCGACGTCCAGCTGCACACGATCCTCGTCAACGAGCGGGGCCAGGCGAGCGTGATGGCGCTCGGTGTCGCGGCGAGCGACGCGGCCGAGACCGCGAGCGCGGCACCCCGAGGCCGCGACAGCCGCGCGGCGCCATCCGAGCCGTCGGCGCTGCGCTCTCATCGTGCCGCCGCCGAGCGCGACGTCCTCGCCTGCGGCATCGTCCTGCATCGCCTGCTTGGCGGCGCGCCCGTGCTCGGCAACGCCGACGTCTCGCGCGTGATCGAGCGCCTGGCGCCGCACGGGCGCGAGCTCGTCCGCCTGCCGTGGACGACGCCGCTGCCGATCGCCGAGCCGCTGCGCGCGATCGCCAACCGCAGCACGTCGAGCCAGGTGCGCCTGCGCTATCGCAGCGCGCGCACGTTCCTCGGCGCGCTCACGGGCTGGCTCGAGGCGACGGCGGAAGACGAGGGCGGCCCGGTCGCGCTTCTGCTCGACCGCCTGCGCACCGTCGGCCACCTGCCGGCGCTGCCGGGCCTGGCGGCGCGGGTGCAGCGCGTCACAGCGATCGAAAGCCAACGCACCGACGAGATCGCCGGCCACCTGCTGCCCGACATGGCGCTGTCGTTCGAGCTGCTGAAGACGTTCAGCTCGGCGCGCGTGCAGGGCACGCAGATCGCCGGCAACGGCGCCGTGCTCACCCTGCGTCGCATCGTCGCACTGATCGGCGTCGAGGGCGTTCGCGCCTCGGCGAACAGCCTGCGTGTCTGGCCGGGCCCGCTCGATGAAGGCGCCGCGGTGGCGCTGCGCGCGACAATCGACCGTGTTCGCCTCGCCGGCCACGTCGCCCAGTCGCTTCGTCCGGCCGGCTACGACGGCGAGGCGGTCTACCTCGTCGCCGTCCTGCAGAACCTCGGCCGGCTCCTCGTTCGCTACCACTTCGCCGACGACGCCGAGCAGATCCACCAGCTGACGCAGCCCTTCGCCGCGAGTCGCGGCGAAGGTGAGCCGGTCGCCGAGCAGCCCGGGCTCGACGAAGCCGCCGCCGGGTACGCGGTGCTCGGCGTCGACATCGAGGCCTTCGGCGGCGCGGCGGCGCGCCAATGGGGTCTCGGCGACGACATCCTCCACATGATCCGGCGCCTGCCGAGCGACGTGCCGGTGCGCAAACCCGACAGCGACGACGAGCTGCTGCGCATCGTCGCCAGCGCGGCCAACGAAGCCGTCGATGCGCTCGCGCTGCCGGCACCGAAGGTCTCGGCGGCGCTCAACGAGGTCATCGTCCGCTACGTCCGGACCTTGCGCCTGACGACGCGAATCCTTCACGACGCGCTGCGCGACGCGAAGGAGGCGCTGAAGAGCGACGGCGCGGCGCCGTCGGCGGGCCGGGCCGATGCGGCCGAAGGCGAGGGCGAGGCGCGCGCCGAGGGCGCAGACGCGCCGGCCCCGCCGGCGCTACATCGCGAGCAGGACCGCTGAGCTCGCCGCGACGGCGACGACGAGCGCGAGCATCAGCAGTCGGCCGACGACGACGGAGCGGCGCGCGCCGGTCTCGGGCGGCGGATCGGACAGGAACGAGGCGGAGTCGACGAAGGGCGATGGCATGACGGTGGGGCGAGTCTGCGGCGACTCTAGGCAGGCGCGCCGCGAGCGTGAATCCGTCCGACGAGGGATGACGAAGGGATACCGTCCGACATCCGCCGCCGCGGCGCGCTGTCATCCTCGAAGCCTTGCCGGCAGCAAGGAAGCTTCATGGCCCGACTCGACGAAGAGCGCTACACGGATCTGCTGCGTCACCTCGCGGCGCCGTCGACGATCGATCCCGGCGGGCTGGTCGAGTCGCTGCGCGAGGTCGAGCGGCTGCATTCGATGGGCCATGTCACGGCGGGCCAGGTAAAGGCGGCGCGCGACGCCTATGCCGCGACGGTCGAGCGCGAGCCGCGCCAGGGCGCGCCGCGATCGCCCGAAACGCGGGCCGAGGAACGCGAGTAGGCGAACGCCGCCTCAGCGGCGAACGGGGCGCGCGTCGACGAGCAGCGGAACGGCGCGCTTGGCGCGGACGTGACGATGCGCCGCGGCGCCGCGGCCGGGCCGGCGCGCGGGATGCGTTCCGGCCGAAAGCGGCGGCACGTTCGCCGGCACGAAGTGGCCGTCGCGCGTGCGGTGCGCGGGAACGAAGACGTCGCCGGGCGCGGCGCGCACGTCGAACGCGAACGCCAGGGCGAGGATGCAGAAGGCGAGGAGGGGACGGCTGTGGCTCATCGCGGGCGAAGAAGGTGACGAGCCTGACCCCGGCACTGGTCGCAACGGTTAGGGCTGCTTCGTTCCCGACCTGACCCGTTTGGCCGCGCTCCCATGCGGGGAGGCCCGTCGCCGTCGATTCTAGGCGGCGCCGAGTCGCGCCGCCGTGAACTAGAGCCGAACCCCGAGCTCGCTGCCGGCGTATTCGAGATCGAGCGGCTCGATCACGAGGCGGCGGGGGCCGGCCTCGACGCTGCCTGCCACCCACGCGTCGACGCCGGCCTTGCGCGCGACCGCGGCGGCGCGCTCGGCGTCCTCGGCCGGGACGAAGACGGCGAAGCCGGCGCCCATGTTGAACGTGCCGTAGGCCGTTCGCGCGTCGAGCCCGGCTTCCTTCTGGATGAACGAGAGCACGGCCGGAACGTCGGGCAGCTGGCGGATGCGATAGGTGAGGTCGGCGGGATGGCGCATCAGCTTGCGCCAGCCGTGGCCGGTGACGTTGACGGCGTAGCGGACGCGGACGCCGGCGTAAAAGAGCGCCTCGGTGATCGGCGCATAGAGGACGGTTGGCTGCAGCAGCGCCTCGCCGAAGGAGATCGGCACCGCGCTTCCCGCGACCGGCGTGAGGTAGCCGCGCGGCAGCCGCTCGGCGAGCTGGCGCGCCAGGCTGAGGCCGTTGGCGTGGATGCCGCTCGAGGCGAGCAGGACGATCGCATCGCCCGCCGCGAGGTGGTCGCCGAGCGACAGCCGCGTCTTCGGGCTGACGATGCCGGTGCAGGCCGCGGCGAGGTCGATGCGGCCACCCTCGACGATGCCGGCGAGCGCAGGCGTCTCGCCGCCGCCCCAGGAGATGCCGCAGTGGTCGCAGGCGCGCTTCCAGCCGGCGACGAGCGCTTCGGCGCGCTCGCCGTCGTTGAACCAGTCGGAGCCGCCGGCGGCCCAGTAGGCCTGGACGACGAGCGGCGTCGCGCCGACGGTGACGAGGTCGTTGACCGCCATCGCGATCGTGTCCTGGGCGATGCCGGCGTAGGCGCTCCTGCCGCCGAGCGCGGCCATCGCGTCGGCGACGAGCGCCTTCGAGCCGAGGCACTCGACGATGCTGGCCAGGTAGAACGGGCCGACGTCGACGACGTAGGCCGATTCGCCGCGCGATGCCGCGACCTCGCTGAAGCCGTGCCGGTCGAGGTGCACGCCGGTGCCGAGGGCGGCGCGCTGAGCCTCGAGCTTGAGGGGGTCGATGCGCGCGTAGTCGACGCCGGAAGCGCCGTAGCTGAGCGGGCCGGCGGGAAACGACGCGGGTGAATTCGGGGCGGCCACGGTGATGTGGATTATCCCGCAGCGACAGGTGCGGCAAGGGGCGGCCCGTAGAATCGTTCGCATGTCGTCCACCGTGCTCGCGCGCAAGTACCGGCCGCGTAATTTCGAGACGCTGGTGGGGCAGGCGCACGTCGTCCAGGCGCTCGCCAACGCGCTCACGCAGCAGCGTCTCCACCACGCCTATCTCTTCACCGGAACGCGCGGCGTCGGCAAGACGACGATCGCGCGCATCCTCGCCAAATCGCTCAACTGCACCGGCGCCGACGGCAACGGCGGCATCACGGCGCATCCCTGCGGCGTCTGCGCCGCCTGCCGCGACATCGATGCCGGCCGCTTCATCGACTACGTCGAGCTCGATGCCGCCTCGAATCGCGGCGTCGAGGAGATCACGCGACTGCTCGACCAGGCGGTCTACAAGCCGGTCGTCGGCCGCTTCAAGGTCTACCTGATCGACGAGGTGCACATGCTCTCGACGACCGCCTTCAACGCGATGCTGAAGACGCTCGAGGAGCCGCCCGACTACCTCAAGTTCATCCTGGCGACGACCGACCCGCAGAAGGTGCCGGCGACGGTGCTCTCGCGTTGCCTGCAGTTCAACCTGCGGCCGATGGCGGCCGAGACGATCGTGCGCCATCTGGCCGCGATCCTCGCGACCGAGGACGTCGCTGCCGAGCCCGGCGCGCTGAAGCTGATCGCGCGCGCGGCGCGCGGCTCGATGCGCGACGCGCAGTCGCTCACGGACCAGGCGATCGCCTACGGCAGCGGCCGCGTCGAGGAAGCCGCCGTGCGGCAGATGCTCGGCGCCGTCGACCGCAGCCACGCCGCACGCTGCATCGAGGCGGCCGCCGGGCGCGACGGCGCGGCGTTGATCGCCGCCGTCGACGGCTTGCGGGAGCTCGGCCTTTCGGCGGCCGGCGCGCTCGAGGAGATGGCCGCCTTGCTGCAGGAGATGGCGATCGTGCAGGCGGTGCCGTCGGCGCTCGCCGACGACGATCCCGAGAGCGACATCGTGCGCCGTCTCGCCGCGCTGCTGCCCGCCGACGAGACCCAGCTCCTCTACAGCATGGTCCTCGCCGGCCGCGCCGAGATTGCGCTCGCGCCCGACGAGTACAGCGGCCTGGTCATGGTGCTGCTGCGCATGCTCGCGTTCGCGCCGACCGATGCACGCGCCGTCGCGCCGGTGCCGCCGACGCCGGTGGCAGCGCCGGCGCCCTCGGCGCGGTCGAGCGGCGTCGCGCCGACGCGCAGCGACGAGGCGGTCGCGACGCGCGCGCGCGGAAGTGCCGACGTCGGCGCGGAGCGCGCGGTGGTGTCGCCGGTGGCCGCGTCCCTGTCAGTGCCGGCGTCGGTGCGGCCGACGCCGATGGTGCCGGCGCCGGTGCGGGCGATGCCGATGCCAGCGCAGGCGCAAGTGCAAGTGCAGGCGCCCGCGCCAGTGCCGACGCCGGTGCCGCTGCCGCTGCCGCTGCCGAATGCGACGCTGTCGTCCGTGAATCCCGCCGCCGACCCCACCGCGACCGCGATCGAAGGCAGCGCCGCCGCCGACCTCTGGACCGCGCTCGCGCAGCGACTCGCTGCCGCCGGCGCGATCACGGCGATGGTGCGCGAGCTGGCGATGCAGGCCGAATGCGTTCGCGTCGTCGACGGCGCGGCAGCTCGGCTCTGGCAGTTGCGCGTGGAACGCGAGAACCTGCGCACGCCGGCGCTGCGCGAGCGCCTGCAGGCCGCGGCGGGGCAAAGCGAGGGACGCGCCGTCCGCATCGACGTCGAGGCCGGTGCCGTCGTCGACACGCCCGCGGCCCGCGATGCGGCCGAGCGCGATCGCCGCCAGGCCGAGGCCGAGCGCGTCATCCAGGACGATCCGCTCGTCAAGGCCTTGATGGCCCAGTACAAGACCGCCCGCATCGTTCCGGGCTCGGTCAGGCCGCCGCCGAGCCTGGCCCCCTGACGCGCGGCGAGTCGAGCGCGCGACACCGATCAAAGGAGCAGACGACATGATGAAGGGTCAACTGGCCGGCCTGATGAAGCAGGCGCAGGCGATGCAGGACAACCTCAAGAAGGCGCAGGATGAGCTCGCGACGATCGAGGTCGAGGGCCAGTCGGGCGCCGGCCTGGTCAAGGTGACGATGACGTGCAAGCACGACGTCAAGCGGATCGCCATCGACCCGAGCCTGCTCGGCGAGGACAAGGACATGCTCGAGGACCTCGTCGCCGCCGCCTTCAACGACGGCGTGCGGCGCGCCGAGGAAGTGAGCCAGGAAAAGATGGGCAAGCTCACCGCCGGCATGCCCTTGCCTCCGGGCATGAAGCTGCCGTTCTGATTGGCCGCTGAACCGTCGCTCGAAGGTCTGGTCGAGGCGTTGCGCCGCCTCCCCGGCGTCGGCGTCAAGTCGGCGCAGCGGATGGCATGGCACCTGCTGCAGCACGATCGCGACGGCGCGCGCCGGATCGCCGATGCGCTGCAGAGCGCGGTCGCCCGCGTTCGCCATTGCGAGCGCTGCCACACCTTCACCGAGGCCGAGGTCTGCAGCATCTGCCGCGATCCGGCGCGCGACGTGCGTCAGCTCGCCGTCGTCGAGACGCCCGCCGACCAGGCCGCGCTCGAGCGCACCGGCAGCTACCGCGGCCTCTACTTCGTGCTGATGGGCCGGCTCAGCCCGCTCGACGGTATCGGCCCGAGCGAGATCGGCGCGCGCGAGCTGCTCGATCGCGCCGGCGACGGCCAGGTCGAGGAAGTGATCATCGCGACCAACTTCACCGCCGAAGGCGAGGCGACCGCGCACGTGCTCGCCGAGGCGCTCGCCTCGCGCGGCATCCGCGTCACCCGGCTTGCGCGCGGCGTGCCGATCGGCAGCGAGCTCGAGTACGTCGATCTCGGCACGATCGCGCACGCCTTCGTCGATCGCCGCTGAGCGGCGTCGCGCGGTGCGCTCGCGCCGCGATCAGTTCCTGGCGACGACGTGCTTGTGCGACGTCGCGCTGCGCGCCGCCTTGCCCGCCTTCGCTCCGCCGCTCGCGGCGACGCGGGTGCGAGAGGCCGGGCGTGCGCCGGCGGTTCGCGTCGATGGCGCGCCGATCGGTCCCTGGCGCGTCTTGTTGGCGACGTAGACGATCACCGTCTGGCCGGGCGCGAACTGCGCGCCGGTGCCGGTGTCGTTCCACTGCGCCACCTGCGCCGTGCTGACGCGGTAGCGCCGGGCGACCGATTCGACGCTGTCGTGCCGGCCGGCGCGCAGGGCGATCTTGCGCAGCGGCGGCGCGTCGGGGGCGAGCATCATCGTCGCGTTGTCGGCGACCGTGCTCGAGACGTCGGCGATCATCGCGCTGCGGCGCGGCACGAGCAGCGTCGATCCCGACTTGATCACCATCCGCGCCGGGATCCGGTTGACCTCGCGGAGCTCGTCCTCGCTCATGCCGGCGAGGTGCGCCGCTTCGGCCGACTTCATCGTCTTCGGCGCGATCCACGTCGTCCAGCTCGTCAGCGGGCCGCGGTGCTGCGGCAGCTCGCGAACGAAGCGGTTGGCGTTGTCGTAGGGAAGCAGGATCTGCGGCGTGCCGGCGGCGAGGATGACCGGCCGATTCATCTGCGGGTTGAGATTCTGGAACTCGTCGCTGGTCACGCCGGCGAGGCGGATGGCGAGGACGACGTCGATGTCGTGCTCGATCGGCACGCTCAGGAAGTACGGGTGGTTGTAGAGCTCGGGCAGCTGCAGGTTGAAGCTCGCCGGCCGCATGACGATGTTCTTCACCGCCTGCAGCTTCGGCACGTAGCCCTGCGTCTCCACCGGCATGCGCAGGCTGACATAGTCGGTCCCCAGGCCGCCGCGCTGGTTCTTGGCGATCGCCCGCTGCACGCTGCCTTCGCCCCAGTTGTAGGCGGCCAGAGCGAGATGCCAGTCGCCGAACATGCCGTGCAGCTTCTGCAGGTAGTCGAGCGCGGCGCGCGTCGAGGCGAGGACGTCGCGGCGGTCGTCGCGGAAGACGTTCTGCTTTAGCTCGAAGTCGCGTCCCGTCGACGGGATGAACTGCCACATGCCGGAGGCGCGCGCGACCGACATCGCCTGCGGGTTGTAGGCGCTCTCGATGAACGGCAGGAGCGCCAGCTCAGTCGGCATGCCGCGCTTCTCGAGCTCCTCGACGATGTAGAAGAGATAGCGGCCGCCGCGCTCGGTCATTCGCGCGACGTAGTCGGGACGCGTCGCATACCAGCGCTCGCGGTCGCGCACGAGGTCGTTGTCGAGATCGGGCATCGCGAAGCCGCGGCGAACGCGCTCCCAGAGATCGACGCGGGCAGCGCGGTCGTCGAGGTCGAGGCGCACTTCGGGGCGGAGCGGATCGACGGGCACGGGTGCGGCGACCTGCTCGTCGGCTTGGGAGGTGGCGGCGACGGCGACGGCGCTCGCCGCCGCCGCGGCTGCCTTCGCCGCCTCGCCCGCGGTCGGAACCGGCGCGGCGACAGCGACGGGCGCTTCGGGCGCCAGGACCGCCGTGGTCGGCGGCACCGATACGCACCCAGCGAGGAGAAGAATCGGCAACGCGAGCCAGTGCAAGGTTCGCGCCGCCGCCGGGGGCTGCGTATCGGGACGTGTCGTCATCGGAATTCGTTCTTCCAGGTTCGCAGGGCGGAGAGCTCCTCGCTGCCTTCGAACCGCGTGCGGCGGCCGGCCGAAACGATCGTATCGCCGCGCACGAGCCCCAGCGCGCCAATGCCTGCGCGTTCGAAGTAAGCGATGTGTCCGCCGGTGTGCGCAGCGCCGCCGTGACGCGTCATTAGAATCGCGGCCAGTTCGAGGCGCGGGCAATCGAGCGCTTCGGCCACCGGCCCCGGCTCGTCCGGATCGACGACGATCGCAGGGGTGCCGTCGTCGACCCGATGGCGTTGTCGGCGAAGGGCAGGGCGGTCAGGTTCATGACGGAAGGCGCGATCATACAGTTGCCCCAGTGGCTGAAATCCCCCGCAGGGCAGTACCTGCTCGCGTGGGAACAGCGCCATCTCGACCACGCGGTGGCCGATCTGTTCGGGTTCCATGCGCTGCAGCTCGGCCTGCCGCAGCTCGATGCGCTGCGCGCCAACCGCATGCCGCATCGCTGGCTTGCAGTCGAGTCGGCGCACGACGAGGAAGTTCCCGCGGGAATGCCCGCAGAGAGCTCGCCGTCGGCAGGCGATCGCGCCGCCGATGGCGCGGCCGCGCGCGTCGTCGTCGTGCCGCCGCCATCGCTGCGCTGCCATTTCGATGCCTTGCCGTTCGATGCCGCCAGCCTCGACCTCGTCATCCTGCCGCACGCGCTCGAACTGGCGCGCGACCCGCACCTTGCGCTGCGCGAAGTCGAGCGCGTCCTTGTTCCGGAGGGCCGCGTCATCATCGTCGGCTTCAATCCGGCGAGCCTGTGGGGAACGCGCCAGCGCCTCGGTCGCCTGCGCCGCCGCCTCTCGCGCAACTCGGGCGAGCTGTTCCTGCCGCATGCCGGCGAGTTCGTCGGCTACCGGCGCCTGCGCGACTGGCTGCGCCTGCTCAGCTTCGAGGTCGAGGCCGGCCGCTTCGGCTGCTACATCCCGCCGCTCACGTCGGCGCGCTGGCTGGCGCGTTTCGCCTGGATGGAACGTGCCGGCGAGCACTGGTGGCCGGTATTCGGCGCGCTCTACTACATCGTCGCCGTCAAGCGCGTGCGCGGCATGCGGCTGGTCGGCCTGATCCGGAAGGACGCGCGCGTCAAGGCCGTCACCGCACCAGCGCCGGTCGCGGTGACGCCGCATGCGCGGCACGCGAGCGCCGACAGCGACGAGTCATCGGCGATCATCGGTCGATGAAATGGATCGCCTACACCGACGGCGCGTGCGCGCCGACCAACCCCGGCCCGGCCGGCTGGGGCGCCGTGCTGATCGCGCCCGAAGACGGCGGCGAGTCCGATCACTTCGGCTACATCGGCCTCGGCACGAATCAGATCGCCGAGCTGACCGCGGCGATCGAGGGCCTCGCCCTCGTTCCCGCGGGCGCCGAGGTCGAGCTCGTCTCCGACAGCCAGTACGTCCTCAAGGGGCTGACCGAGTGGCGCGCGTCGTGGGAGAGAAAGGGCTTTCGCAACTCGAAGGGCGACCCGGTCGCCAACCTCGCGCTTTGGAAACGGCTCTTCGCCACGGCCGACGCGCGCCGCGTCAGCGTGCGCTGGGTGCGCGGCCACAACGGCGACCGCTGCAATGAAAAGGCCGATGCCCTCGCCAACAAGGCGCTGGCGCTGAAGACGCGCAGCGACGCCTGACGGCGCCGCGTCTCAGGGCAGGCTGCGCTCGACCTCGAGCAGCTGGAAGCGGGCGAGCGCGAGGTTGGTGCGGTGCTTCTCGAGCAACGCGACCAGGACCAGGTCGGCGTGACGCTGCAGGGCGCGGATCAGGACATGGCGCGATCCTGCGGTCGTGATCACCTCGTCGATCGGATCGTTCAGGCCCATCTGGCGTGCGGCGTCGCGATGCGTGCCCAGCACCTGCGCGCACGAGGCCGCGGCGAGCTCCATGTCGAGCGATTGGGGATCGCGCGTCTCGTGGGCGAGGACGAGGCCGCTCGCCGCGTCGACGAGGGCGCAGCCGAGCAGGCCGTCGAGCTTGAGCAGGCTGGAGAGCGCCTGGCGGCCGCGCGCCGCGTCGAGGACCGGACGCGCTCCCGAAAGCGTCGTCGCGCCGTCGCCGTCGCCGGGCGCTGCCTTGGCGCCCGTGTCGGCGCTGCCGTCGAGCTCGCCGACCTTGATCGGGAAATCGCTCGTGCCGAGCATCGGCGACACCGCCGACGGATCCCAGCCGGGCTGCAGCTTGGCCTCGTTCCAGACGTTGAGCATCGCGTTCCAGACCGACGACGCGCCGGTCATCGGCTCGCTGACGATGTGAACGTGAAGGCGCTCGGGCCAGAGGATCGCCTCGACCTTGGCGTTGATCCAGTTGGCGTTCGGCGGCAGCTGGAACAGCAGGTGCGGGCAGCGCCACGTCGGCAGGCTGGTCGCGAGCTTGAGCGAGGTCAGCAGCGCGTCGATCGCGTGCGGCTGCATCGGCCCGATGATCACGGCAGTCATCTGGCTGCGCTCCATCAGCGCGACCGGGATCTCGGCGTTCTCGGGGCCGGGCGCGCGCACGTCGGCGTGGAAGATGCGCAGCGTGTCTTCCTGGCGGCGGACGAGCATCGTCCGCTCGATCATCGCGATCGTCCTGAGGGTCGTCTGTTCGCGCAGGTGGAGCTTCTCGATCGGCCGGCCGCCCGCGTCGGAAAGCGCCTTGACGACCGACGACGCCCACACGCCGACCGGGTCGAGCAGCGTGATCATCGAGGTCGCAGTCTCGAGGTCGGCGCGCGTCGCCGCGAAGTGCTCGCGGATCGCCTGCGCCGGCGAGCCGGTGACGACGAGATCGCTGACATGGCGGTCGATGATCTGGCCGCGGTCGTTGACCTCGGTGGCGATGCTTTCCATGATCGCGGTCGCCGCGAAGTCCTGGCCGCCGCTGGTGACCTCGGTGTCCTCGAAATCGGAGGACTTGGCCTTGGCGTCGCGCGAGGCCCGCAAGTCTCCGAAGAGCGATGTCAGCATGGCGGCTCCTGGTGGTGCCGGGCAAGACGTTTCGCCCGATCCACTGGCCACGAGTCTAGGCGCCGCCGCACCGTACGTTTGGTTACAGCGACATGCGGCACGGGCCGGCCGATGGCCGGGCGTCGACGGCGGCGGCCTAGATCCGGCGGACCCGGCCGTTGCCGATGATCGACACCTGCGGCGTCGCTGCGCCGCCGTGATGGAGGTCGCCGCTGCCGGCGATCGACGCGCGCAGGGCGCTCTCGGCGTGCACCCGTGCACTGCCGCTGCCGGCGATGTTGACGGCGACCTCGGCAGCGACGAGGTGCTCGGCGTCGCAACTGCCGCTGCCGGCGACGTTGACCGACACCTTGCGGGCGCGGCCGTCGGCGCGAAGCGAGCCGCTGCCGCCGATCGCGACGGCGAGGCTGCCGGCGTCGAGGTCGGCGAGATCGATCGAGCCGGAGCCGCCGATCGCCGCATCCAGGCGCGCTGCCTTCATCGACTTCGCGCTGATGCGGCCGGAGCCGCCGACGGCCAGGTCGTCGAGGTGAACATAGTCGACCGTGACGACGATCGGCGTGCGCGGCTCGATGCGGATGTGGCGCGGCAGCTCGATCTGCAAGGTGCGATCGCGCAGCGACGTCTCGACCAGCGGCAGGATGTTGTCGTCGGCGACGATCTCGATCGCCTCGCGGCTGCCGGGTCGCAGGACGACGGCGAACGGCGCGCCCAGACCGACGCCGGTGAAGGCACCGATGTCGCGGCGCTGTGTCGCGGCGACGCCCGAGCCCCTGACGGGCGACTCGGCAGCGCGGGCGCGGCGCGGCGCGGCGAGCAGGCCGCTGGCGGCGACGGCGACGGCGAGAAAAGGCCGGCGGGCGAGCTGCATCGTCATGGCTTTCGAAATCCGATGACGATCATGTTGGGTCGCTCGCCGCCCTCGCGCGAGCGTCGAGCGACGATCTGCGAAGCCGGTGGTGCGTCCTGTCGCTGTGCGCGACGAACAGCGCGCTGCCGCGAAGGTGCCGAGAAGACCGCGCGCGCTGCGGACCGCGGCTAGCGCCCTTCGCTCGGCCGGAGGAAGCGGCTCGGCGTCGCGCCGACCGAGCGACGGACCATCGCCGCGAACGCGCTCGGGCTCGCGTAGCCGAGCTCGGCGGCGATGCTCGCCATCGGCAGCTTGCGCGCCGCCAGCGGCACGGCACGGGCGAGCAGCACCTGCTGGCGCCACTGAACGAACGAGGTGCCGAGCTCGCTGCGGAAAAGCCGGGTCAGGGTGCGCGCGCTCGCGCCGGTGTCGGCGGCCCAGGCGGCGAGCGTCGCGTGGCGCGACGGCGCCTCGATCACCGCCTCGCAGAGCCGGCGCAGGCGCTTTTCCTGCGGCAGGTCGACGCCGAGCCGGACCGGCGCGGCGCGGCGCAGCTCGTCGAAGAGCAGGGCGGCGAGGCGGCGCTCGCGATCGAGCGTGTCGCGTGCCGGCGTCGCCTTCGACCGGTCGGGCTTGGCATCGAGCTCGAGCGCGAGCGCGAGGAGCAGGCTCGACACCTCGAGGACGCGGCACTGGCGCCAGCTCGCCGACTCGGCCGCCGACCGCGCCGGGCCGCATCGCCCGCGCGCCTGGTGCAGATAGAGCGTGAGCAGCTCGGCCTCCTCGATCACCGTGACCGCGTGCTCGACGCCGGGCGGGATCCAGACCGCGCGCGACGGCGGCACGATGTAGCTGCCGTGCGCCACGGTGACGCGGATGACGCCGGTCGCGGACAGCGCGACCTGACCCCAGGGATGCGCGTGCGGAACGACGCGCGTGTCGGCGCGCAGGCGCAGGAGCTTGGCGCGCAGCGGCCGCGCCGCCGTCGGCGTATAGAGGTGCGGCGTGAGCGGGCCGATCGCCGCGGCGCGGGAAGGGGCTGGCGTCATTGGCGCGATCTCGACAGAAGTTGTCTTCCTGTCGCTAACGAGACGAGGCCTCGAAGTCTACGATAGGCCTCCGCTTCGCGCTCCTCTCTCGCCCCGTGTCCTCGAGCAATCCTGCTGCCACTCTCGCCGTGCCTTCGGCGCGAGGCGATGCCATCGTCATGGCGCTGGTCGGCCTCGCCCATTGCATCAGCCATTTCAGCCAGCTGCTCCTGCCGCCGCTTTTCCCCTGGCTGAAGGGCGCGTTCCACATCGGCTTCGCCGAGCTCGGCTTCCTGCTGACCGTGTTCTTCGTCGTCTCGTGCTCGGTGCAGGCGCTGTCGGGCTTCGTCGTCGACCGCTTCGGGCCGCGGCCGATCCTCTTCGCCGGCATCGCCTTGCTCGCCGTGGCGGCGTTCGGCTTCGCCGCGAGCACGAGCTACGCGATGCTGGCGTTCTTCGCCGTCGTCGCCGGCATCGGCAACGGCGTCTTCCATCCCGTCGACTACACGCTTCTCAACCGAAAGGTCCAGGCGTCGCGGCTCGGCCACGCGTTCAGCGTCCACGGCATCACCGGCAGCCTCGGCTGGGCGCTGGCGCCGGCGATGCTGGTGTCGATCACGCTCGCTTCCAACTGGCGCGTCGCCCTGGCCTCGGCTGGCGTGCTGGTGCTGCTAGTCCTGCTCGTCCTCGTCCTCTACCGCTCGCACCTCACGATCGACATGACGAGCGCGGCCGCGCCCAAGGCGGCGAAGGCGCGCGGCGGCGCGGCGGCGCACAGCCTGGCCTTCCTCGCGATCCCGGCGGTGTGGATGTGCTTCGGCTTCTTCTTTCTCTACGCGATCGTCATCAGCGGCGTTCAGGCGTTCGCGCCGGAAGCGGCGCGCCAGCTGCACGCCGTGCCGACGGCCTGGGCGGCGATGTGCCTCACTTTCTACATGGTGGCGAGCGCCGCCGGCATGGTGATCGGCGGCTTCCTCGCCGCCGATCCGTCGCGCTGCGAGAAGATCGTCGGCGCGGCCTTCTCGATCGCTGCCGCCATCGCCTTGACGATCGGCTTCGCGCCGCTCGCGCCGATGGCGGTGCCAGTGCTGTTCACGGTGATGGGCGTCGCCGCCGGCATCGCCGGCCCGTCGCGCGACCTGATCGTCAAGCGCGCCGCGCCCGAAGGCGCGACCGGCCGCGTCTACGGCGTCGTCTACTCGGGGCTGGACATCGGCCAGGCGTTGGCGCCGCTCGCGTTCGGGCCTTTGATGGACATGCAGCGGCCGCAGGACGTCTGGCTCGGCATCGCCATCGTCCAGGCGCTCCTGATCACGACCGCGTTCAACGTCCACCGCGCCCGCCGCACGACGCTCGCGCCGGCGACCGCCTAGCCTCGGCTCAGACCACGCTGCGGTGGCGCTCGATGCAGGTCGCGACGACCTCGTCGGCGGGCCGCTTCCACCAGTCCTCGCTCGAGAAGATCTCGACCTCGCTGTAGCCGGCGAAGCCGGCGGCTTCGACCCAGCCGCGGATGCGCGCGATCTCGATGACGCCGTCGCCCATCATGCCGCGGTCGTTGAGGAGATCGCGGGTCGGCACGAGCCAGTCGCAGACGTGGAAGGCGTGCAGCCGTTCGCGCCCGGCGCGCGCGATCTGCGCTTCGAGCTTGGGGTCCCACCAGACGTGGTAGACGTCGACGGCGACGCCCAGCCTGGCGAGCGCAGCAGACGACGCGGTGGCGTTCGCCCCGGACGCGCCGGACGCGCCGTTCGCGCCGGACACGCGCGGCGACAAGGGATCGATCCCTTCGCAGAGATCGAGCGCCTGCTCGATCGTGTTGACGCAGGCGCGGTCGGCCGCGTACATCGGATGGAGCGGCTCGATCGCGAGCGGCATGCCGACGCTTCGCGCGTATTCGAGCGTCGCGGCGATGCCGTCATGGACGTCGCGCCGCGCCGCGAACAGGTCCTTGGTCAGCGGCGTTCCGGCGAGCGCGCCGGGCAGGCTGCCGACGACGAGGACGAGGCACGCCGCGTCGAGCGACTTCGCCTCGTCGACGGCGCGTCGGTTGTCGTCGAGCGCAGCAGCGCGCCCGGCGCCGTCCATGGCCGGGAACATGCCGCCGCGGCAGTAGCCCGAGAGCGCGAGCCCGTTGGCGCGGACGAGCTCCTTCGTGCGCTCGAGGCCGATCGTATGGACCTGGTCGCGCCAGGGCGAGATCGCGCGAATGCCGTGGCGCGCGCAGGTCTCGACGATGCGGTCGAGCGTACCGGCGCCGCGCAGCGTCGCCGTGTTGATCGAGAGCCAGCGATGGTTGGCCGAGAAGTCGCGCACGGTCGCGCTCAGCCGTCGACGCCGTGCAGCGCGAGCAGGTGGCGCATTCGCGCCAGCGCGAGCTCGGGCTGTTCGAGCAGGCCGGCGGCGTCGGCAAGGCGGAAGATTCCGGCGAAGTGGCCGAGCGACCTGGCGCTCTGCTGGCCGCCGACCATCGTGAAGTGGGCCTGGTGGCCGTTCAGCCAGGCGAGGAAGACGATCCCGGTCTTGTAGAAGCGCGTCGGCGCCTGGAAGATGTGGCGCGACAGCGGCACCGTCGGCGCGAGGATCGCGTGGAAGCGATCGACGTCGCCGTCGCCCAGGGCCGCGAGCGCGGCGCTCGCCGCCGGCGCGATCGCGTCGAAGATGCCGAGCAGGGCGTCGCTCTGGCGCTGGTTCGTTGCGGCGCCGACGCCGTCGCCGGCGATCAGCTCGGCGTAGTTGAAGTCGTCGCCGGTGTACATGCGCACGCCTTCGGGCAGGCGCCGCCGCATCGCGATCTCCTTGTCCTTGTCGAGCAGCGAGATCTTGATGCCGTCGACCTTGCCCGGGTTGGCGGCGATGACGCCGAGTGCCGTCGCCATCGCCGTGTCGACGTCGGCGCTGCCCCAGTAGCCGGCGAGGGCCGGGTCGAACACGTCGCCGAGCCAGTGCAGGATCACCGGCTGCTTCGACTGCATCAGGATGCGGTCGTAGACGCGCTCGTAGTCGGCGGCGCTGGCGGCGACGCGGGCCAGCGCCCGGCTCGCCATGACGATCAGCTTGCCGCCGAGCGACTCGATCGCTTCCATCTGCTCTTCGTAGGCGCGGATCACGTCGTCGACCGTCGTGCTCGCGTCGAAGGCGAGGTGGTCGGTGCCGCATCCGGACGCGACGAGCGCGCCGGGATGATCGCGCGCCGCGTCGAGCGAGCGCCGGATCAGCTCGAGCGAGGTCGGCCAGTCGAGGCCCATGCCGCGCTGCGCCGTGTCCATCGCCTCGGCGACGCCGAGGCCGAGCGACCAGAGGCGCTGCCGGCGGGCGATCGTCGCGTCCCAGTCGAGCGTGGCCGTGAGCCACGGATCGGTCGCGCCGACGGGATCGGCGACGACGTGCGCGGCCGAGTAGGCAACGCGCGTGAACGGCCGCGCGGGCGCCGTGCCGGCGAACAGCGGCGCGCCTCGCAGCGTGTAGGTCTCGAGGTGCCGGTCGCTCGCCGGCAGGCGGATCGCGAGCGATGAAGCGCTGCTCATGGCCGTCTCAGAGCGCGAGCGCCGGAACGTCGATCCAGCGCCGCTCCTTCCAGCTCGCGCGCGCCGCCTCGACCAGCTGGACGCCCTTGGCGCCTTCCTCGAGCGTCCACTTGTAGGGTGCTTCGTCGACGACGTGGCGGATGAAGTGCTCCCACTGGATCTTGAAGCCGTTGTCGTAGACCTGTGTGTCGGGAACGTCCTGCCATTGGTCAAGGAAATTCATCGGCTGCCTGACATCCGGGTTCCACACCGGCCGCGGTGTCGCCACGCGCGGCTGCACCCGGCAGTCGTGCAGCCCGGCGACGGCCGAGCCATCGGTGCCGTCGACATGGAAGGTGACGAGGTCGTCGCGGCGCACCCGCGTCGCCCACGACATGTTGATCTGGGCGACGACCGGCTCGCCGTCGTGGCCCTTCAGCTGCACCGTCGCGTAGGCGGCGTCGTCGGCGGTCGCGGCGTAGGGCTTGCCGTCCTCGTCCCAGCGCCGCGGGATGTGCGTCGCGCCGAGGCACGAGACCGACTGCACTTCGCCGAACAGGTTGTCGAGGACGTAGCGCCAGTGGCACATCATGTCGAGGATCATGCCGCCGCCGTCTTCGCTGCGGTAGTTCCAGCTCGGCCGCTGGATCGGCTGCAGGTCGCCCTCGAAGACCCAGTAGCCGAACTCGAGGCGAAGCGACAGCAGGCGGCCGAAGAAGCCGGCGCGGCGCAGCATGTCGAGCTTTCGCAGGCCCGGCAGGAAGAGCTTGTCCTGCACCGCGCCGTGCTTCAGCCCCGAGGCCTCGGCCATGCGCGCGATCTCGACCGCCTCGTTGAGGTTGGTCGCGATCGGCTTCTCGCAGTAGACGTGCTTGCCGGCGCGCAGCGCCTTGGCGAGCAGCGTCGGCCGCATCTGCGTCGTGCCGGCGTCGAAGAAGATCGTGTCGTCCTTGTCGGCGAGCGCGGCGTCGAGGTCGGTGCCCCAGCGGGCGATGCCGTTCGCCCTGGCGAGCGCCTCGATCTTCTCGGCGTTGCGGCCGATCAGGATCGGGTCGGGCATCGCCTTGTCGCCGTTGGCGAGCGTCACGCCGCCCTGGGCGCGGATCGCGCAGATCGAGCGGATGAGGTGCTGATTCATCCCCATCCTGCCGGTGACGCCGTGCATGATGAGGCCGAGTCGTCGAGTCGCCATGGGGTTGAGTTCCTGGATGCGGTGAGTGGAGTTCAGGCGAGCGATTCGCGCAGGCCGCGCAGATAGCCGGCGGCGAACGCGGCGGCGCCGGGGCCGTCGGGGACGTAGTCGAACGGCTCGACGCTGACCGTCTCGTCGTAGCCGTTGCGTTTCAAGGCGGCGAAGATCGGCGCGAACTTCATCTCGCCCTGGCCGGGGGCGCGCCGGTTCGGGTCGTTGACCTGGACGTGCGCGATCAGGCCGGTCGGCAGCCAGGCGTCGATCAGGTCGGGCAGCGCCTGCGTCTCGGTCGTTCCGGCGGCGCTGCAGTCGATCATCGTCCGCAGCGCCGGGTTGCCGACGGCGCGGACGACCTCGGCGGCCTCGGCGACGGTGTTGATCAGGTCGGTCTCGGCACGGCCGAGCGGCTCGAGGCAGTACGTCACGCCATGCGCTGCGGCGACACGCGCCGCGTCGGCGAGGAACTCGACCAGGCGCGCGTGCGCCGTCGCGTGGCTCTCGCCCGGGGCGACCCGGCGCTGCTTCGGCGAGCCGTGGACGAGGACGCTGCCGCCGAGCTCGGCGCAGAGGCCGATCAGGCGCGTCACGACCTCGAGCGTTCGCGCCCGCACCGCGGAGTCGGGGTCGGTGAGCGAGAGCCCGGCGGGGCGGACGAGCAGCCAGTGCAGGCCGGTGACGACGAGGCCGGTCGATTCGACGACGCCGCGAATCCGCTTCGCCTCGGCGGCGTCGATCCGATGCGGCGAATCGGCGAGCGTGAACGGTGCGATCTCGAGGCCGTCGTAGCCGAGCGTCGCGGCGAGCTCGCACTGGTCCTCGAGCGGCATCGCGCCGAGGACCTCGTTGCAGAGGGCGATCCTCATGTCACGTCGCCGCTGCGCGGGTGGCGGCCGAAGGCCGAGCGGACGACCTTGCCGGCGCCGCCGGTGATGCGCCGCACCGCCGCCTTGAACTGCGGCACGTAGAGCAGCAGGGTGAAGATCGTCACGGCGGCGAACGCCATCGAGATCGGCCGGGTGAAGAACGGTGCGATGCTGCCGTCGGAGAGGACGAGGCCGCGGCGCAGGCTCTTGTCGAGCAGCGGGCCGAGGACGAGGCCGAGAACGAACGGCGCCATCTGGTAGCCGCGCCGGCGCAGGAAGAAGGCGCCGATGCCGATCGCCAGCATGGCGTAGATGTCGAACAGGCGCGACGCGCTCGCGAACGCGCCGACGGTGCAGAGCAGGAAGATGATCGGCATCAGCACGGTGCGCTTGATGCGCAGCACGAGCAGCAGCGGCTTGACGAGGAAGAGGCCGAAGATGAGGATCGAGATCGTCGCCAGCGACGTCATCGCCACGACCTCGTAGACGAAGTGCGGGTGGGCGATCATCATCATCGGCCCGGGCTGGATGCCGTGGATGATCATCGCCGCCATCAGCACCGCCGACGGTGCCGAGCCGGGAATGCCGAGGGCGAGCGCGGGGATGATGTGGCCCGGGATCGACGCCATATCGCCGGTCTCGGCGGCCATCAGGCCGTCGATCGAGCCCTTGCCGAACTTCTCCTTCTCCTTGCTCGCCGCCTTCGCCGCGGCGTACGACATCCACGCGCCCGAGTCCTCGCCGACGCCGGGCATCAGGCCGGTGAGGACGCCGATCACGCCCGAGCGCAGGACCGTCGGCCAGTACTGCACGACCTCGCGGAAGCGCGGCAGCACCGAGTCCTTGAGCTCGATCAGCTTTCGCTCGACCGGATCGGCGAGCGTCGTCAGGACCTCGGCGAAACCGAAGGCGCCGACCAGCGCCGGGATCAGCGAGATGCCGCCGGTGAGCTGGTCCCAGTCGAAGGTGAAGCGGTTGTAGGCGTAGAGGCCTTCCTGGCCGATCTGGGCGACCAGCAGGCCGAGCGTGCCCATCAGCCAGCCCTTGAGCGGGTCGTTGCCGACGATCGTTCCCGACATCGTCACGCCGAAGAGCGCGAGCCAGAAGAACTCGTAGGCGCCGAACGACAGCGCGACCTCGGCGAGCGTCGGCGTGAACGCCGCCAGGCAGAGCACGCCGAAGAGCGTGCCCATGAATGCCCCCGAGGTGGCGATGCCGATCGCCCGCCCGGCCTCGCCGCGCTGCGCCAGCGCGTAGCCGTCGGCGCACGACGCCGCGTTCGCGGCAGTGCCCGGGATGTTGAGCAGGATCGCCGTGCGCGAGCCGCCGTAGAGCGTGCCGACGTACGAGCAGATCAGGATCAGGATCGCGTCGTTGGCGGGCAGCTTGATCGTCAGTGTCGTCAGGAGCGCGATGCAGAGCGTCGCCGACAGGCCCGGCAGGCAGCCGACGATGATGCCGAGCAGCGCACCGCCGAGGCCATAGGCGATCGACGTGACGTTGAGGAAGCCGAGGAAAGCGTGGCCGAGTTCGGCGAGTCCGGACAGCATGCGAAGGCTCCGTCGCTCAGGGCAGGCGGACGAGGAAGACCTGCTGGAACACGAGCGTGATCACGGCGCCGGCGCCGAGGCCGATCGCCACCGCGACGACGACGTCGCGAACGCTCAGGCCGCGGCCGGCCGCCGCGCGCTGCGGCCGCTGCAGGGCGAGGATCGCGACGCTCACGAAGATCGCCGCGGCGAGCCAGAACGGCAGGCCGTGACCGACGAGGACGACGCCGAAGACGACGCACAGCGCGACGACGAGCGCGACCCGGCGCGCCTGTGCCGCGTCGAACTCGAACGCGTGTCTCGCCTGCAGCGCGCCGCGGCGCCAGCTGCGCAAGGCGAGCAGGGTGCCGAGCAGCATCATGGCGATGCCGAGCAGCCCGGGCAGCAGGCCCGGCACGGTGTAGGGGTTGATGTTCTGGCTCTCGAGCCGGTCCATGCGCAGCGCGCCGACGAGGACGGCGACGCCGAGCGCGATCCAGCCGGCCGACTGGATCAGCTCGGAGCGCGCGAGCGCGCGGCGCGCTTCATCGCCGAGCGGTACGTCGGCCTCGCCGTGCTGCATGTGCGTCTCCGCTCAGGGCTTGGCGATGCCGACCGTGTCGGGCGAGACCTTGGTCTTGCCGCTGGTGAAGAGCATCCAGGCGTTGGCCTGGACGGCCGGGAAGACCGCCTTCTGCGCCGCCTCGCCGGACGACGGCGCGAACAGCGCGCCGCGGCTCGCCGCGTACTTCTTCAGCGCCTCGCTCTTCGCGATGTTCTCGGCCCAGATCTTCTCGACCGTCTTGACGACGTCGTCGGGAACGCCCTTCGGGATGAAGATGCCGAAGTAGTTCGCCGGCGCCGAGAAGCCCGGCACGGTGTTCGACAGCGGCGGGATCGTGCCGTAGCCCTCGAGCTCGAGCGGCTTGTCGCTCACCGTCGCGAGCGGGCGCAGCCGCTTGCCGCGGATCATGTCGGCCTGCTCGACGGCGAGCTGCGTCGTCAGGTCGGCCTCGCCGGCGACGGCGGCGACGACCGCCGGATTGCCGCCGTCGTAGGCGACGTCGCGGTACTTGACGCCGGTCGCCTTGCCGATCAGCTCCATCGCGTTGTGGCCCGCCGACGTCACGCCGGCCGTGGCGACCGTGATCTTGCCGGGGTTGGCCTTCATCGCGTCGAGCAGCTGCTTGGCGTTCTGGTACGGCGTGTTCGGGTTGACGCCGATCACCTGGATGTTGGCGACCGAGAGGAACAGGTGCCAGTCGTGGATGTTGGTCTTCACCGAGCCGAGCGTCTCGTAGGTGCCGAGGTCCTGCGCCGCGCCGGCGGTCCAGGTGTAGCCGTCCTTGGCGGCATCGAGCGCACTCTTGGTGCCGATCGCGCCCGATGCGCCGGGCTGGTTGACGATGACGATCGTCTGGCCGAGCGCCTTCTCGAGCTCGCCGGCGGTGACGCGCGTCACCTGGTCGGTCGAGCCGCCGGCCGCCCACGGCACGATCAGGTTGATCGGCCGCGTCGGCTTCCAGTTCTGGGCCAGGGCGCCGCTGCTCGCGAGCGCAAGCAAGGTCGCGATCGCGACGAGACGGCGGGAGCGAAGTTTCTTCATCGTTGTCTCCTGAGGGTGGTGTCGATCGGGGGTCGAGGCGCCGCCGCGCGCAGCCTCGGCGCCGCCGCTTTCGGCGCGGCGACGTAGCCGAGGATGACGGCGCACATGTGGTCGAGGCGCTCGGCGTGCGCCGCCGGCGTCATCAGCTCGCGGCCGAAGATCGCCGAGAGCGTGTGGTTGTTCGAGAGATAGAAGTAGGCGAGGCCGGCGATCGAGATGTAGAGCTGCATCGGGTCGATGCCGGCGCGCAGCGCGCCGCTCTTCTCGCCGCGCACGAGCACGTCGGCGAGCACCTCGATCAGCGGCGAGTTCATCTGGCGGATGCGACGCGAGCGCTTCAGGTGGCCGGCGCGGTGCATGTTCTCGCTGTTGAGGAGGGCAAGGAACTCGGGATGGCCGAGGTAGTAGCGCCAGGTGAACGCGACCAGGCTCGTGATCGCCTCGAGCGGATCGCTCGCCTCGAGGTGCAGCTCGCGCTCGGCGGCGCGGATGTCGGCGTAGGTCTGCTCGAGGACGGCGAGGAAGAGCTCGTCCTTGCCGGCGAAGTAGTAGTAGATGAGCTTCTTGTCGACGCCGCTGCGCTCGGCGATCGCGCCCATGCGCGCGCCGCCGAAGCCGTGGCCGGCGAACTCTGCCATCGCCGCGCGCAGGATCTCCTCGCGCGTGCGATCGGCATCGCGCGAGCGGAATTCGACGACGGCGGTGGAGCGGGAGGCCACGCCTTCATAATTCACCAATCGGTGAATTAGAGGAATCCGGGCGAACCCTGAGCGATGGCGGCCGCGACCGGCTCGCCGCGGTCGCCCGTATCCTCTCGGTGTCGCCCCTGCCTCGCCGTCATGACGCCTCCTTCCGCCTCCCGCCCCGCCGGCCATGCCCTCGTCGAGGCCCTTCTCGCCCAGGGGGCGGACACCGTCTTCGGCGTCCCTGGCGAAAGCTATCTCGCCGCGCTCGACGGCTTCCACGAGCACCGGGAGCGGATCCGCTTCGTCGCCTGCCGCCATGAAGGCGGCGCGAGCTACATGGCCGAGGCGCAGGGCAAGCTCAGCGGCCGGCCGGGCCTGTGCTTCGTGACGCGCGGGCCGGGCGCCAGCAACGCGGCGATCGGCGTCCACACCGCGTTCCAGGATTCGACGCCGATGATTCTCTTCATCGGCCAGGTCGCGAGCAGCCAGCGCGACCGCGAGGCGTTCCAGGAGGTCGACTACCGGCAGATGCTCGGCCCGGGAACGCTCGGCTTCGCCAAGTGGGTGGGCGAGGTGCATGACGCCGATCGCCTGCCGGAGTACCTCGGTCGCGCCTTTCACGTCGCGATGCAGGGACGGCCCGGCCCGGTCGTTCTCGTCCTCCCCGAAGACATGCTGGCGACGCCGACTTCTTCGGCCGTGCTCGCCCGCGTCGAGCCCGCGCTCGCCGCGCCCGCGCCGGAAGCGCTCGCGCGCCTGCGCGACCTGCTGGTCGGCGCCGAGCGGCCGTTCGTGATCGCCGGCGGCAGCGGCTGGACGGCGGCGGCGTGCGAGGCGCTCGAGCGCTTCGCCGAGCGCTGGCAGCTGCCGGTCGGCTGCGCCTTCCGCTTCCAGGACGTCTTCGACAATCGCCATCCGAACTACGCCGGCGACGTCGGCATCGGCATCAATCCCAGACTCGCGGCGCGCATCCGCGACGCCGACCTGATCGTCGCGATCGGCCCGCGCCTCGGCGAGATGACGACCGGCGGCTACGAGCTCCTCGTGCCGCCGCGGCCGCGCCAGCGGCTCGTCCACATCCACGCCGGCGCCGAGGAGCTCGGCCGCGTCTACGAGGCCGATCTGGCGATCAATTCCTCGATGGCCTGCGCCGCACCGGCGCTGGCGACGCTCGCGCCGTCGGCATCGATCCGCTGGGCCGAGTGGAGCGCCGCGGCGCACGCCGACTACGAAGCGAACCTCGTCGCGACGCCGGTCGCGCCGCTCGACCTCGCCGAAGTCGTTCGCTGCCTCGATCGCCACGTTCCCGCCGACACGATCTTCACCAACGGCGCCGGCAATTTCGCCGGCTGGCTGAGCCGCTTCCACCGCTTCGTCGGCCTGCGCCACGCCGGGCGCACGCACCTCGCGCCGACGTCGGGGGCGATGGGCTACGGCGTTCCGGCGGCCGTCGCCGCGGCGCTGCTCGAGCCGGCGCGAACCGTCGTCAACCTCGCCGGCGACGGCGACTTCCTGATGAACGGCCAGGAGCTCGCGACCGCGACCGCGCACGGCGCCGGGCGCGGCGCCGGCAAGCTCGTCAGCATCGTCGTCGACAACGGCACGTACGGAACGATCCGCATGCACCAGGAGCGCGAGTACCCGGGCCGCGTCTCGGGCTCCAACCTCGGCAACCCGGATTTCGCCGCGCTCGCGCGCGCCTACGGCTGGTGGGCGGGCGAGCGCGTCGACACGACCGCCGCGTTCGAGCCGGCGCTCGTCGCCGCGCTCGCCGCCGGCAAACCGGCGCTGATCCATCTCACGCTCGATGCCGACGTGATCACGAGCCGCACGACCCTCACCGCGATCCGGCGCAGCGCCGAAGCGCGTCTGGCGCGCCAAGGGTCCGCATGACCTCGAGAACGCCATGACCTCGCCTTTCGCCGCGTTCTCGACCTGCGACCTCTGCGATGTCCACAAGGCCGAGGTCGGCTCGACCTTCTTCATCCTGCCGCCGGTCTTTCGCGACTACGGCGGCGTTCATGCATTCGCCGGCGAGGTCGCGACGGTCAAGTGCTTCGAGGACAACTCGCTCGTCAAGGCCGCGCTCGACGAGCCCGGCCACGGCCGCGTCCTCGTCGTCGACGGCGGCGGCTCGCTCAGGCGCGCGCTCGTCGGCGGCAACGTCGCCGCGGCGGCGGCGAAGAGCGGCTGGTCCGGCTTCGTCGTCGACGGCGCGGTGCGCGATGCCGCCGAGCTCGAGGCGACGCTGGTCGGCGTCCGCGCCCTCGCGCTGATCCCGATTCCGACCGAGAAGCGCCAGCAGGGCGAGCGCGACGTTCCGGTGCAGCTGCAGGGCGTCTGGATCCGACCCGGCGACCGGCTCTACGCCGACCGCGACGGCATCGTCGTCCTCAGGGCGTGACGACTTCGAGCAGGCGGTCGAGGCCGCCCTGGTCGATCGCGACCATCGCCGCCTCGCGCACCTTCGGCTTGGCGTGATACGCGACCGCGAGGCCGGCCGCGGCCATCATCGGCAGGTCGTTGGCGCCGTCGCCGACGGCGATCGCTTTCGCCGGTGAGATCGAGAGCGCGGCGCAGGTCTCGAGCAGCATCTTCCGTTTCTCGGCACCGTCGCAGATGTCGCCCCAGGGCTGGTCGACGAGCCGCCCCGTCAGCGCGCCGCTGGCGACCTCGAGGACGTTGCTGCGGGTGAAGTCGAAGCCGAGCCGGTCGCGGACGTGGTCGGTGAAGAAGGTGAAGCCGCCGGAGACGAGGAGCGTCTTCAGCCCGGCCGCCTTGCACGCGGCGACGAGCCGCTCGGCGCCCGGACTGAAGCGCAGGCGCTCGTCGTAGACGCGCTGCAGCGCCGCCGCGGGAACGCCCTTCAGCAGCGCGACGCGGCGGCGCAGGCTTTCCTTGTAGTCGGCGATCTCGCCGCGCATCGCCGCTTCGGTGATCGCCGCGACCTCGGCCTTCTTGCCGGCGACGTCGGCGATCTCGTCGACGCACTCGATCGCGATCAGCGTCGAGTCCATGTCGAAGGCGATCAGCCTGAAGTCGGCGAGGCGCAGCGGCGGCACGAAGCCGCGCACGACCAGACCGGACGCGAATGCGGACGCGCCTTCGCGCGAGGCGCCGCTCACGCCGCTTCCAGCATCTTCGGCGCGCCGAGCGAGCGCAGCACGTCGCGGACGAGCTGGACCCGGTCGCGCACCGCGGCGGCGGGCCGCTCGATGCGCAGCTTCTCGTTGCCGGCGAGCTTGATGTGGCGGTTGTTCTGCACCAGCTCGATGATCCGGATCGCCTCGATCGGCGGATTCGGCGCGAAGGTGATCGTCGTCACCTTGTCGCCGGCGTCGATGCGGGCGATGCCGTAGGCCTTGGCAAGGACGCGCAGGCGGTGCACGTCGAAGAGCGCCTGCGCCTGCGGCGGCAGCTTGCCGAAGCGGTCGGTGATCTCCTCGAGCAGCGCGTCGATCTGCTCGGCCTTGCTCGCGCTCGCGAGCCGCTTGTAGAGCGACAAGCGGATGTGGACGTCGCCGCAGTAGGCATCGGGCAGGAGCGCCGGCGAATGCAGGTTGATCTCGGTCACGGCCGAGAGCGGCGCCAGCAGGTCGGGCTCGCGGCCGTTCTTCAGCGACCGCACGGCCTCGGCGAGCATGTCGTTGTAGAGCTGGAAGCCGACCTCCATCATGTTGCCGCTCTGGTTGTCGCCGAGCACCTCGCCGGCACCGCGGATCTCGAGGTCGTGCATCGCGAGGTAGAAGCCCGAGCCGAGCTCCTCCATCTGCTGGATCGCCTCGAGCCGCTGCGCCGCCGCCTTCGAGAGCGCCTCGACGTCGGGGACCATGAGGTAGGCGTAGGCCTGGTGGTGCGAGCGGCCGACGCGGCCGCGCAGCTGGTGCAGCTGGGCGAGGCCGAACTTGTCGGCGCGGCTGATGACGATCGTGTTGGCGCTCGGCACGTCGATGCCGGTCTCGATGATCGTCGAGCAGAGCAGGACGTTGTGGCGCTGGGCGACGAAGTCGCGCATGACGCGCTCGAGCTCGCGCTCGGGCATCTGGCCGTGGGCGACGGCGATGCGCGCCTCCGGCACGAGCGCCTGCAGGGTCTCGCGCCGGTGCTCGATCGTCTGCACGTCGTTGTGCAGGAAGTAGACCTGGCCGCCGCGCTTGAGCTCGCGCAGCACCGCCTCGCGGATCGTGCTCGAGCCCTCGGCTCGGACGAAGGTCTTGATCGCCAGGCGCCGCTCGGGCGCGGTCGCGATCACCGACAGGTCGCGCAGGCCCTCGAGCGCCATGCCGAGCGTGCGCGGGATCGGCGTCGCCGTCAGCGTGAGCACGTCGACCTCGGCGCGCAGCGCCTTCATCTGCTCCTTGTGGCGGACGCCGAAGCGATGCTCCTCGTCGATCACGAGCAGGCCGAGGCGCTTGAACTTGACATCGGCCGAGAGCAGCTTGTGGGTGCCGACGACGATGTCGACCGTGCCGTCGGCGAGCCCTTCGAGAGCCGCCTTGACTTCCTTCGGCGAGCGGAAGCGCGACAGCTCTGCCACCTTGATCGGCCACTTGCCGAAGCGATCTGCGATGTTCTGGTGGTGCTGCTCGGCGAGCAGCGTCGTCGGCGCCAGGATCGCGACCTGCTTGCCGCCGTTGACGGCGACAAAGGCGGCGCGCAGCGCGACCTCGGTCTTGCCGAAGCCGACGTCGCCGCAGACCAGGCGGTCCATCGGCCTGGGCGAGACCATGTCCTGGATGACCGCATGGATCGCGGCGTGCTGGTCCGGCGTCTCGTCGAAGCCGAAGCTCGCCGCGAAGGCCTCGTAGTCGTGCGGCTGGAAGCGGAACGCGAAGCCTTCGCGCGCCGCGCGGCGCGCGTACAGGTTGAGCAGCTCGGCGGCGGTGTCGCGCACCTGCTCGGCGGCTTTCCTGCGCGCCTTGTCCCACTGCCCCGAGCCGAGCTTGTGGAGCGGCGCCTCCTCGGCGCTGACGCCGGTGTAGCGCGCGATCAGGTGCAGCTGCGCGACCGGCACGTAGAGCGTCGCCTTGTCGGCGTACTCGAGCTGGAGGAACTCGCCCGCCTCGGCTTCGTCGCCGCCGAGCGCGATCGTCGTCAGGCCGAGGTAGCGGCCGATGCCGTGGTTGACGTGGACGACGGGATCGCCGACCTTGAGCTCGGAAAGATCCTTGATCAGCGCGTTGACGTCGCTCGTCAGCTCCTGGCGGCGGCGCCGGCGCGCGCCGGGTGCCATTGCGAACAGCTCGGTCTCGGTGACGAACTCGATCGTGAGCGCGTCGTCGGCGCCGGCGCCTTCGGGTCGCGCCGCGAAGCCTTGCGCGAGCGGCGCGACCGCGATCGCGAAGCGCTCGGCGCCGGATTCGAACTCGGCCAGCGTCGCGACGCTCGGCGGGTCGATGCGGCTGTCGCGCAGCAGCTCGAGCAGGCTCTCGCGCCGGCCTTCGCTCTCGGCGACGATGAGGACGCGATGCGGCGTGGCCGCGACGTGGCTCTGCAGGCGATTCAGCGGCTCGGGCGCGCCGCGGTCGACGCTCAGGTCGGGCAGGGCGGTCGCCCAGGGCCGCGCCTCGTCGCTCTTGCCGCGCAGCGACAGCAGCGCGTGCTCGCCGCAGGCAGTGAAGAACTCCTCGGGCTTCAGGAACAGCGCCTCCGGCGCCAGGATTGGCCGCTCGCGGTCGTGCTGGAAAAAGCGGTGGCGCTCGCGCGTGTCGGCCCAGAAGCGCTGCAGCGCCTCGTCGATCTCGCCGTGCAGGACCAGCGTCGCTTCGGCACCGAGGTAGTCGAAGACGGTCG